>DAOUCL010000196.1:0-5660 GCA_034432015.1 Dehalococcoidia bacterium
CAGAACCACCTCCCGGTCCCCGTCCATAAGGCCGTCCAAAAAGATCCCCACCGCCCCCAGGCTTCCGATGTGGCCGGAGACGGCCGTTTCGAGCACCTGCCGGAGGGCGGGACTGGAAAAATCATAAAGATAGGTCGTGTGGGTTTCGAGGCGGCGGAGGGGAATCACCAGTTCGGGAAAGCGGCCGATGAAACCGGCCAGGTTGAGCCAGTTCCCCGGCTCCGCCCGGTCGTTGAGCAAGGGGGCGGTAAAATACAGCACGGCCGGGATGCCCAGCCGGCGAAGCTCCAGCCCTAACCCCCCCAGCCCCCCGGGAAATTTCTCCAAATCCACCTCCCAGTCGCCGGGCTTTTCGCCGCTTACGTACCAGCCGGCATCCAGGGTGACGAACCAGCGGCCCAGGTCCCCGAAGTAGCGGCGAACCAGCTCAAGCTGGCCCAAAAGCTTCTCCTGGTCTACCTCCAGCCAGTAGACATACCAGGGCTCGAACTCCAGCTCATACCATTCGGGTAGCGGCGGCCGGCGGCCGAACTCCCCCAGGAAGCCGGCCACGGCCCGGGATGGCCAGAGGCCCTCGGGGGCGGGGATGGGCTCCAGCCAGAGGCTCACCGAATCCAGGGCGGCTTCGGGCCCGGCCATCACCGGCCGCCGGCGGCGGCCCAGCCTAAGCTCAAACCGCCCGGCCTCCGACCGGCGGGCAACGACCTCCAGGGGAAGGTCGGTGGGGTCCGGGCTGGCGAGCAGTAAGCCTTCCCCGTCGGAGTTCCGGAAGATCACCGGCCGCCCGGCCCCGGCCTCAAGCCGCCGCTCCCAGCCGTCCGCCCGGATGCGCCGCTGGGCCGGCCGGCTGTTGTCGGTCAAGACTTCCACCACACCCCCGAGGCCGACCCAGCCGAAAACGGGCCAGAGCTCGGCCACGGTCCCGGGGGCCGCGGCCGAGTAAACGAAGGCCCGGGACCCCGCCGGCCGGAAGGTGGCGGCTGCCCCACTCCGGGGAAAGGCCACCTCCACCCCGTCGGCCAGGGCCCGGCAGACCGGCTCCTCACCTGGGTCGGCGAAGGGCAGCCGGCTCATTAGAACCGGCCGGCCGTTAAGATAAAGGCCGAAGGTGCCCCGGGCCGGCCCCTCGCAGGCCACCCCGAGCCGGCTGGGCCCACTGGTCAGTTCCAAGGTCCAAGCCGGCGGCTGGACCGAAGGGCCGGCCTGGGGTCCGGGGTTGGGGATGAGCTGCCGAAGCCGGCCCAGGCCGAGCCAGCGGACCAGGCTGAGCCAGGGGGCCCGCCAGAAGTGGGCGTCGGCCACCGCCGCCCAGGGCCGGGGTCGGTCGGGGTCCAGGGCCTCGGCCGTTATCCGGACCTCCACCGACGCCGGAACCGGGGTATCGACGGTCCGAACCTCCCCCAGCCGCAGGGGCCCCACCGCCCCCACCTCCCGGTTGCCGGCGAAGACCCGAAAGATGAGGCCGTTGGCCTGCAAAACCTCGGGATGGTGCGGCCCGAAAAGCCCCTCCGGCCAGCCGGCCCCCACCACCACCCGCAGGCCGGTGGCCTCGGCCGGCCGGGGGAATCGAAGTTCCCCCGGCGGGTAAACCCACCAGCCCCAGCCGACGGCCTCCCCGTTGATGGCCAAAAGGTCCGAGGCCCCGGGGTCCACGTAAACGGGCAGGTCGTTATCCCCAAAGGCCGGCCACCCCGAATACCCTTCGGCCAGCCGGGCCGGTCCCAAATCGCTCTGCCGCCGCAGGACGGCGGCCAGGGTAGCTAAGGTCAAAATCAGGACGGCCAGCAGGGCCAGGAGGACGGGTCCGGCCGGCCGCCGGCTCAGAGCTGAAGCCAGCCCAGGCCGAGGCGGTCGACCAGGATCGCCAGGCACACGCCCAACAGGTACCAGTTCGAGTACCGGTAAAGCCGCCAGGCTACGTTGCGGGAGGGGTCGTGGGTGAGCCGATAGGCGAGGCGAAGGAGTCCTAAGCCCAACAAAAGGGCGGTAAGGGTGTAAACCGGCCCGAAGGACCCGGTCAGGATGGGCAGGCCGGTGAAGGCCGTAAGGATGAGCGAGTAAAGCCAGATCTGCCGGCGGGTTTCAGCCTCCCCGGCCGCCACCGGAAGCATCGGAACCCCCACGGCCTCGTAGTCCCGCTCCACCACCAGGGTGAGGGCCCAGGTGTGGGGCGGGGTCCAAAGGAAGATGATGGCGGCCAGGTAAAGGGGAATCAGGTCCAGGCCCCCGGTGACGGCGGCCCACCCGACCAGCGGGGGGAAGGAGCCGGCCGCCCCCCCGATGACGATGTTCTGGGGCGACCGACGCTTAAGGATAAGGGTGTAAATCACCACGTAGTAAAAAGCCCCGGCTAGGGCCAGAACCGCGCTCAGCACGTTTACAAAGGCCACAAAGATAAGAGCCGAAAGCCCCAGCAAGGCCAGCCCGAAGACCAGGGCCGCCCTGGGGGGCAGACGGCCGGAGGGGAGCGGCCGGCGCCGGGTCCGGACCATCACCCGGTCGATATCCCGGTCGAAGTAGTTGTTCAGGGAGTTGGCCCCCCCGGCGGCGCAAAAGCCCCCGAGCAGGGTCCACAGCAGGAGGGGCAGGGGCGGCAGGCCCCGGGCGGCCACCAGCATCCCGCACAGCATGGTCACCAGGAGCAGGGCCGTGATCCAGGGCTTGGTGAGCATCAGGTAGCTTACCCAGCCGGGGGAACGGCCCTTTCCGGCCGCCCCGGCGGGGCGGACCACTTCGGGCCAGGCCGGCTGCCAGACCAGAAGGCCCAGGTAGAAGATAGCCCCCCAGGCGGCCCCCGCCAGGGCCAGGTGGAGGCCCCGCAGGAGGGGCGGCATCTGGTAAATCAGAGCCAGGCCCCCCACCAAGACCTGGACCCCGAAGACCCCCACCGCCAGCAGGTAAACCGTCCGAATCCGGCCGGGGCGTTTTAAAAGCGTCGGGCCGGCGGCCAGAAGGTGGAGGCCGGCAATCAAAACGGCCACCCGGTGGATGAAGTTAATGGCCGCCGGAAAGTCTGCGAGGACCAGGGCCGGGTCGCAGAGGGGCCAGGTGTTGCAGGCCAGCATCGCCCGGGCCCGGGTCACCCAGGCCCCCAGCAGAATGGCCAGGTAGGTTGCGGCCACCGTCCCCCACACCAGCTTCCGGCCGGGCAGGTCTAAGGGCCCATATTCGGTCCGGTGGACCTGAACGGCGATAAAGATCATCGCCGCCAATAAAAGCATGGCGTTGCCCAGGTGGACGGCGGCAATCAGCGGGTGGAGCTCCGTCAAGACGGTGGCCCCGCCCAGCCCGGCCTGAACCACCAGCAACCCCAGACTTAACAGGATGGGCCGCCAGACCCAGGGGTGGGACCGGTAGTGGCGATAACCGAGGCCCACCAGCGAGAGGATGATGACCACCAGGGCCGTGGAGGCCAGCCGGTGGGAATACTCCAGCCAGGTAGGCAGGTCCAGGGGAGGGATTATCGAGCCGTGACAGAGGGGCCAGTCGGGGCAACCCAGGCCCGAACCGGTCACCCGGACGATCCCCCCGACGACGCTTACCAGGTAGGCGGCGATAACCCCGGCTACGCTCAGGGTCCGGACCACCGGGATACCCCCCTTGGCCGGGGCAAACTTTTCCGCACCCATCTGAAGCTAGTTTCCCTCCGCGGCCGTAAGTTCTTTCAGGGCCTGCCGGGCCGCTTCAACGGTAAAGTCGACGTCGGCTTCGGTGTGGGCCAGGGAGACGAACATCGCCTCGAACTGCGACGGGGGCAAGAATACCCCCCGTTCAAGCATACCGTGAAAGAAACGGGCGTAGCGACCCGTATCGGCCCGGCGGGCGGCCTCGTAATCCGTTACCTCTTCGGCCGTAAAGAAGAGGGTAAGCATCGACCCCACCCGGTTCACCCGGGCCGGAACGCCGGCCTCCCGGCAGGCAGCCTCCAGGCCCGCCCCCAGCCGCCCGGCGACGCCTTCGAGCCGCCCGTAAACCCCCGGCTCCAGGAGGGCCCGGAGGGTGGCCAGGCCGGCGGCCATGGCCAGCGGGTTGCCCGAGAGGGTTCCGGCCTGGTAGACGGGCCCCAGGGGGGCCACCAGGCTCATAACCTCCCGGCGGCCGCCGTAGGCCCCCACGGGTAGCCCCCCGCCCAGGATTTTGCCCAGGCAGGTGAGGTCCGGGGTGACCCCGTAGTAGGCCTGGGCCCCGCCCGGGGCGAGCCGAAAGCCGGTTATAACCTCGTCGAAGACGAGCAGGGCCCCGGCCTCGGCCGTAAGCCGCCTTAAGCCCTCCAGAAAGCCCGGCTTCGGGGGAACTACCCCCATGTTCCCGGCCACCGGCTCGACGATGACGGCCGCAATCTCCCGGCCGTGCCGGTCGAAGACCTCCTCGACGGTCTTTAAATCGTTAAAAGGGGCCGAAAGGGTATCCTGGGCGGCGGCCGGGGTGACCCCGGCGCTGTCGGGGACGCCGAAGGTGAGCACCCCGGACCCGGCCTTAACCAGCAGGCTGTCCACGTGGCCGTGGTAACAGCCGTCAAACTTTAAGATTTTGGGCCGGCCGGTGTAGGCCCGGGCAAGCCGGATGGCCGACATGGTGGCCTCGGTCCCCGAGTTTACAAACCGCACCAGCTCCACCGACGGCACGAGCTCGCACACCAGCCGGGCCAGCTCCACCTCGGCCTCGGTGGGGGCCCCGAAGCTGGTTCCGCCCTCGGCGGCCGCCTTCACCGCCCCGACCACCGCCGGGTGGGCGTGGCCCAGAATAAGGGGGCCCCAGGAGCAGACGTAGTCGATATAGACGTTGCCGTCCACGTCCTCGACCCGGGAGCCGAATCCCCGCCGGATAAACCGGGGCTGGCCGCCCACGGCCCGGAAGGCCCGGACCGGGCTGTTCACCCCGCCCGGAAGGTACTTTTGGGCTTCGGCAAAGAGGGCCGCCGACCGCTCAGTCTTCATCGGTCCGGCCGAAATCGGATGCTGTAAGCAGCGGGTCCGGAACCGACCCCCCGGCCTCCTCCAGGCCGAAGACCTGGCGGACCATCTCGGCGTAGTAGCCGGCGTCGACGCTGGCCTTCATCCGGGCCAGGGGCTCGTGGAGGAGCTTGTTGACGATGGCATCGGCCATGGCCCGGATGACCTCCTGCTCCGCCTCGGAGAGGCTACCGAGCCGCCGGAGGGCCCGGCGGACCTCCGCGTCCCGGACGGCCTCGGCCCGGCGGCGGAGGGCCAGGATGGTAGGTAGAATCTGCCGGCCCCGCCACCACTCGGTGAAGCTGGCCACCTCTTCGGCCACGATGGCCTCGACCCGGCCCACCTCCTGCTCCCGGCCCCGGCGATTGGCGGCGCAGAGACCCTCCAAGTCGTCGATGTCGTAGACCACCGCCCCCGGCAGGCCCCGAACGGCCGGGTCCACATTCCGGGGCACGGCGATGTCGATGAACACCAGCGGCCGCCCCGGCCGCCGGCCCAGCACGGCCCTGACCAGCCGCGGCCGGATGACCGGCCGCATCGCCCCGGTGGACGTCACCACGATATCGGCCGCCTCCAGGCCGGCCGCCAGGCGGCCCCAGGCCAGGGCCCGGCCCCCCAGTTCGGCCGCCAGGGCGGCGGCCCGGCTGAAGGTGCGGTTGACCACCAGGAGGCGGTCGGCCCCGGCCTCCCGGAGCGCCCGGAAGGCGG
>DAOUCL010000197.1:0-6739 GCA_034432015.1 Dehalococcoidia bacterium
CAAAATAGCGGGTAACCATCACGTGTCCGGGGGCCAGCATGGCTTCCCTGAGTAGAAGGCCGCTTGCCTCCCCAACCCACCAGGCGTACCAGGCGTCGGCGGCCGGATAGTAAAAAAAGACTACCCGGGCCGGCTCCCCGTCGACGGTCTCCCGCCGGCCCAGGCTGACCCCGCCGGCCGCCCGGAAAGGGGTCCGGTCGAAGGGGTTAACCGGGGGCGCTTCGGCGCACTGCCAGGGGCCGTCGCCTTCCCGGTCGCACCGGCGGCCCCCAACCTGGTAGGTCTCCCGGACGGACCCGTCAAGGCTGACCCGGATGTGGACCCGGTCGGGGGCCTGGGCTTCCCCTTCGGTCAAGGCCCAAGCGCCCGCCTCGGTAGGGTAGGGCAGGCCGCTGGTGAGCTGTTCTTCCCAGCGCACGGCCGTGAGCCGCCCGAAGTTTCCGACGGCCCGGTCTAAAAGGTCGGCGGCTTGCCGGTCAGGGGGTATAGCCCCCGACGCGGCCGGTCCCAGCAGAAAATAAAAGGTCTGGGCTGGGCCGCCGGCCAGGCCAGCTTCGGCCGCCCACCAGCCCGGTTCCAGGTCCCAGCGGGCCCGGCCATCGGCCGGGCCAAGCCGAAGGTTTGTCGGCGGGCCCTCCTGGTCAAGCCGCCAAAGCCGCAGGTAAAGGCCTTCGGCCAACACGGGCTGAAGCTTCCGGTCCAGGACGGTTACCAGGAACTCATTGGGTCCCGGCTTTAAGGGCTCGACTTTAAGGAGAACAAACCTTTCCGGGTCCAGCCGGTAGCGGAGGACCTGGCCGGCGAAGCCGGCGGCCGTCGGCCCGGGGCCGCTTTCGGGCCGGGCCAGCCGGACCAGAGTCAGCGACCCGGCGGCAAGCAAGAGCCACAATCCGAGGAGTAGCCAGCGCAGGTAAGCTTTAAGCATTATTTAATTTGCCGACACGCCCTGCCGGGCAGCCTCGACGGCCCGTCGGACCTTCTCGGGGGTCAGGGGCATATCGAGGTGGCGGACGCCCAGGGGAGCCAGGGCGTCGATCACGGCGTTGACCACGGCCGGGGGTGCCCCGATGGTTCCGGCCTCGCCCACCCCTTTAACCCCGAGGGGGTTATTGGGGGTGGGGGTTTCGGTCTTGTCTACGGTAAAGGCCGGCAGGTCGTCGGCCCGGGGCAGGGCGTAGTCCATCAAGCCGCCGGTGAGGAGCTGGCCGCCCTCGTCGTAGGCAACCCTCTCCAGGAGGGCCTGGCCGATCCCCTGGGCCAAACCCCCGTGAATCTGACCCTCGACCAGCAGGGGGTTTATCACCCGGCCGCAGTCGTCGACAGCCACCATCTTCTTCAGCCGAACGACTCCCGTTTCGGGGTCGACTTCGACCACCGCCACGTAAGCCCCGAACGAATAGCTCTCCTGGGGCGCGTGGAAGTAGGCGGTGGCCTCTAGGCCGGGCTCGACGCCCGGGGCCGGGGACCGGCTGTAGGCGGCCCGGGCCACCTGCTCAAGGGTTACCGCCCGGCCCGGCGCCCCCCGGACGAAGACCTTACCCCCTTCGTAGACCAGGTCCTCGGGGGCGGCCTCAAGGAGGTGGGCGGCGACCTGAAGGGCCTTTCGTTTGACCCGGTCGGCCGCAACCACCAGAGCGCTGCCGGCCAGGGCCGCGCTCCTTGAGCCGAAGGTTCCGATCCCCACCGGCACCGCCGCCGTATCCCCGTAGCGCACCCTGATATTTTCAATGGACACCCCGAGCTGGTCGGCCACCAGCTGGGCCAAGGCGGTCTCGTGGCCCTGGCCGTGGGGCACCGCCCCGGTTAGAACGGTTACCCGGCCGCTCGGCTCGACCCTAATGGCCCCGCTTTCCCAGCCCTGTGCCGAAAGCTCCACGTAGGTTGCCAGGCCGATGCCCAAAAACTCGCCCCGCTCCCGGGCCCGGACCTGCTCCCGGCGCAGTTCTTTGTAACCTACCAGCTCCAGGGCCCGGTCCAGGGCGGCCCCATAGTTGCCGCTGTCGTAAACCACCCCGGTAGCCGTCCGGTAGGGAAAGTGCTCGGGCCGGATAAAATTTCGGCGGCGGACCTCGGCCGGGTCGAGCCCCAGCTCCCGGGCCACCGCGTCCATCAGCCGCTCGGCGATGAAGGCGGCCTCGGGCCGGCCGGCCCCCCGGTAAGGCCCGGTGGGAACCGTATTCGTAAAGACGGCCGTTGTCCGACTCCGGACGTTGGGGATATCGTAGGCGCCGACGCAGTAGACCGGGGTCCGCAAGGGCGGCATGGCCGTGCTCAGTTGGAGGAAGGCCCCCAGGTTGTAGATGCTCTCGACTTTAAGGCCCAGGACCCGGCCGTCGGCGGCGACGGCCGCCTCGACGTAGTCCACCTCTTCCCGGGCCTGCATGGTGCTTAAGAAATCTTCACTTCGGGTCGCTACCCACCGGACCGGCCGGCCCAGCATTCGGGCCAGGTGGGCGGTGAGCACCTCCTCCCGGTAGGCGCAGCCTTTAGACCCGAACCCGCCCCCCACATCCGGGGCGATAACCCGGACCCGGTGGTCCGGAATGCCTAGGACGGCCGCCAGGGCGTTGCGGACGTTGTAGACCGACTGGGTGGAGACCCAGACGGTAAGTTCACCGGCGGCCGGGTCGTAGGCGGCCACGGCTCCCCGGGGCTCCATGGCCACGGCCGCGACCCGGGAGTGGGCGATTTTCAGGCGGACTAGCCGGTCGGCCCGGGCGAAGGCCCCCTCTACGTCCCCGCCTTCCCGGCCGAAGGTATAGGCAATATTCGTACCGAACTCCGGGTGGACCAGGGGCGCGCCCGGTTTTAGGGCCGTTTCCGGGTCGACGACGGCCGGCCCGGGCTCATACTCTACTTCGATGAGTTCAAGGGCGTCCCGGGCTAGGGCCGGGTTCTCGGCCACCACCGCCGCCACCGGCTCACCGACCGCCCGAATCCGATCCCGGACGAGGAGGGGGTGGGGCGGGACCCGCATTCCCTCCACCACCCGGTTGACGGGCATCTCCGCCAGCCCGGCCACGTCTTCGCCGGTTAAAACCGCCGCAACCCCCGGTAAACTCCGGGCCCGGGAGGCATCCAGCCGGCGGATGCGCCCGCTGGCGTACGGACTCCGAAGGAAGGCGACGTAAAGGGTGCCGGGAAGGCGGATGTCGGCCAAGTACCGGGCCGCGCCGGTGATAAACCTGGGGTCCTCAACCCGCTTGATGGGGGCACCGATAAGGCTACCGGGGACGGTGACCATGCTCCAGGCCTCCAAACCTGTCTTTGCGAAAGGGGACTGACCGGACTATTATATAGCAGTCAAGAACGCCGGAGGGACCCAGGTGGCGCACCACCAGACGACCGCAACCATTGCCGCTCCCAGGACCGGTGCCGACCGGCTCGTGTCTCTGAGCATCATCGGCAGCCACGCCGTCCAGCACACCTACGGTCAGGGCTTTCTGGTCATCCTACCCGCCGTCTATTCTGGCCTGGGCCTTGGGCCGCTGGAGGCCGGCCTCATCGACAGCGTCCGACGGCTTACCGGCGGCGTCACCGGCATGGGGGGCGGCCTTCTGGTCGACCGGCTCCAGCAGTATCGGGGGGCCATACTTGCCCTGGCCCTGGGGCTGATGGGGGTGGGGTATTTTGGGGCGGCTGTCGCCCCGTCGTATGTTTTTTTGGTTCTGGCTTTCGGCCTGGCCACGGGGGCCGGGTCCCTCTGGCACCCGCCGGCCCTGAGCATCCTCGCCCAGCGGTTTCCGGGCCGCCGGGGCCTGCTTATCGCCCTGCACCGGGCCAGCGGTAGCATCGGGGACACCGTCGGCCCGGTGCTGGTGGGGGTGCTCCTGCGGCTCACCGACTGGCGGACGGTCCTGCAAGCTTCCCTGCTGCCGGCGGGCCTCGTGGCGGTAGGTCTGGGGATGGTCCTCCGGTCAGCCGCGGGGGCGTCCGATGGGGGGCCGGGGGCGGCCTCGCTCGGGTTCCGGACGGTGCTGAAGTCCCTGGCCCGGCTCTTCCGGGCCGGGTCCCTGCCCCGCCTTATGGTGGTGGCCGGCCTTCGGGGCATGGCCGATAACGCCCTGCTGGCATTTCTGCCCCTCTAGCTGGACCTGGCCACCGTGGGGTTTCACGTTTCCCTCCTGACGGGCCTGGGGATCGTTTCGGGGCCGCTCCTCGGGGGTCTTTCCGACCGGGCCGGTCGGAAGAAGGTGGTTTTGGGGGTGATGGGGGCGTCGGCCCTGGTGGCGGGGGCTATGGGGCTGGTCGGCCAGGGGATCGGCCTTACGGTCCTGGTGGGGCTAATGGGGTCAATCCTTTATGCGGCCAACCCGATCCTGCAGGCGGCGGCGATGGATATCGCCGACGGCCTCCGGCTGGAGGGGAGCATGATCGGGCACGCCCTTTTTGCGGCCATCTCCCCGCTGGTGCTCGGCCTTTTGGCCCAGTTCTTCGGCCTCGGGGTGGTCTTCTGGTATGCCCTGGCCCTCTACCTGGCCGGGGCTTTGCCTACCCTAACGCTCTAAGAGGGGGTACGTAACGCGGCGGGACATTGAGTTTAATATTGCACCCACGCCCATGCTTATGATGGTGGCGGCCAACGACGTGCTCACCCCAACGGACCTGGCCCTGGAGGCTTACAATCAGGCACTGGAGCCCAAAAAGCTCGTTCTTTTGCCCGGCGGCCACTTCGACGCTTACACCACCGACTTCGACCGAGCCGCAGGTGCGGCCCCGGATTGGTTTGTCCAGCATCTGAGCCGACCCTGACCCTGCCGAACGGGGCCGCAGACCGGGAAGGCTTGGCCGGAAGTCTAGCCGGTTGACACGCCGGCCGGGGGGCGGTTATAAAAACAGGGGCATAGGATATATGATATATGGCGATAAGCTAGGGGCAGTTGGTTCGCGCGTCCGGCGCGGCCCCACCCTGGTTCAGCAGGTTTACGAAGCCATCTGTCAGGATCTGGTCAGCGGCCGGCTTGCCCCCGGCCAGCGCATCGTTCTTGACCGGCTCGCCGCCGAACTCGGCACCAGTCCGACCCCGGTTCGAGAAGCCCTTGCCCGCCTCATTCAAGAGGGCCTCATTGTCGCCGGTCCAAACGGCCGGCTCCAGGTTATTGACCTCACCCCGGAGTACGTCCTGGATACGTTTGCGGTTCGGGCCGCCCTGGAGGGGCTTGCCGCCGAGCTGGCCGCAAGCCGCACGGATGAGCGGCTCCTGCGCCGCCTCCAGCAGGTTCTTGACGAGGCTACGGCGGCCCTGGCCGACGGCCGCTATGAGGTCTACGCCCAGGCCGACGATTTCCTGCACCGGTCAGTTGCCGAGGCCGCCGGGAACCGGGTCCTGCAACGCAACCTGAAGATGCTCCGGGTCCACGGCGACTTCATCCTCGGCTAGTCCCACCGCAACATCGGCGACCACCTCCGGGCCTCCCACGCCGAGCACCTGCGGATCGTGTCGTGGCCGCCCTGCGCGCCCGAGACCCGGCGGGTGCCCGGCGGGCCATGGAGGACCACATCCGGGCGGCCGGACGGCGCATCGCCGAGCTCATCGACTTTAGCGGCCGAATCTTCCCCAATAAGGAGGGTTGATGCAGCACAAGTTCCTGGTTCACAAAAAGGGCGACCACGTGGGGGTGGCGGTGGCGGATATTGCCGCCGGTGAGGTCGCGACCGGGGTCTTCATGGATGACGGGACGACCATCCAGGTCCGGGCCAACCATCCGGTCCCCTTCGGCCACAAAATCGCCATTCAGCCCGTGGAGCCGGGGGGAATCGTCCTCGAGTACGGGGTTCCCATCGGCCAGGCTCCAAACGGCCTGGCGGTGGGCGACTACGTCCACACCCACAATCTCAAGAGCTTGAGGTGGGCCAGGTCATGAGCGTCGAACTTTTCGGCTACCGGCGTCCTGACAATCAGGTCGGCATCCGCAACCACGTGGTTATCCTGCCCGTCGACGATATTTCTAATACAGCCGCCGAGGGGGTGGCCCGGCTCATCCCCGGCACTATTCCCCTGCCCCACCACTACGGCCGGCTCCAGTACGGCGCCGACCTGGAGTTGACCTTCCGGACCCTCATCGGCACCGGGGCAAACCCCAACGTGGCGGCGGCCGTGGTCATCTGCATCGAGCCGAACTGGGCCCGGAAGGTGGCCGACGGCATCGCCTGTACGGGGAAGCCCGTGGCCTGGTTCGCCATTGAGGGCCACGGCGACCTGGACACCATCGCCCGGGCGGCCCGCCAGGCCAAGGAATTTGTTCAGTGGGCCTCAGAGCTCCGGCGGGAGCCGATTTCGGTTTCGGACCTGCTGGTGGCCATCAAGTGCGGCGAATCCGACACCACGACCGGCCTGGGTTCGTGTCCGACGGTGGGCTGGGTCGTCGACCGGCTTGTTGAGATGGGCGCCCGGGTGATCTTCGGGGAGACGTCGGAGCTGACGGGCGGCGAGCACCTTATCGCCGACCGGATGGCAACCCCCGAGCTCCGGGAGAAGTTCCTGCGGGTCTACCGGCACTACGTCGACGAGATCGAGCGGCAGGGGGTCGACCTGCTCGGTTCCCAGCCGACCCAGGGCAACATCGCTGGGGGCCTCTCGACCATTGAAGAGAAGGCGCTGGGCAACATCGAGAAGACCGGCACCAAACCGATCGTTGGGGTGCTTGGGCCGGCCGAGGCCCCACCGCCCGACCCCGGCCCCTATTTCATGGACACGTCCTCGGCGGCCGCCGAGTGCCTCACCCTCCAGGCCGCGGCC
>DAOUCL010000198.1:0-34173 GCA_034432015.1 Dehalococcoidia bacterium
GAGACGGCCCGATGAAGCCCGGCAACCGTCCGGGGTCCGGGCTTGGCCTTCAGGGCAAAGGCCCACTGCCCTGAAGGCGGGCTCAGGATGCCCGGAAAAGGTGCCAACTCCGGTCCAAGCCCTTAAGGGCTTGGACGAGATGAGAGGCCCGGCTCCGCACAGAATTTTCTGAGCGGTTCTCGGTTCCTCAAAGTTCCCAAGCCGTCAACGCAAGCCATAGCCGCCAGTTTAAGGCCGGCGGCCGGTGCAGCCCAGGCTGTATCCGCCGCAGGATGCCGGCCCGTGGGGGCGCATAGCCGCATCCTGGAAAGGAGGTTGTCAAGATGGGTTTTGCCCGAAGCCTGCGCTGTCGGGAATGCGGGACCGAGTACCCCCTCGATGCCCGCTACGTCTGTGCCGAGTGTTTCGGACCCCTCGAAGTAACCTACGACCTTGAGGCCCTCCGGGCCGTCCTGACCCAGGCCCGCATCGCCAGCGGACCCTACTCCCTCTGGCGCTACCGGGACCTCCTGCCCGTCTCCGACGGCCCCGTCGTGGACCTGCAGGCCGGCTTTACGCCCCTTATCAGGGCCGAAAACCTCGGCCGCAAGCTGGGCCTTGAGAATCTCTACATCAAGAACGACGCCGTAAACCCCACTTATTCCTTCAAGGACCGGCCGGTGGCGGTGGCAGCCACCAAGGCCCTCGAGTTCGGGTTCGACACCCTCGCCTGCGCCTCCACCGGCAATCTGGCCGCCAGCGTCGCCGCCCACGCCGCCAAGGCCGGCCTTAACTGCTTCGTCTTCATCCCGGCCGACCTGGAGGCGGGCAAGGTTGTCAACATGGCCGTGTACGGCCCAACCCTTGTGCCCGTCCGGGGCTCATACGACCAGGTTAACCGCCTCTGCACCGAGCTGGCCGACCGCCACGGCTGGGCCTTTGTAAATATCAACCTGCGGCCCTACTACACCGAAGGGAGCAAGACCCTCGGCTTCGAGGTGGCCGAACAGCTCGGCTGGCGAGCCCCCGATGCCTGCATCGTGCCCGTCGCCTCAGGGGCCCTCTTTACCAAGGTGGCCAAGGGCCTGGCCGAGCTGGCGGCCATCGGGCTGATCGAACCCCGGACCGTCCGGATGTACGCCGCCCAGGCGGCCGGAAGCGGTCCGGTGGCCGAAGCCTTTGCCCGCCGAAGCCTTGAAATCCGCCCGGTTAAGCCTAACACCATCGCCAAATCCCTGGCCATCGGGGACCCCGCCGACGGCTATTACGTCCTCAAGCTGGTTTATGAGACCGGCGGGGCCGCCCTGGGGGTGCCCGACGAAGAGGTGGTCGCCGGCATCCGGCTCCTGGCCGAAACCGAGGGCATTTTCACCGAGACGGCGGGCGGGGTAACCATCGCCGCCCTCAAGCGGCTGGCCGAGGCCGGGGCCTTCCGGCCGGACGAGGTGGTGGTCGCCTTCATCACCGGCAACGGCCTCAAAACCCAGGAGGCGGTCGCCGGCACCCTTACCCTTCCCGATGCCATCGAGCCCACCGTGGCCGCCTTCGAAGCCGCCTTCGGCCGGTCCCTGCCGGCCGGGTCGGTGAGAAAATAAGCCTAACTTTCCGGAGGGAGGCCAGGCATGGTCACCGTTCGCATCCCAACCCCCCTCCGAACCCTGAGTGGGGGGCAGGCCGAAGTTAAAATCCCGGCCCGGACGTTACGTCAGTGCATCGAAGAGCTCGAGGCCCGCTTCCCGGGCTTTAAAGCCCGCATCTGCGAGGATTCCGGGGCCGTCCGGAGGTTTGTCAATATCTTCGTAAACGGGGAGGATATCCGCTTCCTGGCCGGCCTCGATACCCCCCTTAATCCCGGCGACGAGGTGACCATCATCCCCTCCATGGCCGGGGGGTGAACCCCGTGGCCGGGCGGGTCTACGAGGTGGTCACCTGCTTCCTCGTCCACCGGGGCCCCGAGGGGGACCGGGTGCTCCTTTTGCGTCGGAGCGGCCGGGTGAGCACCTACCAGGGCCGGTGGGCCGGGGTGAGCGGCTACCTGGAAGCGGCCGACCCTTTGGAGCAGGCTTACACCGAGCTGGCCGAAGAGGTCGGCCTGGGGCGGGACCAGGTTCGGCTGGTGGCCGACTGCGGCGTCCTCGACCTTTACGACCCGGACCTGGGCCGCCGCTGGCGGGTCCACCTCTTTATGTTCGAGGTCCAAGACCCCGCCCTGGTCCGGATTGACTGGGAGCACACCGAGGCCCGGTGGGTCCGGCCCGAGGAGGTCGCCCACTACGAAACGGTGCCCGGCCTGGCCGAGGGCCTTCGGCGCTGTTACGGGGCCAAGTTGGGTTCCGGCCCCAGGGCCTGAAGGTGGGCCGTCTCGTTAAAACTCAGCAAAACCGGGGGTCGGCGGCCAAAATCGAGCCGGCAAACCCCGCCACACTCGACCCGAAACCGCCGGACGTAGCCCAGGTCTAAGTCGAGGGCCCGGACCACCACGGCCAGGAGGGCAAACCCGTGGGTGACGGCCACGACCGTTTCGCCCCGGTGCCGCCCGACGATTTCGCTAATTGCCCCCCAGGCCCGGTCAGCCAGCTCGGCGATGGTTTCGCCCCCGGGCATCCGGACTCCCCCGGCGTCCTCCGACCAGGCCGCCCAGAACTCCCGGTAGCCGGCCCGCACCTCCTCAACCCTTAAGCCCTCCAGCTCCCCCTGGTCCAGCTCCCGAAGCTCGGACACCAGGCAGACGGGAAGGCCGTGGGGCCGGGCGACGACCTGGGCGGTTTCGGCCGCCCGCCGCAGGGGGCTGGAATAGACGGCGGCCACCGGTTCGGCGGCCAGCAGCCTGGCGACCGCGGCGGCCTGCCGCCGACCGGCCTCGCTCAGGGGAACGTCCGTCTTCCCCTGAATGCGCCCCTCAAGATTCCAGTCAGTCTGGCCGTGGCGGACCAGGATCAGCCGGGCGATGGGAACTCCTCCGAAGGCCGGTAGACTACTAAAGTATACTTGTCCGGGGTCGGCCCGGCGCTTCCGGGTAGGGGCGCACCGCCGTGCGCTGGTAGAAAGGCCCGGGTCGGCCGAAGGCGAAAGTTGGGAGGAGCCGATGCCGGCCTATTTTATCGATTCGGTTCTCTGGGGCGACCTTTTTTCTACCGCCGAGGTCAGGGCCATCTTCGACGACCGGGCCTACGTCCGGCGGGTTCTGGAGGTGGAGGCGGCCCTGGCCGAAGCCGAGGCCGAGCTCGGCCTGATTCCGGCCTGGGCCGCGGCCGAAATCCGCCGAAAGGCCCGGCTGGAAAACGTGGACCTGGGGGCCATCCGGGCCGAGTTCGACCGAACCCGCCACCAGATCATGCCGGTGGTCCACGCCCTGGCCCGGGCCTGCGGGGGCGGCGCCGGGGAATTCGTCCACTGGGGGGCCACCACCCAGGACATCGTCGATACGGCCACCGTCCTCCAGCTTAGGGACGCCCTTAAGGTCTTTTACCGGGACCTCCGGGAGGTTGAAGCCGAGCTTATCCGGCTGGCCGAGGCCTACGCCCGGACGCCCATGGCCGGGAGGACCCACGGCCAGCAGGCCCTGCCCCTAACCCTGGGTTATAAATTCGCCGTCTGGGCCGACGAGGTGCGCCGCCACGTCGAGCGGCTCAAGGCGGCCGCCCCCCGGGTGCTGGTGGGCCAGCTCGGGGGCGCCGTGGGGACCTTCGCCTCCTTCGGGCCGGCTGGTCCCGAAGTCCGGCGCCGGATGCTTTTAAAGCTCGGCCTGGGGGAGCCCCTGGTCTGCTGGCATTCGGCCCGGGACCGGTTTGCCGAAGTCAACTGCCTGCTGGGCCTCATCGGTGCAACCCTTTACAAGGTCGGCAACGAGGTCTACCAGCTTCAGAAGACCGAAATCGACGAGGTCGAAGCGCCCTTCACTCCGGGCCAGGTGGGCAGCAGCACCATGCCCCATAAGCGAAACCCGGCCCTGGCCGAAAACCTAAAGGCCGTCGTCGACAAAATCCGCCACAACGCCGCCCAGGCCCTGGCCGCGGCCGCCCCTGAGCACGAGCGGGATGCCGCCGCCTGGTGGGCCGAGAGGCTTACCCTGGTGGAAAATTGCCTCCTGATGGGGGCTGCCCTCTTCCGGGCAAAACAGCTCCTTTCCGGCCTTACCGTCCGGCCCGACCGGATGGCCAGGAATCTAAGGGCCCTCGGAGACCTGCTTCTTTCCGAGGCGGCCATGCTTAGGGCGGCCGAGAAACTGGGCCGGCAGACGGCCCACGAACTGGTTTACCGGGCGGCGATGCGGGCCTACGAAAAGAATAGTTCTCTCAAAGCCGAGCTTCTGGCCGAGCCCGCCCTGGGGGGTCTCTTTACCGAAGCCGAGCTGGAAAGGCTTCTTGACCCGGCCAGCTACGTCGGCCTGGCGGCCGAGATTGCAGCCGAGGTGGTCGAGGCCATCAGGGCGGCCCGGGTGGCCGACCCGGAGACCCTTTAATCTCTGCTTCGACCAGCCCCTTTAAGTAGTTAAGGGCCTCCCGGGCCCAGCGGCCCACCCCCGTCACCTCCGACCGGGGGACGAACTTTTCTAGCTCCTCGATGAGCCGCCGGACCCGCTCGGCCGCCCGGGCCGGGTCGGGCCGGAAAGCCTGAAGTTTTCTGGGGCCTTCCCACCCGCCCTCGGCGAAGTACCAGTCCTTAAAGCCCCCAAAACAGCCGGCCCGCACCAGCAAAAGCCCCAGCTCGGTGGCCGCCGGCGGAACCCCCAGGCCCAGGGCCCGGGCCGTCTCCTGCCAGCGGGGGTTGGCGTATTCGACCATCAGGGACCCGCCGGGGGGCAGGGTCTGGGCCAGGCGGCCGAAAAGGCCTTCGAGGAGGCCCTCGGCCTCCAGGTCCACGACAACCCGTCGGCCTTCGGGCCCGGTAAGGACCGGCTTGAAGTCCACCCAGTCCACCTCGACCCAGGTTTCGGCCGGCCGCCGGCCCCGGCGGAAGACCCCGATGAGAAAAGGCTCCGGGGTCTCCAGGCCATCGGGCCGCCTCAGACGCAGGCCGAAGGTCTGGGCGCCGGTCCGGGTCTGGGGCCCGCCCAGGACCTTAAGCCGGTATTCTCCCAGGGGGGCGTCGGCCAGCGCCCCCAGGGGGTGGTCGGGCTCCAGTTCCCGCCAAGACATGCCCGTTAATCATACCACCGGCGGCTTGACGCAACTCCTCCCGACGGGTTAGGATTGCCGGGTTTCGGTCGACGGCGGGTATTCTTGATGGGTGGACCGATGCGGGTTGTTATCACCGGCGGCACCGGCCAGCTCGGCCGGGCCCTCACCCGGAAGCTGGCCCCGAACCACCAAGTGTTTGCCCTGGGCCGGCGGGAGCTGGACGTGACTCGCCCCGAGGCCGGGGCGAGGATCGCCCGGCTGGGTCCGGATGTCGTCATCCACTGCGCCGCCTGGACGGACGTGGACGGGTGCGCCCGGGACCCGGAACGGGCCTACCTGGTAAACGCCCTCGGCACCCGCAACGTGGTTCTGGGCTGCCAGCAGGCAGGCTGTCCCATCGTGTATATTTCTACTAATGAAGTCTTCGACGGTCACTCGACCCGCCCCTACTACGAATACGACCCACCCAACCCCATAAACCCTTACGGCCGCTCGAAGCTGGCCGGGGAGCAGGTCGTCCAGACCATGCTCGACCGGTTTTACATCGTCCGAACGGCCTGGCTTTTCGGCTGCGACCGGGAAAATTTTATAACCAAGATTCTTAAGCGGGCCGGTACCGCCCGCCGCCTCGAAGTGGTCACCGATGAGGTGGGCTCCCCCACCTACGTGGAGGACCTGGCCGCCGCCATCGCCAGGCTCCTCGAAACCGGCCTATACGGCATCTACCATTTTGTCAATTCAGGCCAGGCCTCCCGCTACGAGCTGGCCGTAAAGGCCCTGGAGCTGTGCGGCCGCCCGGATGTCCCGGTCCGGGGGATCCGGCTGGCGGAGTACCGGCGGGCCTCGACCCCGCCCCCATACTCGGCCCTGGCCAACCTGGCGGGCCGGGCCATCGGCATCAAGTTCAGGCCTTGGGAAGAGGCCCTGGCCGAATACGTGCGGCTGGCATGGCCAGAGTAGCCGTCATCATCCCTAACTACAACGGCGCCGCCCTCCTCCCCGCCTGCCTGGAGGGCCTGCGCCGCCAGACGTTTAAAGACTTCATTGCGGTCGTAGTAGATAACGGCTCCGCCGACGGGAGCGTGGGCCTCATCCGCACCCGGTTTCCCGAGGTTAAGGTGGTCGGGCTCCCCCACAACCTGGGCTTTGCCGGGGCGGTGAACCGGGGCATCCTGGCGACCGCCTCGGAATACGTGGCCCTGCTCAACAACGATACCGAGCCCGAACCCGGCTGGCTGGAAGCCCTGGTTTCGGCCCTGGACGGCCGACCCGACGTGGCCATCGCCGCCTCGAAAATTTTGCTTTACCACCGGCGGGATGTCCTCCACTCGGCCGGGGACTTCCTTGAGGCCTCCGGCCGGCCGGGAAACCGGGGGGTCTGGCAGCGGGATTGGGGCCAGTTTGACGGGGTGGAAGAGGTCTTTTCGGCCTGCGGGGCGGCCGCCCTCTATCGGCGGTCCCTCTTCGCCGAAGTGGGCCTCCTGGATGAGGCTTATCATTCTTACCTGGAGGATGTGGACCTGGCCTGCCGGGCCAGGCTTAAAGGCTACGGGTGCGTCTACGTGCCGTCGGCCCGGGTCTACCACCGGCTGAGCGCCACCGGCGGCGGCCCCCTGGCCGCTTACCTCTTCGGCCGAAACCTGCCCAGGCTTATCATCAAAAACTTTCCGGGGCCCCTTCTGGCCGCCCACTGGCCCCAAATCGCCGCCTATCAGCTCGGCCTCATCCTGGAAGGCCTCGCCCACATCCGGGAGGCGGCGGCCCGGGCCAAACTGCGGGGGCTCATCGCCGGCTGGCTCGGCCTGCCGGCCCTGCTCCGGGCCCGGCGGCAGACCCAGGCCGGGGCCGGAAAGGCCGAAAAGTTCCGGGCCGCCCTCGGCCGGCCCCGGGCCGACTTCGCCCGCTCCCCTTACCGGTCAGACGTGGAAGTCTCGGTGGTCATCCCGGCCTACAACGAGGCCGGCCGCATCCTGGAGACCCTGGCCCGGGTGGCCAAGTACCTGGCCGGGCTGGGCCGCCCCCACGAAATCGTCGTGGTGGACGACGGCAGCACCGACCGGACGGCGGACCTGGTGGTCGAATTCGCCCGGGAGGCCGGGCCCGCCGTGCGCCTCATCCGCCGGCCCCACGCCGGGAAGGGGGCGGCCGTCCGGGCCGGGATGCTGGCGGCCCGGGGGCGCTTTCGGCTGATGTGCGACGCCGACCTCTCCATGCCGGTGGAGGAGTTTGATAAATTCATTCCCCTGCTGGAGGCCGGGGTGCCGGTGGTCATCGGTTCCCGGGAGGCCCCCGGGGCCCGGCGGTACGGCGAGCCGGCCCACCGCCACCTGATGGGACGGGTTTACAACCGGCTGATCCAGCTTTTAGTCCTGCCCGGCATCGAGGACACCCAGTGCGGGTTTAAAGGTTTCCGGGCCGAGGCCGCCGCCGAGCTTTTCGGCCGCCAGACCCTCGGGGGCTTCGGCTTCGACGTGGAGGTGCTTTTCATCGCCCGGCGGCTGGGCTACCCGGTGAAGGAGGTGCCCATTAACTGGTATTACATGCCCGGAAGCAAGGTTAAGCCCCTGCGGGATACCTGGCGGATGCTCCGGGAGATGGTGCGGGTCCGCCTAAATGCCCTCTGCGGCCGCTACGATGGCCTTCCGCCGCATTGACCCCCGGCTGGGCCTCATCTTAGCCTTATACTTCGGCCTGGGCTTCCTTTTCGCCTGGCAGACGCCCCCCTGGCAGGCCCCCGACGAGCCGGCCCATTATAACTACGTTCGGCACCTGGCCGAGGGCCGGGGCCTGCCCGAGCTCAAGCCCGGGGATTGGAACGCACCCTACCTGGATTTTCTTAAGGCCAACCGTTTTCCGCCCGGGGCCGATATCAGCCCTATCCGCTACGAGTTCCACCAGCCGCCCCTTTATTATCTTTTGCTTGCCCCGATTTACCTGGCCGCCGGCGGCAGCCTGCCGGTCCTGCGGCTTGGAAGCCTGGCCGTTGGGGCCCTGGCCGTGGTTGGGGTTTACCTGGTGGGCCGGCGGCTTTTCCCGGCCGAGCCCCGGGCCGCCCTGGGGGCGGCGGGGGTTGCGGCCGCCATTCCCCAGAACCTGGCCGTCCTGGCCTCGGTGAACAACGACGCCCTGGCCGAGGCGGTGGCCTCGGGCCTGCTGGCCTGGGGCCTGGTTGGTCTGACGGAAAGGCGAACCTGGGGCTGGGCGCTGACCGGCGGCCTCCTGGCCGGCCTTGGCCTGCTCACCAAGGCCACCGTCTACCCCCTGGTGGGCCTGGCCGTCCTGCTTCCCCTGGTCCCGGGGCCTAAGGCCGGCGGCCCGGGCCGCCTTAAGGCCTTCGCCCTGGTGGCCGGCCTCGCCCTGCTTGTGGGGAGCTGGTGGTTTCTCCGGAATGCGGCCGTCTACGGGGGCCTCGATGTCTTCGGCCTGGGCCGCCACGACCAGGTGGTCGCCGGCCAGCCCCGGACCGGGCCCCTATCGGCCAGGCTTTTGCTGGAGTGGTCGCTGACTGCCTTCCGGAGCTTCTGGCTCCAGCTCGGGTGGATGGGGGTGCCGGCCGAGGATTGGGTTTACGGCCTCCTGGGGGCCGTCACTTTTCTCAGCCTCGCCGGCCTGGTCTTGCTGGCCCGGGACTCCGGTTTTGCCCGCCCGGCCCCGGCGGTGGTCTGGCTGGGCCTGGCCGCGGCCCTGGTGGCGGCCCAGTTTGCGGCCTATAACCTGCAGTTTTACCAGCCCCAGGGCCGGTACCTCTTTCCGGCCCTGGCCGTCTGGGCGGTGGGCCTGGCCGCCGGCTTCCGCCGGGCCCTGGCCCCGGAGCTTCGGGGCTGGTGGGTTCTGCCGGCCCTCCTGGCCGCCCTGAGCGTGTGGGCCGTCGTGCGGTATATTCCTTTCCTGCGTTGACGGTGTATGTTAAAATCCTGGTCTGAAAAGAGCCCGGAGCAAACCAGGAGGGAGCAGATGGGCAAGTTTTCCCGGCGCGAGTTTCTCGGTCTGGTCGGGGGTTCGGCCGTGGCGTCGGTGGCGGCCGCCTGTGCGCCCGCCCAGGCGCCCTCGGCCCCTGCGGCCCCAACCCCCAGCGGCCCCCGGGGGGAGGTGACCATTCTCCAGGGCGTTGATGCCAACACCCTCGACCCGGACTTTCGCAACTCCGTCCCCGAGTTCAACATCAACGCCCACATTTTCGACATGTTCCTATGGCGGGACCCGAAAACCCTGGAGCCGAAGCCGTGGATTATCAGCGAGTGGCGGAACGTCGACGACCTGACCTGGGAGTTTAAGCTGGTCCGGGGGGCCAAATTCCACGACGGCACCCCGGTCAATGCCGAGGCGGCCAAGTTCAGCATCGAGCGCCACACCAAGGAGCGGGTGGGGGGCAGGCCCATCGTCCCCGCCCTCCGCCGCCTCATCAACTTCGAAAAGGTCGAGGTCGTCGACGAGTATGCCTTCCGGATAAAGACCACCGCCCCGGCGGCCACTATCCTGGACGAGCTTACCAGTTACGAGATCATGCCCCCCAGCGTCTACGCCGACGAGTCGGCCGAAAACCTGGCAAAGGTTGCGGCCCGGCCGGTGGGCTCGGGACCGTACAGGTTCGTGGAGTGGGTTAAGGACCAGCGGCTGGTGATGGAAGCCAACCCCGACTACTGGGGTCCGAAGCCCCAGATCCAGCGGCTCATCTGGCGGCCGGTACCCGAGCTTTCCACCCGGATTCTGGCCCTCCAGCGGGGCGAGGCCGACATCATCGTCAACGTCGCCCCGGACCAGATGGCCAACGTGGAGCGGAGCGGCAACGCCCGCATCTGCCGCATCAAGGGCGGCCGCAATATCTTTGTCGGCATCCGGTGCGACCGGCCGTACCTTTCGGATAAGCGGGTCCGCCAGGCCCTTAACTACGCCGTCAACTTCGACGCCATCAACCGGGCCATCCTGGGCGGCATTGGGGAGCGGACCCGGACCATCGTCACCCGCCCGAGCGAGCAGCCCCCCAACGCCAAACCTTACCCCTACGACCCCGATAAGGCCCGCCAGCTCCTTAAGGAGGCCGGGGTGCCCGAGGGCTTTAAGGTCGTTATGGACTCGCCCAACGGCAGGTATATCAAAGATAAGGAGATCGCCCAGGCCATCGCCCAGGACCTCCAGCGGGTCGGCCTTCAGGTGGAGCTTAAGGTCCTGGAATGGGCCCTCTACGCCGGGGACATGCTGGCCAAGCGCCAGCCGGACGACCTCTTCTTCCTGGGCCTCGGCTCGCCCTTCAACGCCCAGGCGGAGTTTAACTACATCCACCCGGATTTCTCCTTGAACTCGACCTACTGGGTCAACCAGGACTTTATCCGCCTTTACGACGAGCTCCGCCGGACCCTGGACCGGGCCAAGCGGCAAGAGCTCATCAACCGGCTCTGGGAAATCGCCTACGACGACCCGCCGTGGATTTACGTCTGGCAGCAGGTGGACACCTACGGGGTGAGCAGCCGGCTGGAGTGGGAGTGCCGGCCGGATGAGCGGATCCTCCTGCACGAGGCCCGCTTGAGGGCTTAAGCCGGTGGGCGTCTACATCGTCCGGCGGCTGCTCCAGACCGTCCCAGTGCTCCTGGGGGTAACCGCCCTGGTTTACTTTATCCTTTTTCAGACGGGCGACCCTACGTTTCTGATGGTGGGCACCGACGCCAGCCGGGAGGAGGTGGAGCGGCTTCGCCGGGAACTCGGTTTCGACCAGCCCTGGTACGTTCAGTATCTTCAGTTCGTAAGCCGGGCGGCCCGGGGCGACTTTGGGGTCTCCCTGCGCCAGGGCCAATCGGTCTTTAACATCATCCTAGAGCGCTACCCGGCCACCCTGGAGCTTACCTTTGCGGCCATGTTCATCGCCCTCGCCCTGGCCCTCCCCCTCGGGGTGATTTCGGCCACCCGCCGCAATTCGGCCGTCGACAACCTGGCCATGGCCTTTGCCCTGGTGGGCCAGTCGGCCCCGGTCTTTTTCCTCGGGATAATCCTGCTCTTCGTCTTCGGCGGCCTTTTAGGCTGGTTCCCCATCGGGGGACGGGGCCGGGGTGAACCCCTCGACGAACTGCGCCACCTGGTCCTGCCGGCCGTAACCCTGGGGACCTTTTCGGTGGCCCGCAACGCCCGCCTGGTCCGTTCCACCCTGCTGGAAGTCCTCGGCCAGGACTACGTCCGGACGGCCCGGGCCAAGGGGCTGGCCGAGCGGGTGGTCATCTGGCACCACGCCCTTAAAAACGCCCTCATCCCCGTGGTTACCGTCGTCGGCCTGGAGTTCGGCACCCTCCTGGGCGGGGCGGTAATCACCGAGACGGTCTTCGCCTGGCCCGGGGTCGGAAGCCTGGTAATCAAGGCCATCGGCCAGAAGGACTTCCCGGTGGTCGTGGGAACGGTCACCGTCCTTTCCGTCTCCTTCGTGCTGATAAACCTCATTGTTGACCTGCTTTACGGCTACCTGGACCCCCGGGTTAGGTACCGTTGATGGACGGGAGGCTGAGGCCCGAAACCGTCGTTGGGGTTCCGGCCCTGGGCCGGGAGCTGGGTGCGGCCGCCCGGCGCCGGACCCGGAGCCGGCTGGTAACAAGCCTGCTGGCCAACCGGCTGGCCAGCTTCGGGGTCGTCATCCTGGTGCTGGTCTGCCTCGCGGCCGTGTTTGCCGACGCCCTGGCCCCCCACAACCCCCGGGTTGGGGACCTGGTTAACAGCAAGCTTCCGCCGGCCTTCCTCCCCGGGGGGGACCCCCGCTTTCTGCTCGGCACCGACGAGCTGGGCCGGGACATCCTGAGCCGGGTTATCCACGGCTCGCGGATATCCCTGCTGGTGGGCTTTACGGCCGTGGCCCTGGCCGGGGCCATCGGCGTCAGCCTCGGCCTTATCTCCGGTTTTTACGGCGGCCGGATTGACGACCTCATCATGCGCATCGCCGACATCCAGCTGGCGGTGCCCTTTATCCTTTTGGCCATCGCCGTCTTGGCCGTCCTGGGCCCGGGCATTCAGAACATCATCTTAACCCTTGGGGTGGCCGGGTGGGTAACCTACGGCCGGGTGGTCCGGGGCCAGGTGGTCTCCCTGCGGGAGAAAGAGTTTGTCGAGGCCGCCCGCTGTATTGGGGTGCCGAATTTGACCATCATGTTCCGCCACATTCTGCCCAATACCCTGGCGGCCGTCATTGTCGTCGGGTCCTTCGCGGTGGCCAGCACCATTCTGGCCGAGGCGGCCTTAAGCTTTCTGGGCCTTGGGGTTCCCCCCGACGTTCCCACCTGGGGCGGGATGGTGGCGGCCGGCCGGGACCAGATCCTCACCGGCCAGTGGTGGGTATATACTTTTCCGGGGCTGGCCATCATGCTGACCGTTCTGGCCATTAACGCCCTGGGGGACTGGCTCCGGGATTACCTGGACCCCCGGCTGAAAATCTAAAGGAGGTAAGACCTATGACCGAGGCCGGCGCAAGCACCGAGCAGGCTAAAAAAGCCCGCCCCATCGTCCCCTATTTAAAGCTCCCCGAAAAGGAAGGGGAGGAGGCCGTGCTGGTCGGGGTCCGGTGTAAGGCCTGCGGCAAGGCCTTTCTTGGGGAGCGGCTGGTCTGCCCCAACTGCACCGCCGTAAACCGGTTCGAGCCGGTGACCTTCAGCCGGACCGGGGAGCTTTACGCCTACACCATCGTTTACCAGTCGGCACCGGGGATCCCGGTGCCGTATATTTCGGCCATAATCGACCTACCCGAAGGGGTCTCGGTCCGGGCCAACCTGGTCGATATCGAGCCCCGGCCGGAGAACCTGAAGTTCGGGATGAAGGTGGAGATGGTCACCCGGAAGGTGCGGGAGGACAGCGAGGGCAACGACGTCATCGCGTTCTTCTTCCGCCCCGCCGGGCAATAATTAGACAAAAGGAGGAAGGCATGCGCGAGGTTGCGGTTATCGGCGTCGGGATGATTAAATTCGGCCGGTACGATAAGTCCGTCTGGGAGCTGGCCCGGGACGCCATCCTGGAAGCCCTTCAGGACGCCGGCATTGGGTTTAAAAAGGTCGAGGCCCTCTACTCCGGCAACATGTACCGGACAAACCTTTCGGGCCAGCAGATCCTCCAGCAGGTCGGCCTTACGGGCATACCGGTGGTCAACGTCGTCAACGCCTGCGCCACCGGCTCCACGGCCGTCCGGGAGGCCTACCTGGCCGTGGCCATGGGCTTGCACGACATCGTGGTGGCCGTGGGCAGCGAGCAGATGGGGAAGATGGGCCTCCTGGGGGCCGATGCCGCCCGGCGGGAGGAAAGCGTTGAAGGCATTCTGGGCTCGGGCCTTATGCCGGCCATCTTCTCCACCGCCGGGGTCGAGCATATGCGCAAATACGGCACCACCATCGAGCAGTTTGCCAAGGTCTCGGTCAAGAACCACAAGTACGGCTATTACAACCCCCGGTCCCAGTACCGGGTGATCCTGAGCCTCGAAGACGTCCTTAACTCCCGGATGATCGCCTACCCGAACACCCTTTACATGTGCTGCCCGACGGGGGACGGGGCGGCGGCGGTGGTTCTGGCCCCCATGTCCCGGGCCCGGGAGTTCACCAGCAAACCAGTGAAGATCGCCGCCTCGGTCCTTACGACCGACCCCTACACCGACCGGGTCTTCGCCCTCCCCGACCCCAACACCATGACCCGGAATGCGGCCAAACTGGCGTACGAACAGGCCGGCATCGGGCCCGAGGACCTGGACCTGGTGGAGCTGCACGACTGCTTTGCCACGGCCGAAATCCTGCACTACGAGAACCTCGGGCTGTGCGCCGAGGGGGAGGGCGGCCGGCTCATCGATGAGGGGGCCACGGAGATCGACGGCCGGATCCCGGTGAACATAAGCGGGGGCCTGCTCTCCCTGGGCCACCCCATCGGGGCGACCGGGGTTTCGAAGGTCTGCGAGTGCGTCTGGCAGCTCCGGGGGGAGGCCCAGACGCCCGACCGGCAGGTGCCTGACTGCAAGGTGGCCCTGGCCCACACCATCGGCCTGGCCAGCGGCGGCGCCTGCACCATCCACATCCTGGTCCGTTAGGAGTCCGGGACGGCCGAATCCGGCGGTGAGGCTGCCCCAATTTGGGGTCCCCCGGCAGAGGGGACCCCAAATTTTATTCGCCTTCGGAGGAGCCGATGTTTCGGAAGGTCCTGATCGCTTACGACGGTTCGGCCGGGGCCGAGCGGGCCCTGCGGGCGGGCCTGGACCTGGCCCGCCGCTACGAGGCCGAGGTCTGGGCCCTGGCCGTGGAGGAGCAGTTGCCCCACTTTGCCACCGCCTTGGAGGAGGTGGTGGAGCGGCCCGGGGCCGCCGCCCACTATTACCTGCGGCGGCTGGAGCTGGCCAGGCAACGGGCCTCGGCCCTGGGCATCGACCTGAAGACCGCATACCGAACCGGCCACCCGGCCAAGACCATCGTGGACTTTGCCCGGGAGGGCAATTTTGATTTAATCGTCCTGGGCCACAGCGGCCACTCCGGGGTCTGGGCCATGTTCTTGGGGATGACGGCCGAGAAGGTGAGCCGGCACGCCCATTGCAGCGTGCTCATCGTGCGCTGAGGTTCCGGTTATGGCCGAGCAGGCCCTGATCGTCGCCCGGGCCGTCGGAACTAACCTTCAGGCCCGCCAGATCCTCCGGGACCAGGTGCGGGCGGCTGAGGAATATTGCCGGCGGCAGGGCTACGAGGTCGTCGGGGTGGTTGAAGTCACCCACAAATACCAGGCGGCCGAGGCCCTGATGGATGCCCTGAACCGGGGCGGCTTCGAGGTTGTGGTCGCCCGGGACCCGACCCGGCTGAGCAAGAACCCGGCTGAACAGGCCAATATCCTGGCCTGGCTCCGGTCCAAGGGCATCCGGGTCGAATTCGTCGGCCAAACTTAACCCTTGGGACCGGTGAAATTGGGGCCCAGCCACCAAGCCGGCCAGAAGGTGGGCGGCCGGGCCCAGTCGTGGGCCCGGCCGCCTGGTTGATAAGCTGAGGATTTATTCGGCGGCGGCCCGGGCAAAGAGCCAGGTGGAAACCAGGGCCAGGAGGGTTACGACTATCCCGATGCTGATTCCGATGACCTCGTTAGACATCTTTTCCAAGGCCCTCCCGTCGGATTAAAGCCGGACGCCGAACACCTGATTGAGGACCGTCAGGGTCACGAAGAAGGCGAAGAAGAGGGCCGCCAGAACCATGGTCACCTCCCGCCAGAGGGGCGGCCGCAGCTCCGGCGGCAGGAACTTGCGGTTGACGTAGAGCGTGTGCAGCGACAGAACCACGAAGTTAAATCCGGCCATGTTGGCCCCGATCAGGATGAGCACCAGCGGCTGGGCCAGGTTGATGGCGATGGCTCCCCAGATGGTGAACACAAGCAGCACCCCGTAGTAGATGAGCCGGACATCCCCGCCCCGCCAGGCCCGGAGCCGGGAACTTCCGGTCCAGAGGATGTCGGTCACGGTGCGGGTGAAGATGTCGGTGACACCCAGCTGGGTGCTGAACAGGATCCAGAAGCCGCACAGCAGGGTCAAGAACCACATGGCCGGGCCCCAGACCTGGGAAAGATACTGGGCCTGGAAGGCGGCCACGGCGAAGCCGGATATGTCGGTCCCCGGCGGGATGAACTGGACGGTGATGAGGGCGGGCAGGCCTATGCCGAGGAAGCAGCCGACCGTCCAGACCAGGTACTGGTCAGCGGCCAGGTACTTCCACCACTCCCGCCAGCGGCGCAGATTCTCCCGGGTCGTCGGGAAGACCTTCCCCTCGTGGGTCAGGGCGAGCCGCCGGCCGCCCACCAGGGCCGGGATAAAGCCCACAACCTTGCCCATTCCGAAACCTTTGTCCCGGAGCCAGTTGGTTAAGGTGGAGTTGCCCACCCCGCCGGCCCCGGCGTAGGCGGCAAACCCGCCCAGCAGCAGCCAGTCGGCCCCGGAAGGTAAGGAGCCGAAAGAAACAAAGCCGGTTGCAACCTTAACCCAGGTGTTGATTGAGACGAAGAAAACACCGATGATGATAAGGAAATACAAGATCCAGAAGACCATGAACCATTCGGCCAGCTCCAGAGTGCGCTCGATGCGCTGGCCGAAGGCCACGATGGCGATGGCCAGCAAAAAGGTCACGTACCCCCAGAAGAGGACCGTCGGCCGGTCCTGGGCCCCCGGTAACCGCCCCAAGAAGGCGGCGGCGATGGCGGTGGCCGCCGAGAGGGCCCAGCCGGGCCAGCCCACCTGCAGGAACGCCAGCACCGAATAAACAATCCCCCAGAAGGCCGGGCCGGGCTTGGTGCGCATAAACCCGGTGTAGATGGGTTCGCCGGTGTAGAGGGTGTACCGGGCAAACTCGGTGTTCATCATCACCTGCAGGATTATTGAGACGCTGGCAACCCAGAGCAGGGCCGCCCCGTACTTGGCGGTGGTCGCCGGGCCGATGAGCCACTCCCCGCTCCCGATGGACGCGCCGAGGAGAATGGCCCCCGGTCCGATGACGGCTACCGCGTTCTTCCAGCTGAAGGGGGGTGGGGCCGGAAGGTCGGCGACTTCCCAGGGGGGAAGCTCCCCGGCCGGAACTTTATCCCCAGGTTTGAGCACTGCCATGCTTAGCCTCCTCCTTGTTGCAGGTTATGCCCCTTCCTCGGCCCGGGCACCTCCGGTCAGCAGGTGCACCAGGTAGCCGACGACGATGGCCGCGCAGTACCAGCCGTAAAGGCCGAACCAGAAGTTAAACCGGGTAGCCTGGTCAAAGCCGCCGATAATAAGCTGAAGAAGGGGGCCGCCGATAAAGACCACGAGGGCCGCAATAAACGCGGCGCGAGAAGTGCCCGCCATAGGTCCTCCTGCCGCCTGGTAATTTAAATTTCTACAAGTCTATAGCATAATCCGTCGCCGCTGTCAAGTGATTCCGACATAAACCGGGGGCGTCCTTAGGGCTTTCTAGAAGCCGGGAAAGTCCTGGGGTACCCCGGGCGGTTTAAAATCTTTAGGGCAGTGGTTCAACTAACCGGGAGGGGTTAAAACTTGACCGCCTACCCGCCCCTGGTCCAGGGCCTCCTGCGGCCGGAAGCCTACCCCCACCGGCCCAGGCGAATCCGGCTGGTGGAAACCCACATCTCTTACGTCTTTCTGGCCGGACCCTATGCTTACAAGGTGAAAAAGCCGGTTAACTTTGGCTTCCTGGATTATTCTACCCTCGAAAGGCGCCGCCATTTCTGCGAGGAGGAGGTCCGCCTTAATCAGGAGCTCTGCCCGGATACCCACCTTGGGGTCGTCCCCATCACCCGGTCGGCCGAGGGCTTTGTGGTTGGGGGCAGCGGCGAGGTCGTCGAATACGCCGTGCTGATGCGCCGCCTCCCCGAAAACCGAATGCTTGACCGGCTGGTCAGGCGGGGCCGCGTTAACGCCGAGGTTCTGGTCCGGCTGGCCCGGCGAGTGGCGGCCTTCCACGCCGCCTCCGCCCGGGGCCCCGAAATCGACCGGTTCGGCAGCCTGGAAACCATCCGGTTTAACTGGGAAGAAAACTTCGCCCAGACCGCCCCTTACATCGGCCGCACCTTACCCCGCCGCTGGTACGAAGGCATCCGCCGCTACGTGGCGGATTTCCTCCAAAATTCGGCCGAACTTTTCCGAAAGCGGGTAGCCGAGGGCCGCATCCGGGACTGCCACGGCGACCTGCGGGCCGAAAGCGTCTGCGTTGAGGACGGCATCTGTATATTTGACCGGGTCGAGTTTAACGAACGCTTTCGGTACGGGGATGTGGCCTCGGAGGTGGCCTTTCTGGTTATGGACCTGGACGTCCTGGGCCGTCCGGACCTGGGGTACGTTTTTGCCGATGCTTACATTATGGCCTCAGGGGACCGGGAACTTCGCCGCCTTTTGCCCTTTTACCAGTGCTACCGGGCCTACGTTCGGGGCAAGGTAACCGGTTTCCGGCTGGACCAGGTCGGGACCGAGGGGGAGAAGCTTAAGGTTCGGCGCCTGGCCCGACGGTACTTCCGGCTGGCCTGGGATTACGCCCGGGCGCCCCAAAGGCCGGCAACGGTCGCCTTAGTGGGGGCCCCGCCCGACATCGGCCTCTTCCTGGCCCGGGCGCTCGGCTGCCGGCTGGGAGGAAGCCTTCGGCCGCCGTCGGCGGCCGAATCCATCGTCCCAGATCTGCAAGCAGGCATTCCGGTTGTTATCCCGGCCCCGGAGCTTCCTCCAGATTTTGCCGGGCAGCTTCGGGCCCTCCCGGCCGAGCTGGTGGTGTTAGATTACCGGGGGGCGGTCCGGAAGCCGGGGCAAGAACCGCTGGGCCGCGTCCTCAACCGGCTGCTCGGGGAGGTCCGGGCCCGCCTTGACCGGGCCGGTTAAAGGTGATATTCATTACGTAGGTACCGGAGGTGGAGCGCTTATGGTAATGCCCAGAATCGGACCGCTGGAGCTGGCCATAATCCTGCTCATTGTGGTGCTCGTGTTCGGGGTCGGCAAGTTGCCCGAGCTCGGGGCCGCCCTCGGACGGGGCATCCGCGACTTCCGCAAGGCCCTATCCGGCGAGGACGAACAGCGAAACCAGCCCAACGCCTGAGCCGGCCCCTCCCCGGCGGGGCCTGCCTCCCTGTAAACCACCGGCGGAGGCCGGCCGTCCGGCCTCTTTTAAGATAATGATGCAGCCCGCCATCCAGGTCAAGAACCTGTCCAAGTCCTACGGCCTTACCCAGGCCCTTAAGGACGTAAGCTTCGAGGTTTACCGGGGCGAAATCGTCGGCTTTCTGGGACCGAATGGGGCCGGCAAAACGACCACCATGCGGATTCTGGTGGGCTACCTGCCCCCTACCTCCGGGACGGCGGTGGTTGAGGGCTACGACGTTTTGAAAGACTCCCTGGAGGTCCGCCGGCGGATCGGCTACCTTCCGGAGAATATCAGCCTCTACAACGACATGACGGTGGAGTCTTTCCTTGAGTTTATGGCCACCCTCCGGGGCGTCCCCCGCAGGCGGGTTCGGGAGCGGGTCCGGGCGGTGATGGCCCAGACCCGAATAGAGGAAGTGGCCGGGGTGCTGGTCGGCAAGCTTTCCCGGGGCTACCGCCAGCGGGTGGGCCTAGCCCAGGCCCTGGTCCACGACCCCCCGATTCTTATTCTGGACGAGCCGACGGTGGGCCTCGACCCCCGCCAGATCATTGAGACCCGCCGGCTTATAAAGAGCCTGGCCGGCCACCATACCGTCATCCTGAGCAGTCATATCCTCCCCGAGGTGAGCATGACCTGCCGCCGGGTCCTGGTGCTCCACCAGGGTCAGGTCGTGGCCGAGGACGCCCCGGAGAACCTGGCCGTCCGGCTCCGGGGCAGCCAGCGCCTCCGGGTGGAGGTTCGGGGGCCGGCCGACCAGGTCCGGCGGGCCCTAGAAAGGATCCCCGGGGTGCTGGCCGTCACACCCGAGGTGCGGGACGGGGTTGTCGCCTTCGCCGTCGACTGCGCGGTGGGTACGGACCTCCGGGAGCAGGTCGCCGAGGCGGTGGTGCGGGGCGGCTGGGGCCTGCGGGAGCTGCGGCCGGTGGGAATGTCCCTGGAAGAGATTTTCCTTAAGCTGACCACCGAGGAGCCCGAAGGGGATGCGGCCGATCCTGGCCATCGCGGCTAAAGAGCTCAATTCTTACTTCGCGTCGTTTATCGCCTACGCTGTCATCGCCGGCTTTCTCTTCGTTACGGGGGCGTTCTTTTCCCTCTCGGTCCTTTTGAGCCGACAGGTAAACCTCCGGTTTACCCTTACGGATGTGGCCATCATCCTTCTGTTCGTTTCCCCGGCCATCACCATGCGCCTCCTGGCCGAGGAGCAGGCCAGCGGCACCCTGGAGCTGCTGGTTACCTCCCCGGTTCGGGAGGTGGAAATCGTGCTGGGCAAGTTCCTGGCCGCCCTGGCCTTTCTGGCCGTTATGCTGGGGGCCACCGCCTATTACCCGTTGCTGCTGGTCTCCTACAGTCAGCCCGACCCCGGGCCCATCCTTACGGCCTACCTGGGGCTCTTTCTGCAGGGGGCGGCCTTTATCAGCCTGGGCCTCTTTGTTTCGGCCCTCACCCGCAACCAGGTGGTGGCCTATATTTTCACCTTCGCCCTCCTGCTTATAATCTGGCTCTTTGAGGCCATCTCGGGCATCTTTGGGGGACAGCTCGGGTCGATTTTATCGTACCTGGCGTTTTACAACCACTTTTTGGATTTTCCCAAGGGAGTTGTGGACACTAAAGACGTGGTTTTTTATCTTTCGGTGGTGATTTTTGGGCTGGTTCTGGCCGAGCGGACCCTGGAGTCCCGGCGCTGGCGGTAGGGGGCGATGTCGGCCGGGGTGCAGCTCTTAAAAGACGCCCTCAGGTTCCTGGCCCCCGTCGGCCTGGCCCTCATCGTCGGGGCTGGCGCCCGGTTTGTCCTTCAGGGCCAGCTGGACCCCATCGGCCAGGGGTTGCTGGCCGCCGGGGCGGTCCTTATTCTGGCTTACCTGCTGGCCTTTCCGGCCGAGGCCCTCCGGGTCGTCCGGGCCCGGCAGACCCGCTACGGGTCGAACACGGCCGTGCTCATTGGGGCGGTGGCCGGCATCCTGGTGGCCGCCAACGTCCTGGGCGCCCGGTACCACTACCGGTGGGACCTCACCCGCACCGGCCGGTTCACCCTAACGGAGCAGACCCGGCAGATTCTGGCTGAAGTTAAGGCCCCCCTGCGGGCCTACGCCTTCTACACCGCGGGCGTAACCTCCGAAGACCGGATTCGGGCCGAGGACCTCCTTAAAGAGTATAAAAACAGCTCACCCTATTTTGACTACGAGTTCATCGACCCCGACCGGGAGCCGTCCCGGGCCCTCCAGTACAACGTCCGGATGTACGGGACGGTGGTTTTTGAATATCAGGGCCGCCGCCAGGAAGCCACCTCCCCCACCGAGCAGCAGTTCACCTCGGCCATCCTGCGGGTGGTCCGGGAGTCGCCCAAAAAGGTCTACTTCCTGGTGGGCCACGGCGAGCGGGACGTTTCCAGCTTCGACCGGCCGGGCTACTCGGAGGCGAAGCGGGCCCTGGAAGCCAACTCGATGAAGGTGGAGACCCTCAACCTGGCCACGGCCCAGCAGGTCCCCGACGACGCCGACGCCGTCGTAATCGCCGGCCCGAATCGCCCGGCCCTGCCCCAGGAGCTGGAGGCCCTGGGCAGGTACCTGGGGCGCGGGGGCGGGGTGGTGGTGCTGGCCGAGCCGGATACGCCCCAGCCCTTTGTCGATTGGCTCCGGGGCTACGGGGTGCAGGTCGGCCCCGGGGTGGTGGTCGACCCGGGCCGGGCCTACTTCGGCGACCCCCTCACCCCGGTGGTGGACACCTACGAGCCGGGCCCCATAACCCGGAACCTGGGGGCCACGGTCTTTGCGGTGGCCACGGCCGTAAGCAAGACGGCCGACGCCCCCACCGGCCTGATTTACACCGACCTTTTTAAGACCACCGACCAGAGCTGGCTGGAGACGGACCGGGCGGTGGCCCGCTACGACCCCGGCGTTGACCGAAAGGGGCCCCTCACCCTCGGCCTCACCGTAGAGGGCAAGTTTCCCGGTGGGGAAGGCAGCTCTGAGGCGGTCCAGAACGGCCGACTGGTGGTGGTCGGGGACGCCGACTTTGCGGCCAACCAGTGGGCGGCGGCCCCGGGCAACAACGACCTCTTCCTGCGGCTCGTCTCCTGGGCGGCCAAACAGCAGGAGGGCGAACAGCTGGTCTCCATCCCGCCCCGGCCCAGCAACGAGCCCAACCTGATTTTGACGTCCCAACAGCAGAACCTGGTGTTCTTGTCGTCGGTGGTCTTTCTGCCGGCCATCGTTCTGCTGGTGGGGGCCATCGTCTGGTACCGGCGCCGGTAGGACCGTGCCTTTCGGGCGTCTGACCGTGATTCTGGCCGTGGTGGCCGTCGGGCTTCTAGCTTACGTTTACTTTGTAGAGCTTGCCCGGCCGGCCCCTTCGGAGCTAGAGGGCCGAAGCCCCGAGCTTTTTAAATTCGGCCTGGACGACATCCGGTATATCGAGGTAAGGGCCGGGGAGAAGCAGGTGCGGGTCGAGCGGGGCGAGGATGGGGAGTGGCGGCTGGCCGGGCCGGAATCGGCCCCGGCCGACGGCTTCCGGCTGGATTCGGTGGGCCGCCAGCTGGGGTCGCTGGTGGCCGGGCGGGTGGTGGCCGAACAGCCCCCGGATTTGGGGGCCTATGGCCTGGACCGGCCGGTGCTGACGGCCACCGTGGGCCTTAAAGACGGGCGGGCGGAGGAGGGCCGATTCGGGCAGGTAAATCCGGCCGGCCTGAGCCGCTATTTCCAGAAGGCAGGGGACCCCCGGGTCTACCTGGTGTCCAATCGCCTTTACGAGGACCTCAACCGCCTGGCCGCCGAACCCCCACTGGCAACCCCCACCCCTACGCCGACGCCTGGCAATTGAAGGACCGACGCGAACCGCGGCAGCGGCTTATAATAAGCGATAGCTGAGGGCCCTAAGATGCAACTTCCTTTGGCAGGCATCCGGGTAATTGACTTAGCCCAGATGTGGGCGGCGCCTGCTGCCGCCATGTACCTGGCCGACCAGGGAGCCGAGGTGATAAAAGTCGAACCGCCCTGGGGTGACGACGCCCGCCGGACCTTTACCTTGCCGCCCTTGCCCAACGGTGAAAGCCGGGCCTTTTTGCCCCTCAACCGAAATAAACTGGGAATTGCCGTGGATATCCGTCATCCGGCCGGACGGGAGATTCTCTACCGGCTCGTCCAAAAGGCCGATGCGCTTATACACAATTTCCGGCCGGGGGTTGCCGAGCGGCTCGGCTATGACTATCCCACACTGAAAAAGCTTAATCGGCGGCTCATTTACGGCTGGCTTACAGGTTACGGGCCCGAGGGGCTGTACTCGAACCGGCCAAGTTACGACCTGATAATGCAAGCCCTTTCCGGCATTCTTTCCCGACGCCGCCTCCCCGATGGGACGCCGATCAGTTCGGGGGTTTGGGTAGCGGATATGAGTGCGGCCATGCTTTTGGCCTACGGTATAACCCTCGCCCTTCTAACCCGACAACGAACGGGCGAGGGCACCGTTGTCCAGACGTCCCTTCTTCAGGCGGCCCTGGCGATGCAGTTTGTCGATCTGGTCGAGGTTGAGCGCGAGGTCCGGCCGGAGCGTCCCGTGGATTTTTCGGCCCAGGCAATGTACGCCCCCTACCGGTGCGCCGACGGCCAATACCTTATCCTTGTAGTCGTCCAAGATGCCCAGTGGCGACGTTTATGTCAAGTTTTGGGCGTCCCCGAACTGGCCGATGAGCCCAGGTTTGCAACGGCCCTCGGACGCGCTGAAAACAGCCCGGAGCTTTACGACATCCTGGCCTCCCTTTTCGAGACCAGACCCCGGGCCGAATGGCTGGCAGAGTTGGAGGCCGCGGACGTCCCCTGTGCGCCCATTCTGACCCCCTTCGAGGCCCTCCATCAGCCCCAGGTGGAGGCCAATCAGATGGCGGTGGACCTGCCTGACCCGGTGGCCGGTAAGACCCGAATGGTAGGTACCCCGGTTAAGCTCTTTAATTTTTCGGACTTTACGTACCGCCCGGCCCCCCGCCTTGGAGAACATACCGAGCAGGTGCTCAAGGCCCTGGGCTACAGTCCGGAGGATATTGTCGCCCTTGAGGCCCAAAAAGTTATCAAATGCTGGAGGTCGCCCAATGCCGCTTATTAATCCGAACCCTTTAAAAGTATTTATAATCGGTCTACTGGCTCTGGCCACCGCGTGTCAGCCTGCGCCGGGTGCCCCCGGGCCTTCCCAGCCCCAGGAAAAGGTGCTCAAAGTGGGTATGCTGCTGGCCATGACGGGGCCCGGCTCTTTCTACGGCCAGGTGATGAGCCGAGGGGCTCAGCTGGCCGCCGACCGTCTGAATAAAGCAGGCGGGGTAAAGGGTTGGAAAATCCAGCTGGTTATTGAAGACCATAAGAGCGGCGATGCCGAAGCGGGCGTAAGTGGAGCCCGTAAACTCATCGAGATAGACCGGGTGCCGGTCATCTTAAGTTCTTATACCGCTCCAACCCTTGCAATTCAGCCCATCGCGGTGGAGCGAAAAGTTCTGCTTTTCAACGGTGGCGGCGTGGGCGCGGCTTTGATCAACAAAGAAAACCTCTACAATACCCGGATGCTCGGCAGTCAGCTTATGCCCGGGCTGATACGCTGGCTCGTGCAGGAAAAAGGAGCCCGTCGGCTGGCCACAATCTTCTGGAACGACGCCGCCGGCCGAAGCATCAATGACAGCGTTAAGGCGGCATGCGGACGGTTAGGCTGTCAGGTTGTGGCCGAAGAGCCCCACGACATCGGGCAAACGAGTTATGGGGCCCAAATTGCCCGAATAAAGGCCGCTAACCCTGAGGCGGTGGTGCTGGGTTCCTACGGTAACGACGTGGGGTATATTGTCAACCAGCTTCGGGCTCAGGGGGTGGGTGTTCAGCTTGCAGGTAACGAGTGGACACCCGATGCCCAGCGCATCGCGGGAGATGCTGCCATGGAAGGTTACGTAGTGGCTATGGACCGGTTTGACCCAACCGGTCAGGACCCGCGGACTAAAGACTTTGTCGAAGCTTACCGGGCGGCGTATGGCGAAGCGCCCGAATTTTACGCCGCAAACTACTACGACCTTGTTTATTTTGTCTTGCGGACCCTCATTGAACAGGCTGTCGATGGCGGCAAAGACCCTTCCCAACCTGGGGTCCTGCTGGAGCAGATGAAGAAGGCCGTTGAAGCCGGCACAAAATTCGGGACCGTCTATGGGGGCGACATGGTGATTTACCCGGATGGGACGTCCCGCAAACCGGCGGGTCTTTTCCGGGTTGAGGGTGGAAACCTCAAGCTTTTCGCCCGGATAGTCGACGACCAGGTAGTCCCGGTACAGTAAGACGGCATGAACGTCGAACTTCTGGCCCAGCTGCTCGTCAACGGGCTGATTTCGGGAAGCTTCTACGCCCTGGTTGGCCTCAGCTGGGGGCTTATCTTTGCAACGACTAAAATCTTTCACTTCAGCCACGCCTTTACGTTCGCGGCGGCCGGATACGGGTTTACTTTAGCTGCCACGGCCGGCCTGCCCCTTCCAGTTTCGGCGGGCATTGCGGGGTTAGTAGGACTCGGTTTCGGCCTGACCCAGGAGCGGTGGCTATACCGGCCCCTCCGTCGGGCCTCAGCCTCGCAACTTAATATATTTTTGGCCTCCCTGGGTTTCCTTTTTGCCGGGCAGAGTCTGCTGCAGATCGTCTTCGGGCCTTCGGCCCGGCGGCTGCCGGGCTTCACCGAGATTGGGGTTTCCCTGGGGCCGGTGGCCTTCACCCACCTGGACGCCATCACCCTGGCCGAAGCCGCCGGACTTTCCGTTCTGACCCTGACCGTGCTGTACAAGAGCCGGCCGGGTCGGGCGATTCGCGGGGTTGCCAGCAATCCCGAGCTAGCCCGCGCGGTAGGTATCAACGATGATGCGGTCTTCAGTTTGGTGTTTGCCATCGGTTCCCTACTGGTTGGGCTAGCATCGGTTCCCTACGTCTTGCGGAATGCGGCTACCCCAACGATGGGAATCGGGCCGGTCCTGGGGGGTTTTATTGGCGTCTTTCTGGGCGGGATCGGTAGCTACGGGGGCATGCTAGCCGGCGGCCTTATCCTGGGCCTCGCCGAGAACCTGGGGGGGCTCTTCCTGCCGGGCTCCTGGCAGCCGGTTATCGCTTTCGTGCTCCTTTTTCTGATGCTCCTGACCCGGCCCGCCGGCCTTTTCGGCCAAGCCACGAGGTGACCGGGTGGAGTTCTGGGTCCACGTCCTGAACACAGTCCTCATCTTTACTATGCTGGGCCTTTCTCTTAACCTAGTCCTGGGCTTTTCTGGCTTGGCATCTATGGCCCATGCGGCCTTCTTCGGCCTTGGGGCCTATTCGGCGGCCCTCTTGAGCAGCCGGTTGGGCTGGCCGTTCCCCATCGACCTGGCGGCGGCGATGTTGATTACGGCTGTGGCCGCGGCGGTGGCGGCGCTGCCGGCCCTCCGAGTTCGGGGCGAGTATGTAATTCTTCTTACCCTAGCCCTGCAAATGCTGGCTTACGGCCTCATGCTATCCTGGGTTGAGCTCACCGGCGGCCGGACCGGACTGCCCGGAATCCCGCGGCCTGTCTTTTTCGGCTGGAAGCTTGTAACCCCGCTGGATTTTCTGCCCCTTACGGCGATCTCGGCTGCCCTAACCTTTCTAGTGTGCCAACGGATCGCCAACTCCCCCTACGGCCGGGTGCTGAAGGCCCTTCGGGAAGATGAGACGGCGACCCTGGCCCTCGGCAAGAATGTCGTGGGTTTCCGGGTGAGTATCTTCGCGGTTTCAGGCGGCCTGGCAGCCGCCGCAGGCGCCCTATTTGCGCATTATCACGCTTTTATTAACCCCTTTTCTTTCAGCCTCGACCAATCAATCTTTCTTATAGCTATAGTTACCCTCGGGGGAACAGGTAACCTTTTGGGAACGGTAGTTGGAGCATCTTTATTCGTTGGAATACCAGAGCTCTTGCGTTTTCTTCATCTGCAACAGGATATCGTAGCTCCTTTCCGGAATTTAATTTTCGGTTTGATGCTTGTAGCTTTTATGCGCTTTCGGCCCCAGGGAATTATCCCGGAGTATTCCGGACTGGGACGTAAGGGTCGGGCCGCTGGTTCCCGGGTCTCCCCTTTGGGGAATCTGGTCCGGGCAGGTGGCAAGAATCTGGTCGCCATGGGCCTCAGCAAGCGGTTCGGCGGCATCCAGGCAGTAAAGGGGGTTGACCTAGAGCTACACCCTGGGGAGGTCGTAGCCCTGGTCGGGCCGAACGGTGCCGGCAAAACCACTATTTTCAACTTGCTGACCGGGTTCTTAAAGCCGGACTCAGGCCGGGTTTACCTCAACGGGGAAGATATCAGTGCCCTACCTGCCTGGCAGCGGGCTCGACGGGGCCTTGTCCGGACGTTTCAGGACGTGCGGATTTTCCAGCGGATGACCGTCCTGGATAACGTGCTGGTGGCCATCCCGGAGCAATGCGGAGAAAGCCTGTTCAACCTATTCTTTAGGCCAAAGCGGGTGGCGACTGATGAGGTTGAGGCCCGCCTTTTAGCTTTGAACTACTTGGAGTTTGTCGGGTTGAAGGCCGAAACTAACGTGCTTGCTGAATCCTTATCTTACGGCGAGCAGAAGTTATTAGCCCTGGCCCGGGCGATGGCCGTCGGGCCAGCGGTGGTCCTGCTGGACGAACCGACAGCAGGCTTAGACCCGCAGTGGGTCACCCGGCTGCTAGAGCTGGTAGGCCGGCTACGGGCTACCGGATGTGCCATAGGTCTCGTCGAACACAACCTGGAAGTACTTCGGGCCGTCGCCGACCGGGCTTATTTTCTTGAAGCGGGGCAGGTAGTAGCCGCCGGTCGGCCCGATGAGCTTATCAAGGACCCAAGACTTTCTGAGATCTATTTTGGCCTCTGAAAGGTGGCAGGCGAACCCAGATTAAACGTGACCAACCTGGTGGCCGGCTACGGTCGCAAACAGGTCGTTTTTGACTTATCCCTTAAGGTTGGGGCAGGGGAAATCGTAGCCCTTATTGGGCATAATGGGGCCGGCAAGACGACCGCCCTTAAATCTATTTTCGGCTTGCTACCTGCCTGGTCGGGTGCCGTTTATTTCGAAGGCAAAGCGATTACTAACAGCACCCCGGCGGCCAATGTGCGGCGGGGCATCGCTTTTATTCCCCAAGAGCGGGCCGTTTTCCCAGACCTCGCCGTTGAGGAAAACCTGGACCTGGGGGCCATAACCGTGACCGACCCCGAAGTCCGTCGGCGTCGCCTGAAGGAAGTCTTTGAGCTTTTCCCTGTCCTCCGGGAGCGCCGGCGGCAGCGGGCTGGTACCCTAAGCGGCGGTGAGCAGCGGATGGTGAGCCTGGGAATCGCCTTAATGGTCCGACCCCGTTTGCTGCTTATTGACGAACCGTCCCTGGGGCTGGCCCCGGTACTGGTACAGCGGATTATGGACACGGTCCAAGGCATCTGCCGAGAACAGGGGGCTTCCGTTTTGCTGGTCGAGCAGAACGTGCGTCAAGCCCTTCGGGTAGCCGACCGGGCTTACGTGATGCGGGCCGGGAGGATTCTCTTGGAAGAGTCGGGCCCCTCCTTACTCGCCCGGGGACAGTGGTGGGATCTGTTCTAAGGCCGGTGGCCGGTGAGGCGGGGGACCGGGCGGGGGGATGGGGCGGCCGCGACGGCGGCCCGGACCCAGAGGCTGAAGGTGGTTCCGCTACCGGGGTCGCTCTCCACCGATACCGTCGCCCCCAGGGCCTCGGCAATGTCCCGCACGATGGCCAGGCCCAGCCCGCTTCCCCGGGCGTTGCCGGCCGCCGCCCCCCGGTAGTAGCGGTCAAAGATCCGGTCCAACTCCTCCGGCGGGATGCCCGGGCCCGAATCGGTGACGGCCAGCCGATAGCCATCGCCGCCCCTGGGCATGGCCTCCCGCCGGACCCAAAGCCGCACCTGCCCGTCGGGCGGGGTGTACTTGAGGGCATTTGAGACCAGGTTGGCATAGGCCTGGGCCAGCCGGTCGGGGTCGGTCTCGACGACGGCCGGGACATCCGGCCGCTCCACCACCAGCTCCAGACCCCGAAATCGGGCCTCGGCCAGGAACTGTTCGCCAACTTCCCAGACCAGACGCCCCAAATCTACCGGCCGCACCTGCAACCGGAGCCGGCCGGCCTCCAGCCGGTCGATGGTCACCAGGTCGTCCGTCAGCCGGGCCATCCGCCGGGCCTGGATCTCCAGGCCCGAGAGGATGCGCTCGGTGAGGGCCCGGTCCTCGGCCCCGATGGCCTTGAGGGCGGCCACGGCCGTGAGCAGGTTCTGGGTGAGGTTGCCCAGGTCGTGGGCAACGGCCGCCAGGAACGCCCGCCGCTCCCCCTCCATCTGCTGGAGCCTTTCGGCCATCCGGTTAAAAGTGTCCACCAACCGCCCCACCTCATCGGGGGTGCGGACGGGGGCCCGAGCCGAAAGGTTGCCCCGGGCCAGGGCCTCGGCCGCCCGGCTCAGCTCCCCCAGGGGCTTGAGGATCATCCGGGCAAGGCCCAACCCGACCAGAATCGAGGCCAGGGCCGCGGCGGCAATGCTCAGGGCAACAAAAAGCTGAAGCTGTCTTAAAAAGCTTATGACGTTTTCCAGGTTATAGCTCAGCCGCAGGGCCCCCAGGATCCGGCCGTCGCCGTCCACCAGGGGCCGGTAGACGTAGACCACCTCCGTCCCCCCGGACGGCAGATAGTAAGTTCCCCGGCCGGTCCGGCCGGCAAGGGCGTCTTCAATCCCGGGCAGGTCAACGGCCTGGCCCAGCAGGGGTTCGTCGTCGATCTCGCTGGAGGCCAGCAGCTGACCCTGCCGGGTGAAAACCACCACCCGGGCGGGGGTGCGCCGGTCCAGCTCCCGCAGGTAACCCCGGAGCTCCGGCGTCTGCCCGGCCAGGAGGAACCGGGTGACCTCAACGCTGCTTATGGCCGCCTGGCGGTCCAGGTCCCAGGCAAGCAGGCCCGTGTAGACCCGCTCCAGGACGTCGAAAAGAAAGAGGCTGATGGCGGTGCTGGTGACCAGAATCAGGACCAGGTAGCTTAGGGCGAGCCTGAGCCGAAGGGTCATTCGGCCGCCCCCGCTGCCAGCCGGTAGCCGTAGCCCCGGACCGTCTGAATCAACCGCGGCCGGTCGGGATTGTCCCCGAGCTTGCGCCGGAGGCTGGCGATGTACACGTCGACCACCTTATCGTCCCCCACGTAGCCGGGACCCCACACCTGGTCCAGCAGGGCCTGGCGGGAGAGGGCTTCCCCCGGCCGGCGGGCTAGGGCCGCCAGCACGTCGAACTCCCGGGGGCTCAGCTCCACCTCGGCTTCCCCAACCCACACCCGGCGGCCGGTCAGGTCTAAGGTAACGTTGCCCAGCCGGCGCACCTGCCCCTGGGAGCGGCAGCGCCGGCGCAGGGCCGCCCGGATGCGGGCCAGAAGCTCGGCCGGCGAGTACGGCTTGGTGATGTAGTCGTCGGCGCCGGCGTCCAGGCCCACCACCTTATCGGCCTCCTGCCGCCGGGCCGTAAGCATTAAGATTTCGGCCCCGCTGAACTCCCGAAGCCGCCGGCAAACCTCAACCCCGGAGAGGTCCGGCAGGCCGATGTCCAGCAAGATCACTTCCGGGTCCTGCTCCCGGGCCAGCCGCAGGGCCTCGCCCCCGGTCCGGCCGACGGCGACCTGGTGCCCCTCCTGCTGGAGGAGGGCGGCCAGCACCTCGGCCGTCAAAGCCTCATCCTCAACCACCAGAATCCTCGCCATCCCTTTAAGTTTACTATGGGGTAAAATCTGCCGGTGAGGCTGGACCCGTTTGCCCTGGACGTCGCCTGGACGCGGCTCATCGCCATCGTCAACGAGCAGGCCGCGGCCCTGATGCGCACCTCCGTCACCCCCGTGGTTCGGGAGGCCGGCGACCTCTCGGCCTGCCTTTACGATGCCCGGGGCCGGATGCTGGCCCAGGCCGTCACCGGAACCCCGGGCCACATAAACTCCATTTCGGACGTCGTCTCCGAGCTTTTAAGGCGCTACCCGCCCGAGACCATCCGGCCGGGGGACGTTTTCATCACCAACGACCCCTGGCTTACCTCGGGCCAGCTTAATGACCTTACGGTCATCGCCCCCGTCTTCGGCCGGGCCGGAGGCCTGGTGGGTTTTCTGGCCAACTGCTGCCACCACTACGATGTGGGCGGCCGGATCCGCTCGGCCGAGGCCAGGGATGTCTACGAGGAGGGCCTTTACATCCCCCTGTTAAAGCTCTACGAGGCCGGCGAGCCCAACGAGACCCTCTTTGCCGTCTTGAAGGGCAACGTCCGCCACCCGGAGCTGGTCCTGGGCGACCTGGAGGCCCAGGTTTCGGGCAACGCCGTCGGGGCCGCCGCCCTGCTGGGGCTGCTGGACGAGCTGGGCCTGGAAAGTTTAAGCCCCTTGGCCGACGAGATCCTGACCCGGTCGGAGGGGGCCTTCCGGGAAAGGATCGGCCTTCTGCCGGCCGGGTCCTATGAGGCCGAGCTCTACGGCGACGGCTACGCCGAGCCCATCAGGCTGCGGGTAAGGCTTGGGGTAGGCGGGGGGGAGATTCGGGCCGACTTTTCGGGAAGCTCGGCCCAGTCCCCCTACGGCATAAACGTGGTGCTAAATTACACCCGGGCCTATACGATCTTTGCCTTAAAGTGCGCCCTGGCCCCCGACATTCCCAACAACGCCGGGTTTTTCGGGCCGGTAAAGGTCGAGGCGCCGCCGGGGTCGATTTTAAACCCGGTCCGGCCGGCGCCGGTCTCGGCCCGGGCCACGGTGGGCCACCTGATTCCGAGCCTCATTTTCCGGGCCCTGGGGCAGGTTCTGCCCGACCGGGTGATGGCGGCCGGGGCCGACGGGCTCTGGGTCATCCATTTTTACGGGGAAAGGGACGCCACGGGCCCGTTTTCGTTCACCCTGATGCTTTCGGGCGGGACGGGGGCAAGGCCGGGCAAAAACGGCCTTTCGGCCACGGCCTTTCCCTCAGGGATAAGCGGGGTCTCGGCGGAGGTGGTCGAGGCCACCAGCCCCCTCCTCATCCTGGAAAAGGGCCTCCGGGAGGGCTCGGGCGGGGCCGGCCGCTACCGGGGCGGGCTGGGCCAGCGGGTAAGGGTCCGGGTAAGGACCGGGCGGCCTTTCTGGTTTGCGCCGATAACCCAGCGGGTACACCATCCGGCCCCCGGGCTTTTTGGGGGCCTGCCCGGGGCGACCGGCCGGGTGGTGGTCCTTCCCTGGGGCGAAGAGCTCAAGACCAAACAGCAAAGGCTTCTGCCCCCGGAAGCGGAGGTCCTCCTCGAGACCCCCGGAGGCGGCGGCTACGGCCCGCCCGGGGCACCTTCCCCGGCCGGAGGCCCCGATACCAGCCGACGAGCAGGGGCGTTGCCAGCAAGCTGAAGGCACCGGCCATAAGCCCAAGGGCAGCCGGCAGGCCGAACCGGTCCGCCGCGGCGAAGGCCAGCGGGTCCAGTACCACCAGGATGGCGGTAAATAAAAAGCCCTCGGCCGAAAGAACGGTCGCCCGCTGGAATGCCGGGGTCCAGCGATTCACCTCATGGGAGAGGAGCGGCCGGACCAGGCCGGCCGTGCCCGTGGCGACCGGCAGCGGGAAAAGGCCCCAGACGGCCGGTCCCAGGGCCATCACCCCCAGGCAGCCCGCCATAATTCCCGAGGCGGCCACGCCGGCCGTAAGACCGCTAACCCGCGTCCGGGCCCAGCCCACCGAAAGGGCGCCGGCCACCCCGAAGGCCCGGGCGGCCAGCACCAGGACCCCAAAGGCCGGGTAAGGGATGCCGGCTGCCCGGGCGTAGGGCTGAAGCACCATAAAGGCCAAGAAAAAAGAAAACGTGCCGATGAGGGCGCCTAGAAAGAGGGGATAACGGACTTGCGGGGTCCTCGCCGCAAAGACCATACCCCCTCGCAGGGTTCCAACAAAGGCCCGGCCCCGGCGGCCCGACGGCGGCCCTCCGCCGGGCGGCTCCCGGAAAGTCAGGGCAACGCCCGCGGCCCCCAGCGCCAGTGCGGCCGAAACCGTAAAACAGAGGGACGGCTCCATGGCGGCCAGCAGCCCCCCGGCCACGGCGGCCGTGGCCTGGGCCCCCCAGATCACCGCGGTGTATTGACCTGCCCGCCGCGGATATTCATCCTCACGGCCGGCCGCCTTAAGACTATCGTAAAGAAAGGCCGAGTCGGCACCTCCGATGAAAGTGTGAGACACCCCCCAGAGCATATACCCAACCAGAAAGGGTACCGAGAACGGCTCGGCCTGGACCGCCAGCAGGCCTACCCCGAGAAGCAGGGCCCCCAGGGCCATCGAAAGCCTTCGGCCATAGCCGTCGGCCAAAGCTCCGGTGGGGAGCTCGGCCGTAGATTGCAGAACCCAGCCGGCCGCGTCCAGAACGCCCACCTGGGCGAGGGTCAGACCCCGGTCCTGCAGGAAAACAAGCCAGATAGGCATCCAGAGGTGAAAGGACCGAAGCCAGGTGAAGAGAAAGAAGCGAAGTAGATTCGCCTGGTAACCTGCCAGCGCATCGGGCTTCCGGGTTTCCACGCCTGACCTCCGCTGGTGGTCTCGTCTGGCCGCTGACGCAGCCGAAACCGGCCCGGCCGGCTGGGCTGATAGAACATTCGTTTAAACAAGCCAATGTTAAGGCCGGCCGCCGCTTACTGTCAAGGCGCGCCGGGCTTGTCCCATAAAGGGTGAAGGGTTAAGATTATGGCGAGATGAAGCGGTTAGACATTCAGCGGCCCAAGCAGGTTTTCGAGCTTCCGCTCAAGCTTGCCCAGACGCGCTTCGGCGAGCTGGACAAGGCCCCGCCCAAACAGGGCCACCCCTGGGTCTATCCCCACTCCCTCTATGCGGCCCTTTTGATTTTCAGGGCCTACTTTGGGCTTACCTACCGGCATACAGTAGCCCTGTTCAAGGACCTTTACCCGGAAAGCCCGTGTCCCTCGTTTCAGTCGCTGCAGCGTTACATGAGCCGCAACTTAAAACCCGAAGACCTCGAAGGGCTCTTAGCAGAACTTAAAAACCGCTTAGAGCGGTTGCTTCCGGGTGATGCCATCCCACCACGGGGGTGGCCCACCGGGGCCTGACTCAGAAGCTCAACTACAAGCGGGGAGCATTGTTGACATAAGCACCTTCGTGCTTATGTCAACAATGGTTCGGGGTCACAGCCGGCTTGGACTCCTGGTCCGATACTACACCGACTTAAAGCTTTTAGTCATTGACGGGGTTGCGGCTGGGCCGGCCTATGCCTCGGACATGGTTTTAGGCAGGCGAGCGTTAAGACAGGGGACGAAGCCAGGACCCCTGCTGGCGGATGCCGGATTTGACTCGGTCGAAATCTGGAAGGAGGCCTTTGAGCGGGGCTATCACCCGCAGATTCGGCTAAAAGGTGGCGGTGAGGTTAAATCCGAACTAAGAAAGCTTGGTCAGAAGCTCTTTGAGCCGTTTCTTTACCGGTTTCGGGGCGTGGGTGAGGGTGTCTTTGGTGGGATAAAGACCCGGCTTAACGGCCCGGTAC
>DAOUCL010000199.1:0-9758 GCA_034432015.1 Dehalococcoidia bacterium
ATCCGCTCTTCCAGACCCAGTACGCCCTCAGGCCGGTGGTCAGCCTGAGCCGAACGTTCAGCCCGGCCGACCTGGGGCTGGTGGGGGGGGACTATCCCAGGCTTCCGGGTCCGGTACCCGGGGAACGCTACGTGGCCGGCCTTGACCTGGCTGGTCAGGCCTGGGACGAGGTTCGGGGGCTGGGCGGCTGGGACCCGGCCGGACGGCGGGACTCGACGGTGCTTACGGTGGGCCGGGTAAGGCCCGGCGATTTCGGCCCGGTCCTTGAGGTCGTCCACCACGAGGTTTTCACCGGCCTGCGTCACGACATCCTGGTCTCCAGGCTGGTGGAAGTCATTCGCCGCTGGCGGCCGGAGGCCGTGGCCGCCGACGCCACCGGTCTGGGCCAGCCCATCGTCGGCCTGCTGGGGGCCGAATTCGGCCGGTGGTATTTACGGCGGCCCGGAAAAGCGGCCTTGCGGCCGAGCTTATCGCGGCGGTGAAGGCTGGCCGGCTCAAGGTCTATGCGGACGCTTCGGCCGAGCGGGCGGAGTTTTTGGGCCAGTTCGGGCTGGCCCGGACGAGGGCCCGGCCGGGGGGCTACCTGGAGGTGGCGGTGGACCCGGCCGAAGGCCACGACGACTTTTTAATTTCGGCCGCCCTGGCCCTGGAGGCCGCCGGGCAAGTTCGGCCCCGGCGGGCCCGGGGCGTTCCCGGACCAGAATTTTAATGCGGAGGCGATGGGATGACCGACGACCTGCCCCGGCTTATCCGGCGGCTGGACCTGGACCGGATGCGCCGGTACCAGGAGGCGCTGGAGCTTTACGCCGGCAACCACTGGCCCGGCGGGCCTGCCCGCGGCCGGCGGAGAACCCTTACGGTGAATTATATTCGGACGGTCATCGACAAGGTTTCGACCTACTTGATGGCGGGGGGTGGTGGCCGAGCCGGCCGACCGGTCAGAGGCGGCCCTGGCTCAGGCCACCGAGGCCGCCTTGCGGGAGGTGGCCGAGCAGAACGAGCTGGAAACCGAAATCGACACCGCCGTGCTGGGCGACGGGGCTTACAAGGTCTGGTGGGACCCCGAGGCCGGGCAGGTGCGGGTCTCGGCCCCGGACGTTCAGGGCCTATTCGTCTGGCCGGACCCGGCCGCGCCCTTTGAGCCCCGGCGGGTGGTTCTGCGCCAGCTGTTGCCGGCCGCCGAGGTTGAGGCCCGGTTCGGGGTTGGGGCCAAACGGGAAGAGGTGGAGGTTATCGAGGACTGGACGGATATCTTCAGGTCTGGGTGGACGGCGGGCCCCAGCCGGCGCGGCCGAACCCTTACGGGTTTATCCCCATTGTCGTCTTCCCGAACGTGCGCAGGCCCAAGTCTTTTTGGGGCGAGTCGGATGCGCTGGTCCTTAAAGAGGTTCAGCTGGAGCTTAACCGGGCCTTCACTCAGTTTTCCCGGATCATGGAGGTTTCGGGCAACCCGATTGCGGTCCTTTCGGGGGTTACCGAGGCTGAAGATATTGCCGTTCAGCCGGGGGCCGTCTGGACCCTGCCGGAGGATGCCAAGGCCTACCTGCTGGACCTGCTGGCCAACGGGGCAGCCCAGCTCCACCTGGAGTATATCAATGCCCTCTACCGGATGTTCCACGACCAGGCCGAGGTTCCCCGGACGGCCTTCGGCGACAACCAGCGGAACCTTTCTGGGGTGGCGCTAGAGGTGGAGATGCAGCCCCTTTACCAGCGGGTTCAGCGCAAGCGGCCCATCCGGACGGCGGTGTACAAGCGGCGAAACGAGTTTATCCTGCGGCTTCTGGGGCAGTTCACCGGCCGGCGCTTTCTGCACCGGCAGCGGGTGGTGTGGGGCAGGTGACGCCCCGGGATGAGTCCCGGCGGGCGGCCGACTTTGCGCTGCTGGTGGAGCGGGGCCTGCGGTCCCGGCGGGGGCTGATGGACGAGCTTGGGGTGGCCGACGCCGAGGCCGAATTCGGCCGCTGGCTCGAAGAGCAGAACCGACTGGGGCCCGGTCGCGGCGAAGGTCAAAGTTAGCAAGCTTTCGCCACATTCGGCAGAATATTCGCCTAACGGCTTGCCTCAACTGCCATCCCCGGCCTACAATATCGTATCGGCCGGCAATCTGTTGGGAGGAGGACGCCGTGGAAGGTGACGAGCTGGGCCTGAGGCCGGTCCTCGATTCCCTCCGCCGTCGGCCCCTTATTCTGTTGCTTTTTGCCCCGGCCGGAGCCCTTTCCGCCCTGCTCCTCACCCGCTTCTTTATGCAACTTATCAACAGGCCTCCGCGCGCATCCCCGTCGACTCAGGACAGGCCCCAGCCCTAACGGCCGCAGGCGCCATACCCGTTGCGGCCGATACGTAGGTCGAGCTGGTCCGGGGCGAGTGGCTCAGGCGTGAAGTCGCCCCCAGGCTTGACCTCCCCCTTTCGGGGAGCCTTCCCTTCGAGCTTGCGGCCCGCTCTGCTCGGGGCACGCAGATGGTGGTCATTGAGGCCGAAAGTCCCGACCCGAAGCTGGCGGCCGACGCCGCCCGGGCCGTCCTGTCGGTCCTTCAGGAGCTGGTCCGCCAGCGCCAGGCGGAGCGATTTGCCGCCGCCGAGCAGCGGCTTGAGGGTCAGATCGGGGAGCTTACCGCGGTCGGCGGCTCCCTCGGTCTGTTGGTGGGGATAGCTTATGCGGCGGCCGACGGGTTTATCCTGCTCGTAAGCCTGGACCTGACGGCTCAGCTTAAGGGCGAAGGTGTCGGGATTCTGGGGGGTGGTGGTCAACCGGGTTGAGCCGAAGGGGACACGTTATTATTACTACGATGAGGGTGACGGGAGGCGTCGGCTCCGGGCCCGCCGGCCCCTGGCCCGCCGATGGGATTCGGGTTGAGGCGGCGCTTAAGGCAACCCTTAACCGGGCCGGGCCGGTGGTGTTTTTAGAATCAAACCTGCTGGCCACCGGCCTTCCGCCCGAAGACGGTCGTCGGGCCCTGGTCACGATGACCGAGGCGGTCCGGTCGGCCGGGGCGGTTCCGGCCGTCATCGGGGTGGTTCGGGGCGAACCCGTGGCGGGACTGGGCGAGGCCGAAATCGCCGAGATAATCCGCTCGGCCCAGAAGCTGGGTCCCGCCGACCTGGGTCCCGCCCTGGCCGCCGGCCTCACCGGGGGAACCACCGCCGGGCTCACGCTGCTTTTAGCCGCCCACCTTACCCCCTGGCCTGTCCTGGCCACCGGCGGAATCGGGGGCGTGGGGGCCGACGACCCGGCCGACGTCTCCGCCGACCTGTGGGCCCTCGGCCGCTACCCGGGCCTGGTGGTCTGCAGCGGCCCGAAACTGCCGGCCGACGCCCGGGCGACCCTGGAGTGGCTGGAGACCCGGGGCATTCCCGTCGTCGGCTACCGGACCGGGCGGCTTCCCAGGTTTTTCGTCGCCGACGGGCCGCCCCTCCGCCACCGGGTCGAAACGGCCGAGGCGGCGGTGGCGGCCTGGGTTGCCCACCGCCGGTTTGGGGGCGCAGGCCTGCTTCTGGCCGTCCCACCCCCCAGCCCGGCCCCGCCCGAAATCGGGGGCTGGACGGCCGCCGCCCTGGAGGCCGCCCGCCGGGCGGCCAAAACTGGGTCCGACGTAACCCCCCTCTTCTTGCAGAACCTAGCCCGCCTTTCCGGCGGTCTCACCGTTGAAGCCAATATCGGGCTGCTGCGGGAGAATGCGGCCGTGGCCGCCCGGTGCGCCCAGGCCCTGAGCCGGGGGCAGACCCGTTAGCTCGGCTGGTGGCCCGGGCAGGTCGGTGTGCTATAATCCCCTCTGGTATGGGCGGCCGCCTACCGCTCCGGCTGGCATTGTTGCGGCTGGTCCTCATCGTGCTGACCGCCCTCTGGACGGCCGGGGCAACAGTATTTGCGCTGATCTTCCTCTGGCGGGGAAGCACTTACCTTCAGCTCCTGTTGGTGGCGGTTTCTCCGGTGCCGGTAACGCCCCTGGTGAGCCGCCTCCCCGACGGCCCCGGCTGGGCCGGGACCGAGCGGGTAAATATCCTGCTCCTCGGGGTGGATAGCCGGCCAGACGAGCCCGTTGACCTGGCCCGGACCGACACGATGATCTTAGCCACCATCGACCCGGTTAACCGGCGGGCGGGGATGCTAAACATCCCCCGGGACCTCTGGGTGCCCATTCCGGTGGGGCCGGGCAACACGGTGGTCCAGGACCGGATAAACACCGCCCACCGCTACGGGGCGTATTATAAATACCCCGGCGGGGGGCCGGCCCTGGCCAAGAAGACGGTGGAGTACAACCTTGGGGTGAAAGTCGATTACTACGTCCGGGTGGACTTTAAAGGCTTCACCGGCCTGGTGGACGCCCTGGGCGGAGTGGTGGTGGACAACCCTTACCCCCTCCGGGACGATGAGTATCCCACCGAATACTATGGGGTGCAGCGGATCTTCTTCTTCGGGGGTCTTCAGCCCATGGACGGGCAGGCCGCCCTTAAGTTTGTCCGCTCCCGCCACCAGGACACCGACTTCGGCCGGATCCGCCGCCAGCAGCTGGTGCTTCTGGCCATGCGTCAGCGGGCCCTGGAGCTTAACCTGCTGCCGAGGCTACCGCAGCTCATCATCGAGTACGGAAACCTGGTTAGCACCGACCTTAAGCCGCTGGAAATCGTCGCCCTGGCCAAGGCTGCGGCCGGAATCGACCCGGGTTCGGTGACCGTCCGGGCCATCGAAGGCCCAGCCGTCCGGGATGTCACCGGGGAGGACGGGGCATATCTGCTTCTGCCGGTCAAGGCTGAAATTAACCGCATTGTCCGGGAGCTTTTTGAAACCCCGACCCCCCGGGAAGTCCCCGAGGAGTCTCGGGTCGAGGTGCTTAACGGCACCCGGGTTCCGGGCCTGGCCCGGCGGACGGCCGATTACCTGCGGGCGCAGGGCTTTAAGAACGTCACCTTCGGGAACGCCGCCGTTTCGGCGGACCAGGAGCACACCGTAATTTACGACCTGACGGGGAAGTCGGAAACCGTAAAGCGGCTCCAGCAGCTCCTGCGCCTTCCGGCCGGTAGCGTCCAGGCCCTGCCGGCCGGTGGGGGCGCGACCGGCCGGAACGGTGAGCAACCTGCCGACGTCCGCATCGTCATCGGACGGGACCTCACGTTGCCATCCGAATAGGTCAGTAAGAGGGGTTAAAAGCGATGCGTCGGTTTCCCAAGGCATCGATAATTATCCGCGCCAAGAACGAGGAACGGGATATCGGCCTGACCCTTTCGATGGTTTTCCGCCAGCGGATGCGAGACTTTGAAGTGATAATCGTGGATTCGGGGTCGACCGACCGGACTTTAGAGGTCGCCCGGCGGTTTCCGGTGAAAATTATCGAAATCCCGCCGGAAAGGTTCACCTACGGCCGGGCCCTTAACATCGGCATCGCCGCCTCCCGGGGTGAGTACCTCGTCTGCCTGAGCGCCCACGCCATCCCCGCCGACGAGGAGTGGCTGGGCAACCTCCTTTCCGGCTTCGACGACCCGGAGGTTGCCGGGGTCTACGGCATGCAGATCCCCCGGCCCAACTGCAATTTCCTGGAGGTGGTCGGCCTGGCCCTGGAGGGGACTAACAGCCCGTATCCCCGCCTTCAGCGGCGGGGCCGCTCCAACTTCTCCAACGCCAACAGCGCTATCCGAAGGACCCTCTGGGTTCGGGTGCCCTTCGACGAGACCCTGTCGGGGGCCGAGGATTTCGCCTGGGCCAAGCAGGTGCAGGAGCTGGGGTATCTGATAAAATACGAGCCTACCGCCCGGGTCTATCACTCCCACGGGGGGCCGGTTTTAAAGATCATGCGCCGGGCCGTTCGGGACTTTACCACCCGGCTGGCCGTCACCGCCGGGCTTCTGGCGGCCAAGCCGCCGGTGCTCTACTACCCGCCCCGGCCGGAGGCCGAGTAGGCCGGGGCCGGGCTACCGCTGGGTGTTGTTGCCGGCCGTATTCGTAGGCTGGGGAACTTCTGAAACGACCTTGAAGGGCGGGTCTGGGATCATGGACATGACCCAGAGGCACCAGGCGCAGAACTGACGGCCGTCGTTGAGGCGGAAGAGTCGGCGCGCCCGGCCGCAGGCGTGGCAGACCTCGCTGAACCTACCCGTAGACTCCGCTCCTTTCAAGGTCACCCTCCCGGTGCGAAAAACAGGCCCGTATGTGTCTCCCGACAGGCCTTAAGGTCATAATAGCGTATTCTCGACCGGCGGTTCCGCCGGGGCCCGGTAAGCCGGACCCGGGCCAGAACCGGCACCGCCCCCAGCCCTCCGGCCGCCGCAATCAGCTCCGCCCGCTCGGCCTCCGAAGGCCAGGGCGGCTCGCCCACGGCCGAAACGGTCAGCCAGACCAGCCACATTGTACCATTCGGAAAGCGGGCTTTCAAACCCGCCGCCGTCTCTTCGATTTGGGCGCCGTAGCCGGCCAGGTCCCGCCAGACCCAGCGCCGGCCAAGGCGGTCAAGCAGCGACCGCCAGGGAGACATCGGCCCGCTCCGCTCAGCTCGGCCTCTGGTTTAATTAATGGGTCCAGCTCAGGTCCCCCACCGGGTCCACCTCGAAGTTCTGGGTTAGGGGCCGGATGCTACCGGCCCGGGGATGGCCCTCGCCGTCGAACTCCAGGCGGACCACCCATAAGTCAAAGGTACCCCCCCGGGCCGAAACGAAGGCCAGGTAGCGGCCGTCGGGCGACCAGGCCGGACTGCGGCTTGCCCCGTCGGTAATGATGGGGTACATTTCGGAGCCGTCGGGCCGCATCACCCAGATTTCGTGCCGGCGCTGGGACCGCTTAACGAAGGCGATCCAGTTGCCGTCGGGCGACCAGGCCGGGTCGTAGGCCCCTTCGGCCTCCGAGGTGACCGGTTTTGCCTGCCCGGTGGCCGGGTCCAGGATGTAAATTTGGGGAACCCGAGACTGCTGGTAGACGGCGAGGGCCACCGCCGTCCCGTCGGGGGACCAGCTGGGCCGATCTACCCCGCCCCAGGCGTCCCCAAGGACGGCCAGCCGGCGGAGACCCGTCCCGTCGGCGTTTATGACCCAAGGCTGAAGGAAGGCCGACCCCCGCTCCGAAAGGAAGAGGATCCGCCGGCCGTCGGGTGACCAGGCTGGCCGGAAGGCCCAAGTCAGGGGCCGCCAGTTGCGGGTGAGCTCCTGGAACTTGCCCGTATCTAAGTTTAGGACGACCAGGTCGGCGAAGCCCTCTTCGTAGCGGCGGCTGAAGGCGATCCGCCGGCCGTCGGGGGACCAGGCCGGCTGAAAATCCAGGTAGCCGTCGGTTAGCCGCCACACTTTGCCGTTTTCCCAGACCCAGAGGCCGGTGCCCTTGGTGAAAACGACCCGGCCCGGCGGCCAGGGTTCGGTCGGCAGGACAGGGGGGCCGGCCGGGGCCGCCCCGGGCTGACGGTTCAGGCCGAAAAATTGGCTCCAGCGGGCCCAGTTCTCGGCGGTGCAGCCGGCGGCTAGGGCCGCCAAAACCAGGAGGGCGGCGGCCTTAAGGGCGTCCCGGCGGGTTAGAAGCCGCGTCACGGGGCCGCTGCCTCCCGTCGGGCGGCCCCGATAACCTCCCGGATATCCGGAATGCCGGCGGCCGTAAGGTAGGCCGCGATGCCGTCGAGGATTTCGATGGGGGCCTGGGGGTTGGCAAAGCAGGCAGTGCCCACCTGAACGGCGGTGGCCCCGGCCAAGAGAAACTCTAAAGCATCGGCGGCGGTGGCTATCCCGCCGATGCCGATAACCGGGACTTTAACCGCCCCGGCGACCTCGTAGACCATCCGAAGGGCCACCGGCTTTAGCGCCGGTCCCGAAAGGCCCCCAAACCCCGCCCCCAGCACCGGCCGGCGGGTCCGGATGTCGATGGCCATTCCCAGCAGGGTGTTGATAAGGCTTACGGCGTCGGCCCCGGCGGCCTCAACGGCCCGGGCTACGGCCACGATGTTGCCCACGTTGGGCGTAAGCTTAACGATGACGGGCAGGGAGGTGGCCTTCCGGACGGCGGCGGTTACGGCCGCGGCCGCCGCCGGGTCGGTGCCGAACTCGAGGCCGGTTTCGACGTTGGGGCAGGAGATGTTCACCTCGAGGCCGGCCACCCCCGGAACCCCGTCGAGGCGGGCGGCCAGCTCGGCAAACTCGGCCAGGGTTTCCCCGGCGATGTTGACGATTACGGGCACCTCCCAGCCGGCCCAGATGGGCGCCTTTTCCCGGATGAGGGCCTCGACGCCGATGTTTTGCAGGCCGATGGAGTTGAGCATTCCCGCCGGCGTCTCAACGATGCGGGGAGTGGGGTTGCCGGGGCGGGGCCGAAGGGTGGTGCCCTTGCAGACGACAGCCCCGAGCCGGCCAATGGGAACCAGGTCGGCATACTCGGTGCCGTAGCCGAAGGTTCCCGAGGCCACCATCACCGGGTTCTTGAGGCGCAGGCCCCGGGGATTTCGGGGCGCTAAGTCCACCGAAAGGTTGACCACGTCAGAAGGTCCTCAGCGTAGCCGGCGACCTTTCGCCGAACTGGTCGAAAAGGCCGATGCCCTGGGCCGAGGCGTCTGACTCCAACCCCCGGTAAACGGCCAGGCCGCCGAGGTACACCAGGCCGGGGCCTTTAATCCCCGCCGCCCTGAGGCTTTCGAGGACTTCGGGGTTGGAGAACTTGGCCGCAACTGCCCAGATATCCGGCCGCCGAACCCTGCCCCGGACCTCGGTCAGGACCCATACCTCCGTCCCGGAAGGCTCCCGGGCCAGGGCGGCCAGGTCGACCTCCACCCGGTCGGCGGCCAGGGGCGCCGGGGGGCTGACGACCTCTAAGCCCCGGGCTTCCAAGAGCCTGAGCAAGGCCGGGGCCAGGGTTGCCCCCACCGCCAGTTCCCCCTGCTCCGACCGGAGGTTGCGGACCTCGGCAGAAAGCTCGTCCAGCAGCCGCAAGGGCTCGTCGGTCCGCCCTTGCAGTCTGGTGAGCTGGGCCCTCAAGTCTTCCAGCCGGGCTTCGAGGGCCCGGAGTCCGGCCCCGGCCTCCTCCTGCCTTCGGAGCAGCTCCTCCAGGAGGGTTATCGTCCGGCCCTGGGCATCGGCCGACCGCTCCTCAACTTGAAGAATCTTTTCCAGCAGCCTGATGATTCGGTCGAGGGCGTCGAAGTTTACGGACATCTACCGGCCTCCGCAGAAATTTTACACGCCGGGGCTGGGGCCGGGGTCCAGTCAAACCGCCCGGCGGCCATTCGGCGGCCCCTTCAAGGCCCCTTAAGGTCGGCCAAGGTAAAAACGGGGCCCTCGACGCAGGCCCGGACCGGTCCCCGCTCGGTCCAGACGGTACACCCCAGGCAGGCGCCGACCCCGCAGGCCATCGGCGCCTCGACCAGCACCTGGGTCCGGCCGGCCACGTCGGCAGGCAGGGTCCGGGCGGCCAGCCGGTAAAGCTCCGGGGGGCCGGCCAGGAAGACCTGGGCGGCGTCCCCCCAGTCGACCGCGGCGAAGGGCCGAAGCTCGAAGCCAAGGTCCGGGGGGGTCGGGTTTGCGGCCGAATCCGGCTGGTCAGAAAGGCCGATTAGGCGGTAGTCGGCCCCCAGCCCGGCGAGGCGGCGGGCGAGGGGGAAAAGGGCGGCCAGGTGGCGGCCGCTCCCGGCCAGGAGGGCCGGCCCCCGGGCCCCAACCCGGTAGCCGCGACCCAGGGGACCCCAGATGGTAAGCCGGTCGCCCGGGCGGCGCTCGGCCAGCCACCCCCGGCCCCGCCCCGCCGGGGTGTAAAGCAGGCCGAGGCGGCCGGCATTGGCCCGAACCGGGGTGAAGGGCCGGG
>DAOUCL010000200.1:0-15622 GCA_034432015.1 Dehalococcoidia bacterium
CGGTTGGCTCGAGGTTTTCGCCTTCCTGTGTCTGCTGGGACTGGCCGGGCTGGGGCTGGGGGCCTGGTGGGTGGGCCTTAAATACCGACACCCGGCCGCCCCCCTGCTGGTGGCCTGGGCCCTTGGGGTGGGCCTCTTCGCCCTGGGCTGGGCCCCGGAGGACCCCCAGTTCTGGACCCTGGCGGTTCCGCCGGTAGCCGTAAGCATCGCCCACGTTTTACTTCCGGAAGGCCGCTCCCGGTCCGGCGGCCCGGCCTGGGGGGCGGCCCTGGCCGGATTGGTGGTGGCGGTCGGGGCCGCCAATTACCTGCTGGTCTTCGGGCCGGCCGCAAACCCGGCCAATAATCCCGACCTGGCCCGGGCCCAGTGCTTGGCCGACCTGCTGGGCCCCAAGGACCTGGTCATAACCCTGGGCTGGGATTGGGCCGACGGCTACCTGCCCCGGCTGGGACACGAAAAAGTAGTCGGCATCCTGGACCTCTACTTGCGGGCGGCCAGCCGTGACCCGGGTCGGCTTCGGGGTCTGCTGGCCCAGGAGGTCCGGTCGACCTGGGACCGGGGGGGGCGGGTCTATCTGGTCCGCTGGCCGGAGCTTTCCGCTGGGGAGCGGGCGTGGTTGGTCCGCACCGGAAGTCCTACCCCCGAAACCCTGGGTTTTGCGGCCAGGCCCCGGACCCGGTGCGGGGATGAGACGGTGTTCGAAATCGTCGGCCTATGAAGGGACCGGGGATCGCCGGGCTGGTGCTGGCCGCCGCCCTGGCCGTGGCCGCCGTTTCGGGTCCGCCCATCCTGGAGGCCCTGACGGGGGAGACCGAGCTCAAGCCCCAGGTCGCGGCCGCCATCTCTTACTTTAACCAGCCGACCGTGGAGACCGCCGACCTGACGCCCGTACCCTACACCGGCGTAAATCCCTTTGGGGTAAACACCTTTCTGGAACAGGAGGTCGAAGAGTGGAAAATCCGCCGGACCCTGGAGCTCATCCGGGCGGCGGGGATTAAGTGGGTTCGGCAGCAGATTCCCTGGGCCGACGTCGAACCCTTCCGCAAGGGCGATTTCCGCTGGGAAAAGTACGACCGAATTATCGACCTGGTGAACGCTTACGGGCTGGAGCTGGTGGCCCGGCTGGATTATCCCCCCGATTGGAGCCGGCAGGATAACACCGTGGCCTTCGGCCCCCCCGATAATGTTAAAGACTACGGGGATTTCGTAGAGGCCTTCGTCCGCCGCTACCGGGGTAAGGTCCGGTTTCTCCAGGTCTGGAACGAGCCCAACGTCTTCCCCGAGTGGGGGAACCGACCCGTAAACGCCGAAGAATACGTGGCCCTCCTCCGGGAAGCCTACCTCCGGGCCAAGGGGGCAAACCCGGAAGCGGTGGTTTTGAGCGCGGCCCTGGCCCCCACCCTGGGGACGGGGGACGGCCGGGCCGAAAGCGACCTGGTCTTCCTGGATAAAATGTACCGGGCCGGGGCCGGCCGGTATTTCGACATCCTGGCCGCCCAGGCCTACGGCCTCTGGACGGGCCCGGGCGACCGGCGGGTTTCCCCGGACCGGACCAACTTTTCCCGGGTCCGGCTCCTCAGGGAGGTGATGGTCCGCCACGGGGATGCGGCCAAGCCCATCTGGATTACGGAGCTGGGCTGGGATGCCCTCCCCCCCGATTTTCCGGGCCTGGCCACCCACGGCCGGGTTACCCGGGCCCAGCAGGCCCGGTTTACGGCCGACGCCTACCGCCGGATCCTGGCCGAGTGGCCCTGGGTCGGGGTGGCCTTTTACTGGCACTTCCGGATGGTGACCGACGAAAAGCGGGACCAGCCCGTATTTTACTTCGGCATGGCCGACCCCAACTTTACCCTTCAGCCCGTCTACTACGCCGTCCGGGAGCTGGCCCTGGCCGAGCCGGAGCTCACCTACGGCCTTCGGCAGGAAAACGACTGGGCCATAGTTTACTCCGGCGATTGGTGGGAGGCGGCGGACCCGGGGGCCAGCCTGGGCAGGTACCGGGTGCTCCGGGGCGGGGAAAGCACCCTCCGTTTCCGGGTTCGGGCCTCGGAGCTTAAGGTGCGGGCCAGAATCGGCCCCGGTGAGGGCCCGATGGCGGTCGCCGTCTGGGCCGACAGGGGCGGTCCGCCCCTCCTGCGCCGGCAGGTGGACCTTTCCGCCCCGGCCGAAAGCTTTGCGGAGATAACCATCTTCCGGGGGTGGGGCCCGGGCCCCTACCGGGTGGAGATTCGGCCGGCCGGGGCGGGGCCGGTGGGGGTGGACGGGTTCGTCGTGGGCCCGGCCCGGACCCTTCAGCCGGGCCTCGGGGTCGGCGGGGTTATGCTTTTAGGGGCCCTCCTGGCGGCCCTGACCGGTCTGCGGCAGGCTAACCGGACCCGATGAAAGGGTCTAACCTGGCGGTCCTCCTTATCCTGGGGGTGGCCTTTGGCCTCCGGGTTTACGGCCTGGACCATCAGAGCCTCTGGTCCGACGAGGGGGCCAGCGCCGCGATGACGTGGCGGACGCCGGCCGGGGTCTTAGCCGCTTCGGCCGCCGACATCCACCCGCCCCTTTACTACCTGCTTCTCCGGGCCTGGGCGGAGGGGGCTGGACGGGGCGAGTTCGGCCTCAGGTTTCTCTCGGTCATGGCCGGGGTGCTCACGGTCGCCCTGACGGCCCGGCTGGGGGGCCGCCTCTTCGGGACCCCGGGCCGGCCGGTGGCCGCCATCCTCCTCGCCGTATCGCCCCTGGGCGTCTATTACTCCCAGGAGGTCCGGATGTACGCCCTGCTGGGGATGCTGGGTGCCCTGGCAATGAACGGCCTCTGGGACCTCGCCGCGGCCGAAAAGGGAAGCCGTTGGTGGCCAGCGGCCCTCGCCTACCTGGTGGGAATGGGCGGCGCCCTCTACACCCAGTATTTCGGGGTGATTTTATTGGCGGCCGCCAACCTCTGGTACGGCCTCGGCCTCCTCCGGCGGGGGGACGCCGGCCGGGCCCTGGGCCGGTGGGTTGGCCTTCAGCTGGGGGTGGCGGCCCTGGCCGCCCCCTGGTACCTGGGGGTCCTGCCCCAGCTGGGGCGCTGGGCCACGGGAGTTCCCCCCCGCCCCTTAGGGGATACCCTCCGGGACCTGGTTGGGCAGGTGCTGGCCGGGCCCGCCTGGGGCGCGCTGGGCCCCTGGACGGTTGCGGCCGCCGGGGCCCTGGGTCTGCTCGGGCTGGGGGCATTGCGGCTTAACCCGGCCCCCGCCGGGTTTGCGGCCGCTTACGGGGCCGTGGCCCTGGGTCTGCCCTTTCTGGACCTTTACCGGCCCTTTTACCAGCCGAAATTTCTGCTCCTGGGCCTCCCGGGCCTCGGCCTGTGGGTGGCGGCCGGCCTCGCCCCGGCGTTGGGGGCCTGGGGCCGCCGGCCCTGGGTTGGGGCCCTCGGGGCGGTCGTTTTGGCCGGGGCGGTTGGGCTCGGCCTGAGCGGAACGGCGGCCTATCTGCTGGATCCGGCCTACCGGCGGGACGACTACCGGGGCCTGGTCCGGGTGATCGCCGCCCTGGGTCGGCCGGAGGACGGCATCATCCTGGATGCCCCGGGCCAGCAGGAGGTCTTCGGCTATTACTATCGGGGGTCTATGCCCGTTTACCCCCTGCCCCGGACCCGACCCCCCGACCCCGGGGCGACCGTTCGGGAGATTTCGGACCTTCTGGGTCGGCACGGGCGCCTCTGGGTTGTCTTTTGGGGCGACCGGGAGGCCGACCCCCAGGGTATTGTGGAAGGAACCCTGAACGCCGGGGCCTACCGGGCCTGGGACCGCTGGTTCGGGGCCGTCCGCCTGGTCCTTTACCTGGCGCCCCGCCCGGCCGCCGCCCTCACCCCGGCCGCCGCCCGCTTCGGGGACGGTATCCGCCTGACCGGTTTTTCCGTCGGGGACCGGCCGGAGTATGGGCCGGGGGATGTGATCCCGTTAAGGCTGGTCTGGGTGGCCGAGGGCCGGGTCGAACGGCCTTATAAGGTCTTTGCCCACCTGGTGGACGGGGAGGAATTTATCTGGGGCCAGCGGGACAGCGAGCCGGTGGGCGGTTCCCGCCCCTTCACCGCTTTCGGCCCGGGGCAGTCGGTTACCGACACGCTGGGCATACCGGTGCTCCCGGGCACCCCGCCCGGGCTTTACCGGATAAAAGTTGGCCTTTACGACCCGGCCACGGGCCGGCGGCTCCCGGTGGACGGGGGGCCGGGGGACAGCCTGGGGCTCGGCTCCGTCCGGGTGGGCCTCGGGCCGGTCTTGGACCTCGCCGCCTACGAGTTAAGCAGCCGGGCCGACCTGGCCGTCGGGGGCCTGGCCATCGTCGGCTACGACCTTAGGCGCCAGGGCGACCCCCGGCCCGGGACCGAATTTAAACCGGGGGACTTTCTCCACCTGACCCTCTTCTGGTGGCGGCCGGAAAGGGCCGACGGGGAACCGGCCGTCCGGCTTCGGCTGGAGCTGGCGGAAAGGGACAGTCGGGTGGTGGGGGCCGCCGAAATCCGGCCCGGCGGCGACGGCTACCCGCCCGGCCTCTGGCGTGCGGGGGAGGTGGTCCGCAGTCAGCACCGCTTCTTCCTGAACCTTCCGCCCGGGACCTACCAGCTCCGGGTGGGCGCCCTGGGCCAGGACCCGAAACCCCTGGCAACCTTTAAAATCAAAGGGTGAGTACCGCCCTGGTTGCAACCGTCCTGAACGAAGCAAAGACGGTCGGCCGTCTGCTCGATTCCGTCCTGGCCCAGACCCTGGCCCCGGACGAGGTGGTGGTCTGCGACGGGGGGAGCACCGACGGCACCCTTGAGGTCCTGGAGGCTTACGGCCGGCGGCTGCCCCTGCGCATCCTCCGGGCGCCGGGCAGTAGTATTGCGGCCGGCCGGAACCGGGCCATCGAGGCGACCCGGGCCGAGCGGATTGCGGTCACCGACGCCGGCGTTCACCTGGACCCCGGCTGGTTTGCCGCCCTGATGGGGGCCCTGGACGACCCCCAAACGGTGGCGGCCGGGGCCTTCGTGCCGGAGCCCGAGGGGTGGTTCGAGCGGGCCCTGGTTGCCGTTACCCTACCCCTGCCCGAGGAGGTGGTGCCCGGGCGGTTCTTGCCGTCGAGCCGGTCGGTGGCCTATTACCGGTCGGCCTGGGCGGCGGTCGGGGGGTATCCCGAGTGGCTGGATTACTGCGAGGATGTCGTCTTCGACCTAAAGCTACTGGCCGCCGGGTACCGCTTCCGGTGGGTGCCGGAGGCCGTGGTCTACTTCCGGCCCCGGCCCGATATTCCGGCCTTCTTTCGGCAGTATTTTAATTACGCCCGGGGCGACGGCAAGGCGGGCCTCTGGGCCGAAAGGCATGCCGTCCGCTACGCCGCCTACGCCTGGCTCGGGTATTGGCTCGTCCGGGGCCGCCGAAATCCGGGGATGACCGCCGCTTTGGGCTTGGCCGGGGCTTTCTACCTGCGCCGGCCCCTTATCCGCTATCTTAAAAAGGGCCGGAAAGGCTCCCCGGCCGAATTTGTCGGCGGCCTCGCCCTCCTCCCCATCTTGCGGCTGGTGGGCGACCTGGCCAAGATGGCCGGCTACCCGGCCGGGCTCTACTGGCGCGGGCGGTACCGGCCCCCCAGGTAGAGGTAACCTTCGCCCAGCTCCAGGCGGCAAATTTCGACCCGTCTATTAAACTTGGCCGTTAGCTCGCCGGCCAGCCGGCCCAGCTGCTGCCGGACCAGCGGCGGGGCTTCGGCCCCGTTAAGAAAGACCTCCCCAACCTCGGCCTGAAGCCCACCCCCGCTGAGGGTAAGGCGGCCCGTCAGCCGAACCTCGACGGGGAGGCCGAGGAGGGTGTAGCCCGCCTCCAGGCTGAGGCCGTGCGGGCCGATTTTTAGGCCCCGGACGGAGATTCCGGTGGAGCCCGCGGCCTCGGCCAGAAGGGCCAGCAACTCCGGCTCGGTAAAAGGGCGGTCGAAGCGGCCGTCGGCATCGGGCCCGAGGGCCCGGTAAAGCAGATCTGAGAGCTCTGCCAGCCTTACGGCCCTCCGCCCTCCCTGACAATGACCGGGGTGCCCGGCCCGGCCTTCAGGGCGGCGGCCGCGTTTCCGCCGGGAACGGCCACTTCAAGGAGGCCAAAGCTGTTGACCAGGGTCGCCAGCTCCTTCGCCTCGGCATAGGTCCGACTCAGCCCCCGGATGGTCCGGCCGGCTACCTCCACCCAGGCCGAAGGGGAAACCAGTTTCGCCGGAATATTCGTTACCAGGTTGCCGAACCGGTCGACGTAGACCACTTCACCCCGGAGGGCCGGGCCCGGGGCCGGGATCGGCCGGGGCCAGGCCAGGGCCGTAACCGCCCCCACCGGGGTTCCCAGTTCCTCCGGCCGGACGCCGGCGGCCAGGTGGGCCGCCGCCGGCCCAAAGATATCTCGGCCGTGGAAGGTCCGGCTGATGTCCGGCCGCCAAAACCGGGGCTGGTTTAGGACAAAGGCCCGCCAGCCCTCGGGCAGGGGGCGGGGTCCGGCCTCGGGGTGGTCCTCCCAGGGCGGGCCGAAGACCCACCCAAAGAGGCCGTTATCGGGACCGACGAAGAAGGCCTCGGGCCCGGCCAGAAGGATGGGGCGCCGTTCGGTCCCGACCCCGGGGTCCACCACGGCCAGGTGGACGGTGCCCGGGGGGAAATACCGCCAGCTGGTGGCCAGGACGAAGGCCCCCTCCCGAACGTTCTGGGGGCCGACCTCGTGGGTAATGTCCACAAACCTCAGCCAGGGGGCGACGGAGAGCATGACCCCCTTCATCACCCCGACGTAGGGGTCGCCCGTCCCGAAGTCGGTAATAAGGGTCACCAGGTCCCGGGGCGGATATCCCGGGTTCGTGGCCTGCTCCGGCGCCATCGCTAATAATACTACCAGACCGGCCCGGCAGCCACGGCCCAAGATGGTGTACAATCCCCTTTGGCATGGACCTTGAAAAATTTCTGGACCGGCTGGCCTCGGCCGAGCCTTCCCCGGGCGGGGGGGCGGCGGCCGCCCTGACCGGGGCACTGGCCGCCGGCCTCTTTGCCAAAGCCTGCAACCTCACCCTGGGCCGGGAAAGGTTCCGGGAGGTCGAGGCCGACGTCCGACGGCTCCTGGACCAGGCGGAGGCCCTCCGCCGGCGGCTGGTCGACCTGATGGCCGCCGATGCCGAAGCCTACGGCCAGGTGGCCGCCGCCTACCGGCTCCCCCGGACCGCCGAGGCGGAGAAGGAGGCCCGGTCGGAGGCCATTGAGGCCGCCCTTAAACGGGCCACCGAAGTTCCCCTGGAGGTGGCCCGGGCCTGCCGGGACCTGCTCAGGCTGGGGCCGGAGGTGGCCGCCAAGACCAACCCGGCCTTAAGAAGCGACGTTGCCCTGGGCGGGGCCCTCGCCCGGGCCGCCGCCCACGGGGTCCGGTTTAACATCCAAGACAACCTGGCTAACATCAAGGACCAGGAGTTTAAGACCCAGGTCTGGGCCGAGCTGGCCTATCTCTTGGCCGAATGCGACTTTCTGTTTAACGACCTGGGCCGGGCCATGCCCGAATACGAAATGAAAGTCCCCCCAACCCCGAAGGCCTAAGGATGCCGGCCCTAATCCTGGACGGCCGGCCGGTGGCCAACCGCATCCTCGAAGAGGTTGCCGCCGGGTCGGCCGAGCTGGCCCGGCTGCGGGGCCGACCCCCGACCCTGGTGGCCGTGGGGGTGGGGGCGGACCCGGCGACCCGCTCGTACTTCAGGTCCATCGGCCGGCTGGCCGAGAAGGCGGGCATCCGGTTTGAGGCCCGCTATCTTCCGGCGGATATTTCGACCGCCGGCCTGCTGGGGGAGGTCGGCCGCCTTAACGCCGACCCTGGGGTGGACGGGGTTCTTATTCAGATGCCCCTGCCGCCCCACCTGGATGCCGCCCGGGCGGCCGAAGCCCTCGACCCGGCCAAAGACGTCGACGGCATCACCCCGGAAAACGCCGGCCGGCTCTTCCTCGGCCGCCCCCGGCTCGCCCCGAGCACCCCGGTGGGGGGCCTGGAGGTCCTTAAGGCCTATAACATTCCCGTGGCGGGCCGGCGGGCGGTGGTGGTCGGGCGCAGCAACATCCTGGGCAAGCCGCTGGCCCTGATGCTCCTGGCCGAGAACGCCACCGTCACCGTCTGCCACCGGCACACCCGGAACCTGGCGGAAGTGACCCGGGAGGCGGAGTTACTGTGCGTGGGGGCCGGCCGGCCGGGCCTCATCACCGCCGACATGGTACGGCCCGGGGCCGTGGTGCTGGACTTCGGAACAAACTGGACCGAACGGGGCCTGGTGGGGGACGTGGACTTTGAGGGGGTAAAGGAGGTGGCCGCGGCCATAACCCCCGTGCCGGGGGGCATCGGCCCAGTCACCACCGCCGTCCTCCTGCGGAACACCCTTCGGGCCGCCCGCCAGGACTAGGCCGGGGCCGTCGGAGCGAGCTGGCGGGGCCGGGCAACCAGCACCGGGCAGGGGGCGTGGCCCAGGACCCGCGTCGCGACGCTCCCCAACGGCCCAGCCTCCCGCTCGGAAGCGCCCCGGGCCCCGATGGCCACCAGGTCCGCCGGCCATTCCCGGGCAAACTTGACGACCTGGTCGGCCGGGTCGCCCAGTCGGAGCTCGGCGGAGGCGGCCGGGTATCTTACGTTGAGCCTTTCGGCCAGCCGTTCGGCGACGGCCTGGGCGCTGCGCTCCTCGGCCTCAACCACCGCCTCCCAGACCCGCCGGGCCTCGGCCCGCTCCGGTTTTGGCCGGCCCGCCTGCTGGACCACAACCAGCACCCGCACCTCGGTATCGGGCCCGAAGGGGAGCCGGCCGAGGAGGTCGGCCGCAAAGGCCGAGTAGGGGGCCGGGTCGGCGGCCAGAAGCACCCGCCAGGGCCGTCCGACGGGGATGGGAGCCTTGCCCTCCCGCAATTTGACCACCAGGACGGAGCAGGGGGCGTAACGGACGACGTGGTGGGAAACGCTCCCCAGAAGCCAGGCCAGGATGGGGTTAAGGCCCCGGGCGCCCATCACTACCAGGTCGGCCCGCCGCTCGGCGGCCGCTTTCACCACCTCGTCGGCCGGGTGGCCCGTCCGGACCAGGGTTTCGGTGCGGGCGCCGAATTCCCCAAGCCGGGCGGCCAGGCGGCCCAGGTACTCGGCGGCCTCGGCCTCCTGGGCAGCCAGGTATTCCTCCATGAGGCGATAGACTTCGGGGCCGAGGAGGGGGTCGCCGGCGGCGTAGATGGTCCTGACCGGCTCCACCACGGTCAGGAGCAAGATTTCGTACTCTTCCCCGAACTGGAGGGCGCGGAGAAACTCAACGGCCGCCTCGGAGTGCTTCGACCCGTCGACGGCGACCAGGACCCGCAACTTTGTGGCCACGCTCACCTCCGCCTTAAAGTAATATTTAACCGGCGCACCACCTAAAGTATGGCCGAAACTGCCTACCGAAAGCTACCGAGCGTCGACCGCCTTGCGGCCGACCCCAGGATTGTCGCCCAACTGGGGGAACTGCCCCGGGAGCGGGTGGTGGACCTGGTACGTCAGGAGCTGGCGGCGGTTCGGGCGGCCGTCGCCGCCGGCGCCCCGGTCCCCGACCCTGATTCCCTGGTGGAAAGGGTTATCCGCCGGGGCCTCGGCCTGCTGATACTTTCCCTCCGGCCGGTGGTCAACGCCACCGGGGTGATAATCCACACCAACCTGGGCCGGGCGCCCCTCAGCCGGGCGGCCCGGGCGGCCATCGACCAGGTGGCCCGGGGCTATTCCAACCTGGAGTTCGACCTGGAAACGGGGGAGCGGGGCCACCGGCACACCCACTTAGAACACCTCCTCTGCCAGGTAACGGGGGCCGAGGCCGGATTTGCCGTCAACAATAACGCCTCGGCGGTGCTCCTGGGTCTTACGGCCCTGGCCCAGGGTCGGGAGGTTATCGTCTCCCGGGGGCAGGCGGTGGAGGTCGGGGGCGGCTTCCGGATCCCGGATGTCCTCCGCCAGTCGGGGGCCCGGCTGGTGGAGGTGGGCACCACCAACCGCACCTACCTTCGGGATTACGAGGGGGCCATCGGGCCGGAAACCGCGGCCATCCTGCGGGTCCACCGGAGCAACTTCCGGGTCATCGGCTTTACCGCCGAGCCCGACCTTGAAGAACTGGCGGGGCTGGCCCGGAGCCGGGGCATCTGGCTCTTTGATGACCTGGGCAGCGGTTGTCTGATCGATACGACCCGGTTCGGCCTGCTCAAGGAGCCCCTCGTCCAGGAGAGCGTGGCGGCCGGGGCCGACCTGGTCTTCTTTTCGGCCGACAAGCTTTTAGGCGGCCCACAGGCCGGGATTATTGTAGGTCGGCGGGAGGCGGTGGAAAGGCTACGAAGACATCCCCTGGCCCGGGCGGTGCGTATCGATAAGCTCTGCCTGGCCGGATTGGCCGCAACCCTTATTCACTACGTCAAGGGCGAAGCTCTTACGGAGATCCCCGTCTGGTGGATGGTCTCCCGGACGGCCGAAGAGGTCCGGTCCCGGGCGGAGGCCTGGGCCGGAAAGGTCGCCGGGCTTGCCCCGGTCGAGGTGGTGCCGGCCGAGTCGGCCGTGGGGGGTGGGAGTCTGCCGGGGGAGACTTTGCCCTCCTTCGCCCTGGCGGTCCGGCCCCGGGACGGGGACGTGGTGGGGCTTGCCCGCCGCCTGCGCCTGGGCCGGCCGGCGGTGGTGGGCCGGGTGGAGGCCGGCCGGCTGGTCTTAGACCCCCGGACGGTGCTGCCCGAGGACGAGGAGGCCCTGCTGGAAGTTTTGCGGGCGGCCCTTTCGGGTTAAAAACCGGGCCGGGGTATTCCCCGGCCCGGCAGACTTTTTTCGGCGGGGGCTTGGCCGTCAGGCGGCCAGAACCCGCTCGATCTCCTCCTTAAGCTGGGGCTTCGGGCGGGCGCCGACGATGCGCCCCACCTCCTTGCCGTCCTTGAAGATAAGGAGGGTCGGGATGCCCCGGATGCCGAAGCGCATGGTCGTCTGTATGTTCTCGTCGGTGTTGAGCTTGGTGAAGACGACTTTGCCGTCGTACTCCCGGGCCAGCTCTTCGATGATGGGGGCGATGATACGGCAGGGCTGGCACCAGGGTGCCCAGAAGTCGACGACGACCGGCTTCTCATTCTTGAGGACGACTTCCTCGAAGTTGGAGTCGTTGACTTCGGTAATGAGGGTGGTTGCCATTAAAAACCTCCGAGGTTCGATGTCAACTGCTAGCCAAATTATAGCACGTTGGCGAAGGGGCGGCCGGCTAAAGCTTGCCGGTTCGTAGGACCGCGAAAATCAGCAACGCCATGAGAAAACCGGCAAAGGCGGCGGCCATCAGGCCCAGCACGGACACCTCGAAGAGGCGGGGCCCGGGGCCGTTCTGGAGGAGGGTTACCGCCCCCACGGTGGCCGCCGCACTCACCAGGGCCAGGGCCAGCCGGTTGGCCGCCGGCTCCAGCGACCCGGTGGTGAGCTCGGCCTCGGCCCGCTCGACCCGAACGGAAAGTTCGCCGGTGCTCACCTGCCCCAGCACCCCATTCAAGCGGCGGGGCAGGGCGGCGGTGTTAAGGGCGATGTCGGTTAACGTTGAGGCGAGCTGCCGAAGGACCCGGTCCGGTGCCAGCCTTTCGGCCAGCAGCTGGCGGGCGAAGGGTTCGGCCACATCGGCCGGCCGAAGGGACGGGTCCAGGGTGATGAGGATGCCTTCGGCGGTCATCAGGGTTTTGGCCAGCAGGCTCAGGTCCGGGGGGAGCCGCAGCCGGTACCGGTAGGCCAGGTGCAGGGCCTCTTCCAGGGCGTGGCCGAAGCGGATATCCCGGATGGGGACGCCGTAATAGCGGCGGACCAGCCGGGAAAGTTCGTAGCGGAGGCGGTTAAGGTCTACCCGGCCCCGGAAGAAGCTCAGCTCCACCAGCCGCCGAACCAGCTCGTCCACGTCGTGGCGGACCACCGCCAGGGCGATTTCCACCAGCTGTTCCCTGAGCCTGGGGTCCAGGTAGCCGACGACCCCGAAGTCCATAAAAGTAACCCGGCCCGCCGGGCTTATAAAAATATTGCCGGGGTGGGGGTCGGCGTGGAAGAAGCCGTGCTTTAAGATCTGCGTAAGCATAACTTCGGCGAAGCGGCGGGCAACCTTCGGCGGGTCGTGGCCGGCGGCCCGCAGGCCCGGAAGGTCGGTGATTTTGACGCCCCCAACCCGCTCCAGGGTCAGCACCCGGCGGGCGGTGTGGGACCAGATTACTTCGGGGATGTGGACCCGCTCATCCCCGGCAAAGTTTGCCCGGAAGCGGTCGGCGTGGTGGCCTTCGAGCCGGAAGTCCAGCTCGGCCCGGATGGTGTGGGCGAACTCCTCGGCCACCTCGCTTAAGGCGTAGATTTTGCCCAGCTCGGTGCGGCGCTCGAGGAGGACCGCCCAATCGTAAAGGATGGCCAGGTCGGCCTCGATGCGGGCCTCGATTCCCGGCCGCTGGACCTTAACGACCACGGGGCGGCCGTTGGGGAGGACGGCCGGGTGGACCTGGGCCAGGGATGCGGCGGCGATGGGCTTGGGGTCAAACTCGGCGAAAAGGTCGGCTAAGGGCGCCCCGAGTTCGGCCTCCACCAAGGGCCGGACCTGTTCAAAGTCCACCGGGGGCACGGCGTCCTGAAGTTTTTCCAGCTCCCGGGCCAGGGCCGGCGGGATGAGGTCCCGGCGGGCGCTCAGAAACTGGCCCAGTTTGATGGCGGTGGGCCCCAGCTCCTCGAGGACCAGCCGGACCCGCTCGGCGGCGCTCAGGTGGGCGACCCCATCCGGGGAGCGGCCGAAGAGGCGGCGGCGCCAGGGTATCAGGTGGTCGAGGCCGACCTGGTCCACCAGGTAGCCGAAGCCGTGGCGGAAGAGGACGTTGGCCACCTCCCGGTAGCGGCCGGAATGGCGGTAGGCGGTGGTAAGGGGCCTTAGAAACATTTTGCTTTCCCCCCATCGGCCTTATATGCCGGTTGGGCCTTCCCTGTCAACCGCGGCCGGGGGTGTAAAATCTTAAGGCCGAGCGGTCGGCCAGAAGGCCCGTTGAGCATCCGAAACCACCGCCGTCGCACCGGGCACCGGCGTCCCCAGCCGGCCGGCCTCGGCCGGGTTGGGGCTTACTGGCGCTGGGTTTTGCCCCTCCTGCTGGCCGCCCTGGCGTGGTACCTGGCGTTTGCCGTCCTGCCGGCGTATACGGCGGCCGCCCAGCGGGAGCGAACCCTCCAGACCTTAGACCGGATCGCCCTGCTCCGGGCCCAGGCCCACCAGGCGTCCGACCCGGTCCGGGCCCGGGGATTTTTACTCGAGGCCCTGGACCTGCTCCGGCGGCCGGGTCCGGCCGCCGACCCGGACAGGACCGCCCAGCTCCGGGCGGCCTTGGAGCAGGACCTGCTCACGGTGGACCGGGTGAAGGCCCCGCTGGCGGTAGTTGCCCTGGGCCGGCTTCCCGACTCGGCCAACCGGCTCGTGCTTTACGGGGATGCCCTCTACACCCTGGACCCGGCCGGGTTACGCCTGAGCCGCTGGGGATTCGTCCCCGACCGGGTTCGGGCCGAAGCCGCCCGGCCCGAAGGGGTGGCCTATGAGGGCCCCCGACCGGGCGGACCCCTTCGGCCGGACCTTACGATGGTGCCCGAAGGACCTAACCGGGGGCTGGTCCTTTTCACCGGCCAGGGTCTGGTCTTCCTCCGGGCTGAGGAGACGAGGGCCGGGAGCCTTCGGGTCGGCCCGGAGGTCGGGACGGTGGCCGCCGTTGAGGGTTTTTCGGAGAACCTTTACGTCCTTGACCCCGGGAGCCGGCGCATCTGGCGGTATTTGCCCACCTGGAACGGGTTCGACGCCGACCCGAAGCCGGCCCTGCCTTACCTGCCGGCCGGCGGAATCGTGGGTTTCGCGGTGGACCGGGTGGCCTTCGTCCTGGGTCTGGGGGGGCGGCTCTGGCTGGCGCCGGGGAACACCTGGGTGGAAGTAGACCTTTCGGCGGTGGCCCCGCCGCCCACCACCGTCCGGGTTATCCGGGCCGACCGTCAGAACCAGCGGGTCTTCCTGGGCGACCCCGAACGGGGCCGGCTCATCGTAGTGGATTATTCGGGCAGGTTCTTGGGGCAGGTGGTGGCCCCGGAGCTCCGGGGCCTTTCAGACCTGGCCGTTGACGGGGCCCTGAATCGTGCTTATATAATCTCCCAGGGGGCCCTTTACCGGGTCGATCTGCCCGAAATCAAATGACCCCACGGGTTTGCATCCTCGGAATCGAAACCTCCTGCGACGAGACGGCCGCCGCCGTGGTCGAAAACGGCCGCATCCTCCGGTCGAATGTGGTCGCCTCCCAGGAGGACCTCCACGCCCGCTACGGGGGCATTGTGCCCGAGCTGGCCTCCCGCCAGCATATTCGGCTCGTTCTACCCGTAATCGACGAGGCCGTCCGGCGGGCGGGGGTCGGCTGGGCCGACCTTTCGGCCATCGCCGTAACCTACGGACCTGGGCTGGTCGGGTCGCTCCTGGTCGGGGTGAGCGTGGCCAAGGCCCTGGCCTTCGTCAAAGGGCTGCCCCTGGTGGGGATAAATCACCTCGAAGGCCACGTTTACGCCAACTGGATCGAGGTGGACGGCAGTCCCGAGCCCCAACTTCCCCTGCTTTGCCTCATCGTTTCCGGGGCCCACTCCGACTTGACCCTGATGCTCGACCACGGCAAGTTTCGGCGAATCGGCCGGACGCGGGATGATGCCGCCGGGGAAGCCTTCGATAAGGTGGCCCGGCTGCTGGGCCTGGGTTTTCCGGGGGGCCCGGCCATCCAACGGGCCGCCGAGCGGGGCAACCCCGAAGCCTATCCCCTGCCCCGGGCCGAAATCAAGGATAGCTGGGACTTCAGTTTCAGCGGCCTTAAAACCGCCACCTTGCGGTTGGTGGAAAAGCTGCGCCGCTCGGGCCCCCTTACGGAGCAGCAGGTGGCTGACATTGCGGCCTCATTTCAGGAGGCCGTGGTGGACATGCTGGTTAGCAAGACGGTGGCGGCGGCCCAAGCCTTCCGGGTGCCCCAGGTCGCCCTGGCGGGGGGAGTTGCGGCCAACCGGCGGCTGCGGGAGCGGCTGCAGGTCGAGTGTCCGGTGCCGGTCATCTACCCGCCGCCCTTTTTGTGCACCGATAATGGGGCGATGGTTGCGGCCGCCGGCTGTTATCGTTTCCGGGCCGGGGAAAGGGCAGAGCTGGACCTGGACGTGGTTTCGAACCTAAAGCTTGAATAGCCCCTTCTCAGCCCGCGGTTGCCATTCCCGGGGCGGTGACGGTGGCCCGGGCCGGGACGGGGATGCGCCGGACGGCGTCGGCTAGGTTCTCGGCCATAAGGCGCAACTCGCCCTCAACGTAATCGGGGCCAAGCTGGCGGACCAGTTCCCGAATCTTCTCGTACCGGGCTTTTGTATGGGTTCAGGACCATTGAGACAGGGGCGTCCTTTCCCGGGTGCTCGGCCGCCTTTGCCCGGCCTTGGGGCTGAGCTTCTGAACTTACACATTTCGGCCTGGGCCGTTCCTGATTTGGGGACACTTTGGGGTTTGGGCCGAATTTAGGGAGCTAGAAAGGGCATCCCGGACCCCTTAGACTAGTCTTGAAAACGCTACCAGCCCAGGAGGTCCGGGATGCCCTTCGACC
>DAOUCL010000201.1:0-1666 GCA_034432015.1 Dehalococcoidia bacterium
TAAGGGTGCAGGTAACTTTCACCTGCATGGCGGTGGGCCTCCTTCCTTGGTTTCCTGGTATCTCAAGGATAAGGCCCGCCGCTTTTATTTATCCATCCCAGACTTTTTTGGTGCATCCGTCTTGCGGGCCACCCCAAGTCGGTTCCGAAAGACCACGAAGGGCAACCCTAACTCCCGGCAGAAATCCACGAAGGCCAGGCTATAGCGGGGGTTTACGTCGTCGGCCAGAATGAACCCGCCCGGCCTTATCGCCCCAAACACCGTCGTCAGCCCAAACCGGACCTGTTCGTCCGTATGCAGGCTGTCATGCAAGAATATATCCAGCGTTCCGAGGTCGGCCACCAAGGCCGGTAGCTCGGTTCGGACATCCCCCATCACAAGCCGCCAACGGCCCCTAAGCCAGGGCGGAACAAGCCAACCGGTCCCAAAACCGGGGGGAACGTGGACGTTCTTAGAACTCTGTGGGCCGGTCGGCCCCTCAACCGGCAAGTCGATGCTGTAAAGGGTGCCCGTTAGGTTGCGCCTCAGGCCATCAAGAATGAAGGCCGAGCTGGCCCCCGGCCCCACCCCAGTTTCAATTACGGTTTGGGGCTTCTCCAGACGCATCAGGGTGTAGAGGACCGACCCAGCCGCAAAACTGAGCCAGCCCCCTGGGGGGCGGTTGGGACTTGCGGCCTGGGCCGCCCGAATTTGACTTTGGAGATACCCCCAGAACCTCCGGTCTAAATGAAGCTCCGCCGTGTAGAGGGCTAGCCAGACGGGACTCAGGCCCAGGACACGGAAAGTCGAGACCTGGGCCAAAAACCTGGCCGCCCGGATAGGAAGCCCAAGGGTACGGGCCGCCTGCTCAACTGCCACGCCGGCAAACTGAGGCTTTATAAATACCGGTCGAGGCACTTAACGTAGTAATCCCGGGTCCGGAGCAGGCCGCTGGTGAGGTCGTGGCGGGCCGTCCACGCCACCGCCTGCCGGAGCTTCTGGTTGCTGATGAGGGCATCCCCGACCTCGATAGCCCTTCGGTCCTCGGGCCAGGGCACGAATTTAACCCGGCCCCCGATTACCCGGGCCACCTCCCGGGCGACCTCGGCGACGGCATAGTGATGGTCCGAGACCGCAAAGAACACTTCCCCAACCGTCCGTTCGCTTAAGGCCGCCAGGATGAGGGCTTCGACGCAGTCCTCTACGTAGGTGATATTCCGGAGCTGACGGCCCTCCCCGAAGACGGGGATCTCCTTGCCCTGGAGGCCCAGGCCAATGAAGTAGTTAACAAACCCAAAATCCGGGCTCTTTATGTTCGACCTGGGGCCGAAGACGTTGGCCAGCCGGATAACCGTCACCGGCAGGCCGTAGGCCCGGGCGTAGATGAGGCAATACTTTTCGCCGGCCAGCTTGTTCGCCGAATAGATATCCACCGGAAACTCGACGTGCAGTTCGTCGATGGGCCGGTAATACATCCGGCCCACCTGGGTGCTGGTCCCCAGGTACACCAGCCGGGCCCCGGGGTTATCTCTCCGCAGGGCTTCCAGAAGGACCAAGGTCCCCTTGCAGTTTACGTCGACGTCCATAAGGGGTTCCCGCATGGAGTTCGGGTGGGAAGTGTAGGCGGCGCAGTGGAAAACGATGTCCTGCCCGGCGACGTGGACCCTCAGGCACTCAAAGTCCCGGA
>DAOUCL010000202.1:0-6261 GCA_034432015.1 Dehalococcoidia bacterium
CGTAGCGGATACTGCCGTCCTCGATGGAGAACTCAACGTCGCTGTGATTTACACTCGGCCCGAGAACCCGGATGCCCATCCGCTGACAGCACGCAACCGAGCTGGCAATCTTCTCGTGGGAGTCCATCTGGGCCGAAAGGAGGGCGGCCATGTACTCGGCCGGGTAGTTGGCCTTAAGGTAGGCCGTCCGGTAGGCGAGCCGGGCGTAGGAGAAGGCGTGGGCCTTGTTAAAGGCATAGCCGGCAAAGGGCTCGATCAGCTGGAAGATCTGGGCGGCCACATCCTCGGGGATGCCCCTGGCCCGGGCCCCGGCCAAGAAGGCCTCCCGCTGCTGGCGCATGATTTCCGGGATCTTTTTGCCCATCGCCTTGCGGAAGATATCCGCCTGGCCCAGGGTGTAGCCGGCGATGGCCTGGACGATGAATAAAACCTGGTCCTGGTAGACGATGACCCCGTAGGTGTCTTTCAGTATCGGCTCCAGGGCCGGGTGGAGGTAAGTCACCCTGTTGCGGCCTTCCCGGGCAGCCAGGTATTCGGGGATGTGCTCCATCGGACCGGGCCGGTAAAGGGCGATCATGGCCGCCAGGTCGGCCACGGAGCGGGGTTTCATCTCCTTAAGATAGCGGGTCATGCCGCTACCCTCCAGCTGGAACACCCCCACCGTCTCCCCGGCCGCTAGCATCTCGAAGGTCTTCGGGTCGTCCTCGGGGATTTTGTTAAGGTCAATGACCTCCCCCCGGATCCTGGCCACCAGCTTGACCGTCTTGTCGATGATGGTCAGGTTCGTAAGGCCCAGGAAGTCCATCTTGAGGAGGCCGATGCGGGCGATGGAATTCATATCGTACTGGGTTACCAGGGTCTGGGGGGATGCCCCGTCCCCTTCGGCCTCCTCACCGGCCCGGCGCCGGTGGTTGCCCCGGGCCGGCGGCTGGAGGGGAACGTGGTGGATAAGGGGGTCTTTCGAGATAACGACCCCGGCGGCGTGGGTGCTGGCGTGGCGGGCCAGGCCTTCCAGCTTCTGGGCCGTGTCTAAAAGCTCCCTGACCTTGGGGTCGGTCCGGTAAAGCTCGGCCAGCTCCTGGTTTTCCTGGAGGGCCCGGGCGATGGTCATATTAAGCACCTGGGGGATGAGCTTGGCCACCCGGTCCACCTCGGCGTAAGAAAAGCCCAGCGCCCGGCCGACGTCCCGGACGGCCGCCTTCGCCCCGAGGGTTCCGAAGGTGATGATCTGGGCCACGTGGTCATAGCCGTATTTTCGGACCACGTACTCGATCATCTCGTCCCGGCGGTCGTCGGCAAAGTCCATATCGACGTCGGGCATCTCTTTGCGCTCGGGGTTCAAAAACCGCTCGGCGACGAGCTTATTGGCCACCGGGTCGACCTCGGTGACCCCGAGGGAATAAAGGACGAGGCTTGCGGCGGCGCTTCCCCGGACGCCGAAGAGAATGCCCCGTTCCCGGGCAAACCGGGCCAGGTCCCAGACCACAAGGATGTAGTTGGCGAAACCGGTCTGCCGGATAACGTCCAGCTCATATTCGAGCCGCCGCCAGAGCTCCTCGGAGGGCTCGCCGTACCGGCGCTTGAGGCCCTCCCGGGCCATCTGGGCCAGGTAATCAAAGGGGGTCAGGCCGGGGGGAGTCTCAACCTCGGGCAGGTGGAGCCGGTCAAACTCCAGCTTAAGCCGGCATTTTTCGGCCACCCGGCCGGTGTTTTCGACCGCCTCGGGCAGGTGGGCGAAAAGCTCGGCCATCTCGGCCGGACTCTTTAGGTAAAAGGAGTCCCCTTCCAGCCGGAGCCGCTTCTCGTCGTGGATGGTGGTGTTGGTGCCGATGCAGAGCAGGATGTCGTGGATGGGGGCGTCTTCGCGGTTTAAGTAGTGGACGTCGTTGGTGGCAACGACGGGTATGCTCAGCTCTTTGCCGAGCTGGACCACCTGGTTAAAGACGGCCCGGTGGTCGGGGTTGCCGTGCTCCTGGATTTCCAGGTAAAAGTCGTCCCCGAAAACGTCCCGGTACCAGCGGGCGGCGGCCGCGGCCTCTTCCCGCCGGCCCTCGGCCAAAAGCCTTGGGATCTCCCCGTTGTTGCAGGCCGAAAGAACGATGAGGCCCTCCGACCGCTCCGCCAGCCAGCGCCGGTCCAGCCTGGGCTTATAATAAAAACCTTCCACGTGGGCCCGGGTTACCAGGGCCAGCAGGTTGCGGTAGCCCGTTTCGTTCTTGGCCAGCAGAACGATGTGGTAGGGCTGCTTGTCATTGGGGCCGCGGCTTTCAACCCCCCTGGGGGCCAGGTAGGCCTCAACCCCGATGATGGGGTTTAAGCCGGCCTCGGTGGCCGCGGTGTAAAACTCGACGGCCCCGTAAAGCACCCCGTGGTCGGTGAGGGCGAGGCTCTCCATCCCCAGCTCCCGGGCCCGGGCGACCAGCGCCCCCACCCGGCAGAGGCCGTCCAGAAGGCTATACTCGCTGTGGACGTGCAGATGGGTGAACGTCATCTTAATCGGCCGACCGTCTGCCCTTCTCGGGCAGATTATACGGGCCCGCAGGCCGCATGGGAGCAAGCCAAAATTTTGACCTTGCTAAAAGTCCGCCCGAACCGGGGTAAGGAACACAAGATATTGGGGCCTTATGGTACGCCGGCCCCAAAATGGCCGCGGCCGGACTTTTTAGTCCGGCCGCGGGTTCGTTTAGTTGTCGAAACTTTAGGGGAAACTTCTAATCGGGCTTTTCCAGCTCGAAGGCCTTGTGGAGGGCCCGGACGGCTTCGAAGACCCGGTCTTCGGCGATGATGCAGGTGATGCGGATTTCGGAGGTGGTAATCATCTCGATGTTGATGTTGTGGTTGGCCAGAGTCCGGAACATCCGGGCGGCGTACCCGGGGGCGTTCTGCATCCCGGCCCCGACGATGCTCACCTTGGCCAGGTTGATGGCGCTCACCCAGCCGCGGGCCCCGATGGCCCGGGCCACGGGCTGAACGAGGCTGAAGGCCTTTTCCAGGTCGTTGCGGGAAACGGTAAAAGAAAGGTCGGTCAGGCCGTCGACGCTGGCGTTCTGGACGATGACGTCCACGCTGATGCCGGCCTCGGCCAGGGGCTCGAAGATGGCGGCGGCGATTCCCGGCCGGTCCGGGACCCCGAGAATGGTCACCTTGGCTACGTCGGTGTCGTGGGCGATGCCGCGCACCTTGTTGCGCTTCTCCATATCAACCTCCCCGTGGATGAGGGTGCCGGGGCTGTCGGTAAAACTTGAGGCCACCAGAATGGGAATGTTATAAATGGCCCCGATTTCGACGGCCCGGGTGTGCATCACCCGGGCGCCCTGGAAGGCCAGCTCCAGCATCTCCTCGTAAGATATATCCTTAAGCTTGCGGGCCTCGGGCACGACCCGGGGGTCGGCCGTGTAGACCCCCTCGACGTCGGTGTAGATTTCGCACCGCTCGGCCCCAAGGCTGGCGGCCAGGGCCACGGCCGTCGTATCCGACCCGCCCCGGCCCAGGGTTGTAATGTCCAGCTCGTCGGTAAAGCCCTGAAAGCCGGCGACGATGGGTATCCGGCCGGCCGAAAGCTCCTGGATAATCCGCTGGGGGTTCACCGCCAGGATTCGGGCCCGGCCGAACCGCCGCTCGGTCTTGATGCCGGCCTGGAAGCCGGTCAGGGCCACCGCCTCGTAGCCCAGGTCCCGCAGGGCCATGGCCAGCAGGGTGCAGGAGACGATCTCCCCGGTGTGGAGCAGCAGGTCCAGCTCCCGCTCCGGGGGGCGCTTGGTAACCTGATAGGCTAAGGCGATGAGCTCGTCGGTGGTATCCCCCATGGCCGAAACGACCACCACCACGTCGTTGCCGGCGTCCCGGGCGGCGGCGATTCGGCGGGCCACGGCCTTAATCCGTTCGGCGTTGGCCAGCGAAGAACCCCCGTATTTTTGGACGGTCAATCTCCCCATTGCGGCTACTCGGGCGGAAAAGTTGTCAATTTTACCGAACGGAAGTATAACAACGGGGGTTTCCCGGCCGCAATCGGCCGGGCCCCGGGATTTTGACACCCCGCCCCGCCGTGCCCGATACTTGTATTCGGGCAGCAATGGGCAAGTTCTTTGTCACCACCCCGATTTATTACGTCAACGACGTGCCCCACATCGGCCACGCCTACACCACCGTCGCGGCCGATGTCCTTGCCCGCTTCCACCGCTGGCTCGGGGATGACGTCTTCTTCCTGACGGGCACCGACGAGCACGGGGTTAACATTTACCAGGTTGCGTCGGCCCAGGGGGTCGACCCCAAGGAGTGGGTGGACCGGATTGCCGCCGAGTTTAAGCGGGCTTGGGCGGAGCTGCTTATAAGCAACGATTACTTTATTCGGACCACCGACCCCCGCCACGAAGCCGGGGTCCGGGCCTTTATGGAGAGGCTCTACGCCAGCGGCGAGATTTATAAAGGCCGCTACGAGGGCAAATACTGCGTAAACTGCGAGCGCTTTTACTCCGAAGACGAGCTTGCCGACGGCCTCTGCCCCATTCACCTGCGGCCGCCGGTCTGGTACGCCGAGGATAACTATTTTTTTAAGCTATCCAAATATGCCGACCGGCTGATTGCGGCCATCGAAAACCCCGCGGACCCGAACCACTACGAGGTGGAGCCCCCGGCCCGGCGGAACGAGGTGCTGGGAAAGATTCGGGCGGGCCTGCTGGATATAAGCATCTCCCGGGCGATCCCCTGGGGGGTTCCTTTGCCCTTTGACCCGGACCAGACGGTTTACGTCTGGGTGGATGCCCTCCTTAACTACATAACGGCCATCGGCTTCCACGACGACCCCGCGACTTTCACCCGGTACTGGCCGGCGGACCTGCACCTGATGGCCAAAGACATCGTCTGGTTCCACGCCGTCATCTGGCCGGCCCTGCTCATGGCGGTGGGCCTCAGGCCGCCCCGGCGGGTCTTCGCCCACGGGTTTTTCACCGTAAACGGCCAGAAAATGAGCAAATCCTTGGGGAACGTCATTCGCCCCCAGGACCTGGTTGCCCGGTTCGGGGTGGATGCGACCCGCTGGTTGCTGGTAAGCCAATTTCCTTTCGGCCAGGATGGGGACATCTCCGAAAGCCTGATGGCCCAGCGCTACAACGCCGAGCTGGCCAACGATTTGGGAAACCTGGTCAACCGAACCCTGGCCATGATTAACCGCTACTGCGAGGGGGTTGTGCCCGAGCCGGGGCCGGCGGGGGGCCCGGATGCCGAGCTGAAGGCGGCCGCGGCCGAGGCGGGCCAGGCCCTGCAGGCGGCGCTGTTGGGGCTGGATTTTTCGGGGGCGGTGGGGGCGATTAACGGCCTGGTGGCCCGGACCAACCGGTATATCGAGGAGACGGCGCCCTGGAATCTGGTCCGGACAGACCGGGGCCGATTGGCCACCGTCCTTTACAACCAGGCCGAGGTGCTGCGGGTCCTGGCCCACCTGATCTCCCCCTTTATGCCCCAGGCGGCCCAGACCATCTGTCGGTATATCGGCCTTGAGCTGGACCTTACCCGGCCGCCGGCCGAGGTGGTCCGCTGGGGTCAGCTTCCGGCCCGGGTGCGGGTGGAGGCGGCCCCGAAACCCCTCTTTCCCCGGCTCGGCTGAGAAAACCACCCAGACGAAGGAGGGCAAGGTGGCAACGCTTGAGGTTGGGCAGACGGCACCGGATTTCGCCCTGCCGACCCTGGACGGAAAGACGGTTCGGCCGGGCGGCCCGGTGGTCCTGGTCTTCTGGAAGGCCGGGTGCCGCGCCTGCGACCTGGCCTTTCCGTACCTGGAGCGGCTGGCCGAGCTGGTGCCCGAGGTGCCCGTAATCGCCGTCGGGCAGGAGACGGCCGACTCGGCCCGGGCTTATGTGGAGCGGCAGGGCCTCCGGCTCCCAGTGGCCCTGGACGGGCCGGATTACGCCGTATCACAGCTTTACGACCCGACCTTCACCCCCACCGTCTTTCTGGTGGGCCCGGACGGCAAAATCATCTTCAAGGCCGAAGGCTTTTCTAAGGCCGACCTGAACGCCCTGGGGGCCCGGGTCGGGGAGCTTGTCGGCCGGCCAGTGCCCGAGGTGGCCCCCGCCGAAGATGGGGTTCCGGCCTTCCGTCCGGGCTGAATTTCCAGGCATCGGACCCAGGTCAGGGTCCGGGGAGATTAAGGTTGGGCCCAAAGGATAAACCTTCCCGCCAGGCTAAAGTAACCACCCGCACGGGCGACGACGGGTATACCGGCTTGCTCGGGCCGGTGCGGGTGCCCAAATACCACCCCCAGCC
>DAOUCL010000203.1:0-13105 GCA_034432015.1 Dehalococcoidia bacterium
GCGTCGGCAAAGTGGCGGGCCTGACTCAGGCCGTTCTGGCCGGTGGTGGCGTCCAGCACCAGCAGGGTTTCATCCGGACCCCGGCCGTCGGCCTTCCCGACGACCCGGCGAATCTTTTTAAGCTCTTCCATCAGCGGAACCTTGGTCTGGAGCCGGCCGGCCGTGTCGATTATCACCGCCCCGGCCTGCCGCGCCCTGGCCGCCTGGAGGGCGTCATAAACCACCGCCGCGGGGTCGGCCCCGGGCTGGTGGGCGACGATTTCGGCCCCGGCCCGGTCGGCCCAGACCCGGAGCTGGTCGATGGCGGCCGCCCGGAAGGTATCGGCGGCGGCGACAACCACCCGGCGGCCCTGGGTTCGAAGCAGGTAGGCGAGCTTGCCGATGGTGGTGGTCTTGCCGCTGCCGTTTACCCCGACGACCAGGATGACGGCGGGGCCATCGGTGCGGAGGTTAAGGCCGGACCCATCGACGCTTAAGACCTTGACCAGCTCGTCGGCGAAGGCCCGCATCGTCTCCTCCGGGCCGATCAAGGCGTCTTCCCGGACCCGGCGGCGAAGTTGCTGAAGTAACTTCGCCGTAGTTTCCACCCCGACGTCGGCCCCGATGAGCAGCTCTTCAAGGTTCAGCCAGAAGTTTTCGTCCAGGGCCCGGCCGGCAAAGAGGCGGCGTACCGGCTTAAACCAGGCCTCTTTGGTCTTGGCCAAGCCGGCCCCGAGCCTGCTACGAAAGGCGTCCAACACCATGGTTCGACTTACGCTCCCCGAAAGATAATACCATCCGCCTCCGGCGCCGGAGTATGGGGGTCGCCGGAAGCTTCGCTAATTACTCCCCATTGCCTGCAACGGGGGGTTTAGGAGGGGCCCACGGCCGCGAGGCCGATTGCTAAAAAGGCGGGGCCAGAGCCTGCGTCGACCAGGCCCGCCCGGTGAAGCCGCCGGCCGGACCCGTCGAAGGGTATCTTTAAGAAATTCCTACGGCCAGACCAGGTAGCCTGCGGCCAGGATAAGGCCGGCGAAAAGGTGGAGGCGAATCTGCTCCGCCATAGCCGGGATAAGCCCGTACGGCTGACCGATATGGCCGGCCAGGTAGCGGCCAACCTTCACGGCCAGCGGGACGGTGAGCCAGAGGGCCAGGGCAGCCGGGGGCATCTGCCCCAGAAGGACCCCGGCGCCAACGGCGAGGTAGGCGGCGGCCGCCGCAAGCCAGTAGCCCCAGACGACCCAGCCAGGGGGAAGCCGCACCACCAGGGTATGCTTGCCGGCCCGGGCATCCCCAACCCGGTCGGGGACCTCGTTTACGTAGAGCACCAGCCCGATGAGGAGCCCGACCGGAAGGGAGGCTATCAGGGGCGCCCAACCGAGCCGGCCCGTCTGGACGGCGTAGGCCCCCAGGGTCATAATCGGGCCGAACCCGGCGGCCACCGCCAGCTCCCCCAGGCCCCGGTAGGCCAGCCGCAGCGGCGGGGCGGAGTAGGCCAGGCTGAGCAGCACCCCGGCCGCCCCCAGCGGCACCAGCAGCTCCGAACCGCGCCGGGTGGCCAAAATCAGCCCCACCGCAAGCCCGCCGCCGTACAGTGCGGCCGCTAGCAGGCCCATCTGCCGAATCCCCATCAAGCCGTACTGCATTACCCGGGAGCCTCCGCTGAAGGGCGTGGGGGTCGGGTTGGGGGGGTCGGCCCCGGAAAGGGTGTCAAAGATGTCGTTGGTTACGTTGAGGCCGAGGTGAATGAGGGCCGCCCCGACCAGGGTGAGGCCGAAAACGGGGAGGGAAAAGCTCCCTTCCCGCAGCGCCACCGCCGTGCCCAGCAGCACCGGCACGAGGGTGGCCGTAAGGAACGGCAGCCGGGTCGCCGCAGAAATAGCCAGAAGGGCCCAAGCCGGGGTCCAATGGGCCGGCCGTAGACCCGGCGCAGGTGGGCGAAGTAGCGGTGGGCCTGGGGAACCGCCCGCTCGCAGAGGGCCAGGAAGGGCAGCTCATCCTCCCGCCAGCCCGAGACCCGCTCCGGCCGAAGTAGCAGCCCGTCCGGCACCCGCCGGACGGGCCCGTGGAAGGTCCAGTACCGGCGGGCCTCGTAGCCGCCCTGGGGCAGGGGTCGGACCCGGCTCAGGATGACCGCCACCTCCCTCCCATCCGGCGGGAGGGGCCCCTCTGGGGCCGAAACTTTTAAAAAGTCACCCCCCCGACTTCAAACCGGACCGGCCGCTGCATCGGGTAACCGGCCTCGTCCACCCAAACCAGCACCGCAAAGGGATGCTCCTTGGTCCGCCGGGCAACCTCGGCAAGAAGCTGGGCCGTCGGCACTGGCTTCTTTACGGCAGTTCGTAAACGACCGGCGCACCGGAGGCGCCGGGGGCCAGTGAAAGACCCGCCGGGGCGTCAGCACGACGACCGCCCGCTCCCAGAAAAGGGGCAAGGCCCAGCGCTGCCTGACCAGCGCCGGTATCGTCGGCTCCTTCCGGGCCCAGGTCGGCAGCAGCCAGAGCCAGCCCCGGTGGGGGTCGTCGTCCACCACCGTTGCGTCCCCCTGAATCGTCACCTGCCCGAAGCGGTCGACGGGGGCCGCCAGCGGGTCGGTGATGCTCAGGGCGCAACGGGGATTTTGCTTTAGGTGCAAAAGCTTTCGGGAAAAGAGGACGCTGGAGGTCAGATACACCCGCCCGTCCCCGGTGTAGAAGGGGATCATCGGGTGGACGACCGGCCGGCCCCGGCCGTCCAGCACCGTGAACTCGCCCACCAGCGCCGCCTCCAGCAGCGCCTCCACCGGTTCAGGCAACCGACTCACACCCAGATCATACCATCCCGTCCTTAAGGTCGTCGTGAAGGGGCGCTTCTTTGGGAAATCAGCCTTGCGCTTGGCCTGCTGAAGGTGGGCATAGGCCCACGGATCCCGCATACGCCCCCGGCCCTATCTGATAGGCCGGCGGGTACCGGCGCCTAACGTTGGCGGGAAGCCACCCGACGGCCCGGACATCCCCTGGGTTTCCACCAGGGCTGCCCGAGTCCGTTCCCAACGCTGGCCGACCGCCGGGGCTGCCGGAGTGTCCTGGTCGCCCGCGCCGGACTGATGGCCCTTTCCGGGGTCGTGCTGGCCATGGCCCCTCCCTTCGGCCGCTTGCTCGTCGTCCTCGGCCTGGTTGACCCCTTTCCGGTCCCTGGGGCAGGTGGTCCTGGTCGAGGCGGCCGACGTGCGGCCCTACGGCTGGTACGACTTCACCGGCTTCCTGGCCGTGGGCCTGGCCGGCCTTTACGCCCTGCCCGAAGGGGCGGGGCGCAGACCCCGGACGACTTCCGGCCTTGGCCCTTCCTGGGGCCGGGTCCTGCGGCTTACGGCCCTTTTCGGCCTGGACGCCTTGGCCGGCGGCTTTGTGGTCCAGAGCCGAATCTGGTTTTCACCTACTTGCCCTCCAACATCCTGCTGGCCCTGGTGCCCCTCATGCCCCCGTGGCCGGCCGCCGCGGCCGGCCTGACCGACGGGCTGCGCAACCTGGCCGCGGCGGTGGCGCCCGTTCCTTCAGGGTTAACCCTGCAGACGGCAGCCCCGGGTCTGCCCCTTTTGCTGACCGACGGGCTCAAGGAGGCCTACGACCTTAGGAAAGTTCCCCTGCGGGTTTAGGCCCGGTGGCCTGAAACCGTTGGAACAAACCGCCCGGTTCGGGGAACCGCCGCTTCCCGTCGGCTTCCATTGACAGTTGACGGATTTATACTACTCTCAAAGTAGAGGCTGCGAAAGGAGGCCAGCGATGTGGGGGTGCAAAGAAGACTCCGGCGGCAGCGGGGCGCTTTTGGCGCTGATACTGGCCCTGGCCGGCACGGCCGCATTCGCCCTTCTGGCCCTTTTGGGCGGTTACTTCATCGCCCTAGGGGCGGTGGCCCTCATTATGCTCACGCCGCTAGCCCTGGCCGAGCTCGAACTTTACGAACGGACGGTTGGGTCGGCTGCCGAGGGGCCGCAGGCCCCTGAGGCTCCGGCCCACAAACCGGTCACCATCTCCGAAGTGCCGGCTCAGCTTCCGCTACCCGCCGGGGAATCCGAAATTCGGCAGGTGGCTTAAGGGCCGCCGTTGCCCGGGCGTCTGGGGGAGCAGTTGCCGCCCGGACAGGCTGAGGGGGTTAAACCGTCCGGTTTTCTAACAAAAGGCCGGACAGGCTAATTTGACCTGTCCGGCGGCTAGGCGCCTGGTTCAGCCGGTGGCAGGGGAGGGATTCGAACCCCCGACCAAGGGCTTATGAGTCCCCTGCTCTACCGCTGAGCTACCCTGCCCTGATTCCAGACAGAATTATAAAAACCCAACCTCGCACCGTCAAGCCGCCCCCCTGAGAACCGCTCTATGCGCTTTTGGTGACCCCAACCCGGGGGCACAGGTCAGCCAGCGGGCAGATGCTGCACCGGGGTACCTCCGGCCGGCAGATGTGCTTTCCAAAGGGCACCAGTAGCCGGTTGATGTCCAGCCAGTACTCCGGCGGCACCCGTGCTTCGAGGGCCCGCATCGTCTCTTCCGGCGTCCGGGTATTTACATACCCCCAGCGGCGAACCACCCGGTAAACATGGGTGTCCACCGCCACCCGTGGCCGGCCGCAGGCGATCCCCAGCACAAGGCTGGCGCATTTAGGGCCGATACCCGGCAGGGAGAGAAGAACCTTTTCGTCGCAGGGAAGTTCGCCCCCAAAGTCGGCCAGGGCCCGCTCGGCAATGGCCCGAATCTGCCGGGCTTTAGCCTCGGCAAAGGCGCACCCCCGAATTAGGCTTTCAAGGTCGGGTAGGCTTAGGCCGGCCACCTGGGCCGGGGTCCGGGCCCGGGCAAAGAGCCGGCGGGCTAGCTTAAGGGTAACCTCGTCCCGGGTCCGGGTCGAGATGATGCAGCCTACCGCCACCTGGAAGGGGCGGTTAAAACCCTCCTCGGCCAGCTCAAAAAGGGCGGCCCTGGGGTAGTCCTTTACGGCCGCCTCGATTCGGGCCAGGACTTCCCCGATGTTAAAGGGCCGCTGGGTCGGGGGCGGGGTGGACACGGCCGGTTAGCGGACCCCGGCTGATAAAAAACCGCCCGGGAAGACTCCCGGGCGGGGCTGCCCGAGCAGGACTCGAACCTGCAACCAACCGGTTAACAGCCGGCCGCTCTACCACTTGAGCTATCGGGCAGCGTCCACTAAAGAATTATATTCGCACCCGGCTTTACCGTCAAATCCGCCCGGCCCGGTCGGTGGGGGTAAAGCCGGCTTCGGGTCGACTCGGAGCAGGCCGGGGTGCCGGCCGGAACCAAAGCCGCAGCCGGTACGACACAATAAGCCCAACCATCCGCAACCCCACCCCAAGGGCCTTCAGGCGGGAGCCGGTAATCTTTGATTCCCCGACTCGGCCCCGGTAGTTTACCGGGATTTCGATGACCCGCAGGCCCTCGGCCAGCCCCAGGACCACCATCTCCGGCAAGAAGTGGGGGCCCCCTACCGTAAACTTGGGAAGCAGCCGCTCCAGGGCCGGGCGGTGGATAAGCCGCAGGGTGCAGCCGCAGTCGGAAAGGGACGGGCCCCCAAAGAGTAGCTGCAAAAGCTTGGCCACCGCCCAGTTGCCGACCCGCAAAAGCCAGCCCATGTTGGCCTCCCGCCAGATGAGCTCCCGGGTCGTGCGCGTGCCCAGCACCAGGTCGAAGTCCTCCGAATAGGCCAGAAGCTTAAGGATGTCCCGGGCAGTGAAGGTTCCGTCGGGCTCGGCCAGGATTATCAGGTCGCCCGTGGCCTCGGCCATCCCCCGCCGCAGGGCAAAGCCGAAACCCTGGCGGGGCTCCCGCACCACCCGGGCTCCGGCCCGGGCCGCCAGCTCCCCCGTTCCGTCTGTCGAGTTATTGTCGACAACGATAACCTCATCCACAAAGGGGGATGTCCCGAACTCCCGGACGGCCGCCTCGATGCCGGCCGCCTCGTTATAGGCCGGGAAGACGACCGAAACCTTACGGCCCTCGTACATCGGCCCTGACCGCCTGGCAACTCTGAAAGTAGCGGCTGGCCGGCGGCCGGTTAAGCACCCCCAAAATAAACCGGGTGGCGGCCACCACCTTGTCCAGGTCAACCCCGGTCTCGATGCCCATACCCTGAAGCATATACAACAGGTCTTCGGTGGCCAGGTTGCCACTGGCCCCAGGGGCAAAGGGACAGCCCCCCAGGCCGCCGGCCGAGCTGTCGAAGGCCGATATCCCCATAAGCAGGCCGGTTAAAACGTTGGCCAGGGCCGTGCCCCGGGTGTCGTGAAAGTGGAGGGCCAGCCGCTCCGCCGGAAGCTCCTTAAGCAGCCGGCCGACCGTCTCCTCAACCTGCCGTGGGGTCGCAACCCCGGTGGTATCCCCGATGGAGACCTCGTCCACCCCGAGTTCCAGTAACCGGCCCGCCACCCCGAGCACTTTTTCGGGGTCCACTTGGCCTTCGTAGGGGCAGCCAAAGCAGACCGAGACATACCCTCGCACCCAGAGGCCGGCCCCCCGGGCTTCCCTAACCACCTCGGCGATCACTTCCAGGGACCTGGCGACGGACATGTTTATGTTTTTCAGGTTAAAGGTTTCCGAGGCGGCGGTAAAGACCGCAATCTCCTGGGCCCCGGCCCCAAGGGCCCGCTCCAACCCCCTTAAATTGGGGACCAGCACCGGGTACCGGACGCCGGGTCGGCGTCGGATAGCCCGGAGCACCTCCTCGGCGTCGGCCAGCTGGGGTACGGCCCGGGGGCTTACGAAAGAGGTCACCTCGACCACCCCGAAGCCGGCCTCGGAAAGGAGGTCGATAAACCGCACCTTGGCCCCGGTCGGGACAAAGCCCGGCTCATTCTGAAGGCCGTCCCGGGGCCCCACCTCCACCACCCTGAGCCGGCCGGGAACTGCCGAAAAGAGTCCCAACCTGCGCACCCCCTTTATTCTAAGTCGAGGAGCACCGCCCCCTTCGGGACGCGGTCCCCCTCCTGAAAATAGACCCGGCGGACCGTCCCCGAGCGGGGAGCATTAACCACATGCTCCATCTTCATCGCCTCCAGCACCGCCACCGGCTGAAGGGCCTCAACCCGGTCCCCCTCCCTCACCTGCAGCCGAACCAGGACACCGGGCAGCGGGGCGACCAGGCCCTCGAAAGTCCTGGCCCCGGGAGTGGCTTCCGCCACCGCCGACCCGGGTCGGCGGTCGGCCTCGAAAACGTAGCGGTGGCCCTCACAGCACACCTCTACCCCCGAGGGAGTGCGCACCGCCCACACGACCTTTCTTTCGGGGCCGGCTTCGACGGTAAAGCGCCCCGTACGGGTCGGGTCGGGCCGCACCCCAAAGCTACCGGCGGCGGAATCAACCCGCCAGCCGTCCTGGCCTATTCGCCGGACGCCGACCTCGACGGGCCGGCCCTGATAGTTTAACCGGACGGGCACCGGCATACCCGGCAGTCGCCAGGCGTCGGCCCGCCAGGGGTCTTTAGGCCCGGGGCCTTTAAGGGCTGCCACCGCCGCCACCGCGGCCGCCTCCCCGGGCGGGGCTTCCGGGAGGCCGTACCGGCCGAAATGGGTCTTGACGAAGCCGGTGAAGGTTCGGCCGGCCTGAAAGTCCGGGTGGTTCACCACGTCCAGCAGAAAGCCGACGTTATTGGCCACCCCCAGGATGGCATATCCCTTCAGGGCCCAGCGGAGGCGGGCGAGGGCGGTGGGCCGGTCGGGGCCGAAAACGATGAGCTTGGCCAGCATCGGGTCGTACTGGAGGCTCACCGTCAGCCCAGCCTCAACCCCAACGTCGTTGCGGATGCCGGCCCCCACCGGGGGCTCAAAAACCAAAAGCTCCCCCTCTCCCGGCAGGAAGCCGGCGGCGGGGTCCTCGGCGTAGATTCGGGCCTCGACGGCGTGGCCCCGCAGGGAGACCTCCTCCTGGCCTAAAGGGAGCCTTTCGCCGGCGGCCACCAGAAGCTGAAGTCGGACCAGGTCGAGGCCCGTAACCAGCTCGGTGACCGGGTGCTCCACCTGGAGGCGGGTGTTCATCTCCAGGAAGTAAAAGTCGCCCCTGGGGCCGACCAGAAACTCCACCGTGCCGGCGTTTACGTAGCCCACCGCCCGGGCAAAGGCCACCGCCGCGGCCGTCATCTGCCGGCGCAGTTCCGGGCCGATGCCCGGGGAAGGGGCCTCTTCGATGACTTTCTGGTGGCGGCGCTGGATGGAGCAGTCCCGCTCGAAAAGGTGCAGGATGTTGCCGTGGGCATCGGCCAGCACCTGGACCTCCACGTGCCGGGCCGGGCTGATCACCTTCTCTAGAAAGAGGCGGGGGTCGCCGAAAGCTCCCAGGGCTTCCCGGCGGGCCCCTTCCAGGGCCGCGGGCAACTCTTCGGGGGAACGCACCAGCCGCATGCCCCGCCCCCCACCCCCGGCCGCCGCCTTAACCATTACCGGGAAGCCGAGCTGTTCGGCCGCCTGAAGGAAAGCCCGGTCCGACTGGTCAGCCCCGTCGTAGCCCGGGACGGTGGGAATTCCGGCCCGGCGGGCGACCTCCTTGGCCCGGACCTTATCCCCGGCCAGCCGGGTCGCCTCGGGTGGGGGTCCCACAAAGGTGAGGCCGGCGGCGGCGCAGGCGGCCGCAAAATCGGGGTTCTCGGCCAAAAACCCGTACCCCGGGTGGACGGCGTCGGCCCCGGCCTTAAGGGCAATTTCGATGATGCGGGGCCCGTTCAGGTAGCTAGCCTCGGGGGCCGGGGGCCCAACTTCGTAGGCCTCGTCCACCCGGCGGGTGTGGGGGGCGTCCCGGTCGGCCTCGGAGTAGATTCCGACCGTTTTCAGGCCCAGCTCCTGGCAGGCCTGGGCCACCCGGATGGCCACCTCGCCCCGGTTGGCGATGAGGACCTTTTTCACGGCTCAACCCAGGGGGGCAACCGCCGCTCCAGAAAGGCCCGGATGCCGGCCTGGCCCTCCTCGCTCACCCGCAGGCTGGCGATAAGTTCGGCCGTATATTTGCGGGCGGTGGCCGGGTCCATCCGGGGAACTTCCAGGGCGAGCCGCTTGGCGGCCTCCACCGCCCGGGGCCCGCCCCGGCGGATGTGGCCGATGACGTTTTCCACGGCGGCATCCAGCTCCGGCGCGTCCACCACTTTGTGAACCAGCCCGATCTCCCGGGCCCGCTCGGCATCGATGGCCTCCCCGGTTATGAAGAGGGCCCGGGCGTGGCCCTGCCCCACCTTCCGGATGACGTAGGGGGAGATGATGGCCGGAACGATCCCCAGCCGAACCTCCGTCAGGCTGAAGCGGGCTTCCCGGACGGCGATGGCGATATCGCAGGCCGCAATCAGGCCGATCCCCCCGGCGAAGGCCGACCCGTTCACCCGGGCCACCACCGGCTTTGGGCAGTTCTCCACCGCCTCCAGCATGTCGGCCAGCCGGAGGGCGTCGGCGACGTTCTCCTCGAAGCTCCAGCCGAGGGCCGCCTGCATCCAGTTCAGGTCGGCCCCGGCGCAGAAGGTCCGGCCCCGGGCGCTAATGACCACCACCCGCACGTGGGGCATTGCGGCCGCATCCTGGATGCAGCGCCGGATCGCATCCATCGTCTCCCCGTTGAGGGCGTTGTGCACCTCCGGCCGGTTGATCCAGACCCGCAGGACGTCCTTGTCCCGTTCCACCGCCAGGTGCGGGTACGTCCCCGCTATCTCCGCCATGGTCGCCAGCCCATATTAAAGCTTTTAACGCCGCCGGGCGCCGGCTTCCCGGCCCCAAGGCTACATCCGAAAGACGCCCAAAAACTCCGGGCCCGGGATGGGCGCATTGAGGGCCGCCGAAAGGGCCATGCCCAGCACCCGCCGAGTATCGACCGGGTCGATTATACCGTCATCCCAGAGGCGGGCGGTGCTGTAATAGGGACTTCCCTCGTACTCGTACCGCTCCAGGATGGGGGCCATAAAGGCCGCCTGTTCCTCCTCGGTCATGGTCTGCCCCTGGGCCCGCAGGGCCTCCAGCCGAATGGTGAGAAGGACGCTGGCTGCCTGCTGACCGCCCATCACCGAGATGCGGGCGTTGGGCCACATCCAGAGAAAGCGGGGCGAGTAGGCCCGGCCGCACATGGCGTAATTGCCGGCCCCGAAGGAGCCCCCAATGATAACCGTAAACTTGGGGACCTGGGCGTTGGCCACCGCCATCACCATCTTGGCCCCATCCTTGGCGATGCCCCGGTTCTCGTACTCTTTGCCCACCATAAAGCCGGTTATGTTCTGCAAAAAGACGAGGGGAATCCGCCGCTGACAGCAGATTTCGATAAACTGGGTACCCTTAAGGGCGCTCTCCGAAAAGAGCACCCCGTTATTGGCCAGAATTCCCACCGGGTACCCGTAAATTCGCCCAAACCCGCACACCAGGGTCTCCCCGTAGAGGGCCTTGAACTCGTGGAAGCGGCTGCCGTCCACGAGCCGGGCGATAACCTCCCGGACGTCGAAGCTGCGCCGCAGGTCCCGGGGGATGATTCCGTAAAGCTCGGCCGGGTCGTAGCGGGGCTCCTCCGGCTCGGCCACCTCCCAGGGCGGGTCGGGCTTTTTCCCGGGCAGGTTGGCGATGATTTCCCGGGTGATGGCCAGGGCGTGGTCGTCATCCAGGGCGTAGTGGTCGGTCACCCCTGAGACCCGGCAGTGGACGTCGGCCCCGCCCAGCTCCTCGGCCGACACCTCCTCGCCCGTGGCGGCCTTAACCAGGGGCGGCCCGCCCAGAAAGACCGTCCCCGTTCCCCGGACAATGACCGTCTCGTCGCTCATGGCCGGCACGTACGCCCCCCCGGCGGTGCAGGGCCCCATCACCACCGCGATCTGGGGGATGCCCTGGGCCGACATCCGGGCCTGGTTGTAAAAGATGCGGCCGAAATGGTCCCGGTCCGGGAAGACCTCGGCCTGGAGGGGGAGAAAGGCCCCGCCCGAATCCACCAGGTAGACGCAGGGGAGGCGGTTCTGCTCGGCGACCTCCTGGGCCCGGAGGTGCTTTTTGACCGTCAGCGGGAAGTAAGAACCCCCCTTGACGGTGGCGTCGTTGGCGACAATCATTACCTCCCGGCCGTGGACGATGCCGATCCCCGTCACGATGCCGGCCGAGGGGGCCTCACCGTCGTACATGTCCCAGGCGGCCAGGGGGCTCAGCTCCAGAAAGGCGGTCCCGGGGTCGATCAGGCGCTCGATCCGTTCCCGGGCCAGCAGTTTGCCCCGCTTTCGGTGGCGGGCGACCGCCTCGGGGCCGCCGCCCTGCCGGGCCTTTTCCGTGCGCTCCCGCAGCTCGGCCACCAGGGCCTCCATATGGGCCTTGTTTTCCCGGAACTCGGCCGAGGCGGGGTCGATGCGGGTCGGCAGTATCCCCATTACCAGTCGATGGGCCGCCGGCCGGCGAAGCCCGTATCCAGCTCGTGCCAGTAGGCCACCTGGGGCTCCCCGAGCCGCCAGCAAAGGTAAACCGGGCGGCCGTTGCGCAGGGCGGGGAAGTCGACCAGCCCCAGGTCCAGGTCCTTCACCTCGCAACCCAGGGCCTCAACCCGTCTCACCAGGGCCTGCACCTCCTCGGCCAGCTCCCGGGCCCGCCGGGCGTCGGCCTCCAGGTCGGGCATCGCCAGGTGGCCGTTGGCCCGGGCCTTCCACTGCCAGGCGGCCATCCGGCCCCGAACTTCCAGAAGTTCCTGGTTAAGCCGCTGGAGGCTGAGCATCAGCGGCTCGATCTCGGGAAGAAGGGCGTTGGCTTCCTCGATGGTGAAAAACTTCGCCGGCATTCGCCCCACCTATTCCAGCCAGGAAAGCCTCGGCAGTTCTGAGGGTAGCCGCCGCCCGATCACCAGCCGCTGGACCTCCGACGTACCCTCCCCAATGGTAAGGATCTTGGCGTCCCGATAAAAGCGGGCGACCGGGCCGTCCTCCATGAAGCCGAGGCCCCCGTGGATCTGGACGGCTTCTTCGGCCGCCCGGACGGCCAGCTCCGAGGCGAAGAGCTTGGCCATGGCCGCGGCGGTGGTGTAGGGCTCGCCCCGGTCCTTAAGGTAAGCCGCCTTGTAGGTTAACAGCCGGGCGGCCTCCAGGCCCACCGCCAGGTCCACCAGCTTGAACTGGATGGCCTGGAAGTCGTAGATGGGCCGGCCGAACTGATGCCGGTTCCGGGCGTATTCTAAAGAGGCCTCCAGGCAAGCCTGGGCTAGGCCCACCGACATCGCGGCGATGCCGATGCGGCCCCCGTCCAGGGTGGTCAGGGCTTGCCTGAGGCCCGCCCCCCGCGGGCCCAGGAGGTTTTCGGCCGGGACGACGCAGTTGTCGAAGACGACCTCGTGGGTGTCCGAGGCCCGCCAGCCGAGCTTTTTATACGGCGGGCCCACCCGCAGGCCGGGGGCGTCCCTGGGAACGATGAGGTTGCTGATTTCCCGGCGGCCGTCCCTTTCGTCGGTGACCACGGTGGCTACGATGAAGCCGGTTATGGGGGTTCCGGAGTTGGTGATGAACACCTTGGTGCCGCTGACCACCCAGCGGTCCCCCTCCAGGACGGCCCGGGTCCGGGTGGCGCCGGCGTCGGAACCGGCCTCCGGCTCGGTGAGGGCGAAGGCCCCCAGCATCTGCCCGGCGCAGAGGGGCGGAAGCCAGCGGCGCTTCTGGGCCTCGTCGCCGAACATGTTAATCGGCGCCCCGGCCAGGGTGACCCCAGCCGAAACCGTCACCGCCAGGCTGGAGTCAACCCGGGCCAGCTCCTCAATGACGATGGCCAGGGCGAGGGTGTCGCCGCCCGACCCGCCGTAGGTTTCGGGGATGGTGAGGCCGAGCAGGCCCAGCTCCCCCAGCTTTCTCACCAGCTCCAGGGGGAAACGGCCGGTCTCGTCCAGCTCCCGGCTTACCGGCCTGACCTCCCGCTCGGCAAACTCCCGGACCAGCCGCCGGATTGCGCGGTGTTCCTCGCCGACCAGCTCCATCCCATCCCCAGTTTAGTAACCCCGTTTTTAGGCTGTCAAATTTGTGTATGGGTTCAAGACATTTGAGACAGGCGGCATCCTGTCCGGGTGCTCGGCCGGCCGGCTTCGCCGGCGCCGCCCTTGGCGGCTACCGAGCGGGCAGTCGCCTTCGGCGACTCGGCCCGGTGGGGTCTTAAGGTGTGCGGCCTTCGGCCGCCTTCCCAGGCACG
>DAOUCL010000204.1:0-15035 GCA_034432015.1 Dehalococcoidia bacterium
CCTGATCTTGGGGTGGATGAGCGGGTTGTTCTCCAGTTCCCGGAGTCTGGCATCCTCTTCAGGGGTCAGTCGGATAAATATCGGCGCACTCAGACCCACAGTATACCGCATGGGGACTTAGACGCCCGATGTAAAATTAGATGAACAGATAAGCCAGTCGGCGCATCGGGCGGCTAAGGCAAAACCCGATAGTGTAAGCCACGACCCTGGTAGCAATTCGCGCAAGTAACCCCCGTTAAGGCGCGTGAACTGAAAAGGTCCTCAAGATGACTGACCACCAAGCAGGTGCGCTTTTCATTACGTCACTTGTAGCGATGACCAGGGCGGCATAATCGCTGAATGTCCAGGTCCCATGGTCTTTAACCTTGGCAAGCAGAGCATCGGCCCTGGCCTCGGCTAACCCAAATTTGGGGATGATGCCGTTCAAACGTCTGAGGCTCTGGTGGTCCCTGCCCCCGCTCTCGGACCTTAAGGCGGCCGCCAGCGCCGCCCGGGCCTGAAGGGCTTTCATCCTCCCCCGTTAGCCGCCAGCGGTCGGGGTTCTGGCCTTCCGAACGGCCCGCCCGTTGACAGGCGGAACCGCCTCCGTTATAATCTGCCAAAACGAATGTTTGCGGCCGGCCGTGCTGGTCTACCAGATTAGGGCCGACCTGGTCGAGCTGGTCTTCGACCCCAGGGCCGAGGACCTGCGGGTCGGTGAAAGCCTCCTTTTGCGGGAGGCCGATTCCGGCCGGGCCCTGGTGGTCCAAGTCCTGGGCTTCCGGACCGTCAGCTACCCCGCCCTCATCCGGGAGGAGTTCGGCCCGCAGCCCGACGAGCCCCTCTCCCCCGACGGGCCGGACTTTAAACACCTTAAGGTCGCCCTGGCCAAAATCCGCAAGCTCGCCACCCGCCCCTGGGAAAACTGGGACGGTTGGGTCCCCCACCGGGAGGCCTCCGTGGAGCGGGTGGGCGACCGGGAGGTGCTCAGGCAGTGTGTGGCCGACCTGGGCAACCGTATCCTCCTCGGCCGCACCCTCCAGGGCGACCCCTTCTACGTGGAGGGTCAGGCCCTGGAGAAGGTCAACATCATCACCGGGGCCAAGGGCTCGGGCAAGTCCCACCTGGCCAAGGTGCTCCTCATGCGCCTTATCGAGCAGGGGGCCCCCTGCGTCGTCTTCGACATCAACCGGGAGTACATCCACCTGCCGCCCCTGGAACTCGACCTCTTCGAGGAGCGGGTCCTCCGCCCGGGCATCGTCCACCTGCGGGCCGGCCACAACCTGAAGCTGGGGGTCCGCCAGTTCGGCCTGGGTCCCCTCCTGACGATGCTGACCAGGTTCGGCCTGCCCGAAGCTTCGGCCCTCTATTTCGAAAACCGGGTCGCCCGCCTGCTGGACGAGGTCCGGCAGCGGGAGCAGGCTGGGCAGAAGGTCCCCTTTATCGGCATTGACCAGCTCATCCAGCTGGCCGAGGAGAACGAGTACTATCAGGGTGGGGGCTCCGGCTGGGGCGGGGACCGGGTGGCGGCCGTTATCAACGGGGCCATCCGTTCCCGCCTGGAGGCCCTCAAGAATACCGGCCTCTTCGCCTCCCACCCCAGGGAGGCCACCTCCATTCCAGACCATTACCGCCTCATCCGCAACGGCGGGGCCCTGGTCATCGACATCGCCGACCTTTCCAACCTGGCCAAGGTCGGCTTCGTGCAGGCCATCCTGGAGATGATTAAAGACCTCTGCGAGGCCGAGACTGCCGCCGGGACGGGCCGCTACCCCTTCGTCTTCTTCGAGGAGGCCCACCTTTACGTCCAGAAGGCCAGCATCGACTACATCGTCACCCGGGCCCGCCACCTGGGCCTCACGTCGTTTTTTGTGACCAACATGGTCACCGGCCTCGACGAGGTCGTCCTCCGGCAGGCCGACAACCTGTTTCTCCTCAACCTGCCCTACGAGGACGACGTCCGCCACGTGGCCAAGAGCGCCGTGGTGGACCAGGAGACCCTGACGGCTTTCGTCCGGCGGCTGCGACGCCACCACGTGCTGGCCGTAGGCCAGGTGACCGGCGGCTACCCGGTTATCGTCCGGGTCGACCCCCTGACGGGAGTAAACACGGCCGGCGAAACCCGCTATTTCTTCCGGCCGCGGGTGGCCGTCGGCTGAGGGAGGGGCCGGCCGGTGGACCTTGTGGTAAAACTCCAGGGGATGGTCGAGGAGAACATCGCCGGCCGCCCGGCCCGGGACGAAACCCCCACCATCAGCCCCTCCTCGGCCGCCCGGGGGTGTGTCCTGGCCGTGGCCTACGAGCTTTTGGGGATGCCCAAGCCCGAGCCGGACGCCCGCAGCCTGCGGGCCATGCAGGTGGGCACCGACGGCCACCGGCGCATCGTCCGCTACTTCGGCCACTACGTAGTGGGCCGGGAGCTCTTCTTTTACGACCGGGAATACGGCATCCGGGGCTACTGCGACGCCCTCCTTTACCTGCCCCCGGACTTCGCCGGGGAACGGGCCGGCCTCTACGCCCTGGAGGTCAAAACTACCGGCGGCCTTGAGTTCGAGCGGATCCGGGCCGGCGGCGGCCCCCGGGAAGACCACGCCCGCCAGTGCCAGATCTACATCTGGGGGGTCGCCCGCTATTACCCCCTTTTTCAGGTCCGGGGTGGCATTATCTTCTACGAGAACCGGGACACCCTTGAACACCTTATCTACGTCGTCGACCCGGACCCGGCCATCGCCGGCTACCTGGACCGCCTCCGGGCGGCCCGGGAGAGGGTTCTTTCCGGCGGCGAGCTTCCCCTTGAGGACCGGCTGCCCGACGACCACTGGGCCCACCACCACTGCCCCTTCCTGGATATCTGCCCGCCGGGTCAGGAGGCCGTCCGCCGCCAGCGGGCCCAGGGTCCCCGGGTGCCGGACCAGGTGGTGGCCGAGATGCTGGCCCGCAAGCTGGTGGCCCGCCGGCAGGCCGGGCGCCGTCAGGGTCGGCCGGCCGGACCCCGGAGCCTGGACGACCTCGCCGCCGCCCTGGGCTGGGCCCCTGAAGACGACGGCTGATGGGTTAAAATTTCCGGGGTAAACCGCCCGAGAAAGTCCGCGGAGCGACCCGGTGTTGCGGCCCACCGCCGACCGCCTTCTTAAGCCCCAAACGGGCCTCATCTCGGCCGCGGCCCTCCTGGCCGCGGCCGGCGGAATCCTTACCGCCGCCGTTTCGCCCTTGGCCGGCTTTGGCCTCCTCCTCGGGCTGGCCGGCCTGGGCCTCGTGGCGGCCCGGCCCTGGCTGGGGGTCATCGCCACGGCCGCCGTCCTCTACAGCCTGCCCTTTGGGGTAATTCCTGTCGAGCTGGGAAGCGTCCGGCTTACCTTCCTGGACGCCACCCTCACCCTTACCCTCCTGGCCTGGCTTTTACGGCTCCTCGTCAACCCGGGGGAAGGGTTCGTTGCCACGCCCCTGGCCCTGCCCCTGCTGGCCTTCATCGGGCTGGCTGTAACCTCATTTTTCGTCGGGGTCGAGTCGGTCACCGGCGAGGTGGTCAGGTTTTTCTTAAAGACCATTAACGCCTTGCTTTTTTACTTTACGGTTGTCAACTGTATCCGAGACTTAGACCGGCTTCGGTGGGCCTTCCGGGCCCTGCTCATCGGGGGCACGGCGGCGGCCCTGGTGGCCCTCGGCCTCTACGCCCTGCCCGAAAGCCAGGCGGCCGACCTCTTAAGCCGGCTCCGGTCCGTAGGTTACCCCAGCGGGCCCGGGGTCATCCGGCACATCGCCGGCACCCAGGTGGTCCGGGCCACGGGGACGGCCATCGACCCGAACGTCCTTGGGGGGATGCTGATGCTGGTGGGGGTAGCCGGCGTGGCCCAGGCCTTTGCCCCCCGCCCGGCCCTACCCCGTCCGGTTATCTGGGGCCAGCTGGCGGCCGTCGGGGCCGCCCTGGTGCTCACCTTCAGCCGGTCGGCCTGGCTGGGCACCCTGGCCGGGGTCGGATTCCTCGGGGTTCTCCGCTTCCGCTGGGTCTGGCCGCTCCTGGCCGCGGCCGGCCTGCTCCTCTACCTCCTGCCGGTCGGGGACGTCGCCCTGGAGCGTCTTCAGCAGGGGCTTCAGTTCCGCGATCCGGCCGCCCAGATGCGGCTGGGGGAGTACCGGGACGCCCTGCGCCTGGTCCAGAGGTACCCGGTCTTCGGGGTCGGCTTCGGGCGGGCGCCCGACATCGACGTTTACGTGGCCGCGGCCAGCGTCTATTTGCTCATCGCGGGCCAGATGGGGCTGGTGGGCCTGAGCGCCTTTCTGGTCGTCGCCGGGCTATTTCTTTACCACGTCGTCCTTAAGGCCCTCCGGACGAAAAGGTCGCCCAACGAGGCCGAGGGTTACCGGCTCGCCGCCGCCGGCGGGGTGGTGGCGGCCCTCTCGGCCGGCCTTTTCGACCACTATTTCTTTAACCTTAACTTCCCCCAGACGGTCTCGCTGCTGTGGCTCTTTTTCGGCCTGGCCGTGGCCGCAACCACCCTCCCCGACCCAGCTTCGGAGGCGAGGCATAACGATGAAAATCCACGAGTTTCAGGGTAAGCGGCTCTTTGCCGAATATGGGGTAGCCGTTCCCAAAGGGGAAGTGGCCGAAACCCCCGACCAGGCGGCCGAGGCTGCGGCCCGCCTTGGGGGCCGGGCGGTTATCAAGGCCCAGATCCTGGCCGGGGGGCGGGGCAAGGCCGGGGGAATCCGCCTGGTAAACTCCCCCGCCGAGGCCCGGGAGTTTGCGGCCGCCCTCCTGGGGCGGCCCCTGGTGACGGCCCAGACCGGGCCGGCGGGGGTAGTGGTCCGCCGGGTGCTGGTGGAGGAGCCCCTGGAGGTGGCCCAGGAGCTTTACCTGGCCGTCCTGGTGGACCGCAACCGGGCCCGGCCCCTTATTATGGCCAGCGCCGCCGGGGGCATGGACATCGAGGAGGTGGCCGCCACGAGCCCCGAAAAGGTGGTCCGGGTCTGGGTCGACCCCGCCGTCGGCTTTCAACCGTATGTCGGCCGGCAGGTGGCCTTCGGCCTGGGCCTTTCGGGGGACCAGGTTCGGGCCGCCGTCGAGACGCTCCGGGCCCTCTGCCAGTTCTTTGTGGAAAAAGACTGCGCCCTGGTGGAGGTTAACCCCTGGGTGCTTACGGCCGACGGCCGGCTGGTGGCCGCCGACGCCAAGGTGGAATTTGACGACAACGGCCTCTTTCGCCACCCGGATATCGCCGCCCTCCGGGATACCTCCGAAGATTCGCCCCTCGAGGTGGAGGCGATGCGGGCTGGGGTCTCTTACGTGAAGCTGAAGGGCTTTGTCGGCTGCATGGTTAACGGGGCGGGGCTGGCCATGGCCACCATGGACCTCATCAAGCTGGCCGGGGGCGAGCCGGCCAACTTTCTGGACGTGGGGGGTGGGGCCAACGAGGAGCGCATCGCCGCCGCCTTTAAAATACTGGTTTCCGACCCTGACGTCCGGGTGGTCCTGGTCAACATCTTCGGGGGTATCGCCCGGGGCGACGTCATCGCCCGGGGCATCGTGGCCGCCGCCCGGGCCGTCGGGGTCAAAATTCCCATAGTCGTCCGGCTGGTGGGCACCAACGCCGAGGAGGGCCACCGGATCCTGCGGGAGTCGGGCCTGCCCATCGCCGTGGCGGCCGACATGGCGGCGGCCGCCGCCTTAGCCGTCAAACTGGGAAAGGAGGCCGTCGGGTGAGCATACTGGTTGGGACCCATACCCGCCTGCTCGTCCAGGGAATCACCGGCCGGGAAGGGAGCTTCCACGCCCGCCAGTGCCGGGATTACGGCACCCGGGTGGTGGCCGGGGTCACCCCGGGGAAGGGGGGCGGCGCCGTGGACGGAATCCCGGTCTTTAACACCGTTCGGCAGGCCGTTGAGGCCACCGGGGCCAACACCAGCCTGGTCTTCGTCCCCGCCCCCTTTGCGGCCGACGCCATCCTCGAGGCCGTTGACGCCGGCCTGGAGCTGGTGGTCTGCATTACCGAGGGGATCCCGGTCCTGGATATGGTCCGGGTGAAACGCTTCTTAGAGGGAAAGCCCAGCCGCCTCATCGGCCCCAACTGCCCGGGGGTCATAACCCCCGGCCAGGCCAAGGTGGGCATTATGCCGGCCGCGGTTTACAGCCCCGGGCCCGTCGGCATCGTCTCCCGGAGCGGCACCCTAACCTATGAGGCCTCGGCCCAGCTTACGGCCCTGGGGATCGGCCAGTCTACCTGCGTCGGCATCGGGGGTGACCCCATCGTCGGCTGCGGCTACCTGGATATCCTTCCCCTTTTTGAGGCCGACCCCGACACGAAAATCATCCTGCTTATCGGGGAGATCGGCGGGACGGCCGAGGAGGAGGCCGCCGAGTACATTCGGCAGCACCTGACCAAGCCGGTGGTGGCCTTTATCGCCGGCCGAACCGCCCCGCCGGGCCGACGGATGGGCCACGCCGGGGCCGTCATCAGCGGGGGCACCGGCACCGCCGAAAGTAAAATCCGGGCGCTGGAGGCCGCCGGGGTTACCGTCTGCCCGAGCCCGGCCGAGATCGGCCGGACGGTGGCCGAGGTGGCCCGCCGTCACGGCCTGGTAGATCAAGCCTAGGCCCGAGAGCCGGGGACTGGCTCCAGGAGCTCCACCTCAAACCGGTAGTCTTCGATGACCGGGTTGGCCAGGAGCCGCCGGCAGAAGGCGTCCACCTCGGCCTCAGCCGCCGCCCGGTTGGGAGCCTCCAGCCGGATCTCGAAGTATTTGCCCGACCGCACCTGCCGAACCGACCTGAAACCCAGCTCGCTCAGGGCCTGCTGGATGGTGAGGCCCTGGGGGTCGTTTACCACCGGCTTAAGGGTGACGTAGACCCGAGCGAGCCACATCAAAAGCCCCGCTTAACGATGTAATCGGCCAGGTCGGCAACCCGGCAGGCGTAGCCCCACTCGTTGTCATACCAGGCCGCCACCTTCACCATGTCCCCGTCCATCACCATGGTGAGCAGGCCGTCCACGATGGCGCTGGCCGGGTTGCCCTTAAAGTCCATGCTTACCAGGGGCTCCTCGGTGTACTCGAGGATGCCTTTAAGGCTTCCCTGGGCGGCCTCCTTAAAGGCGGCATTTACCTCTTCGACGGTCACCGACCGCCCCAGGTCGCAGGTGAGGTCGATGACGGAGACGGTGGGGGTGGGCACCCGCATGGCAAAACCATGGAGCTTGCCCTTAAGTTCGGGGATGACCAGCCCGATGGCCCGGGCGGCCCCGGTGGTGGTGGGAATGATGTTGAGGGCGGCGGCCCTGGCCCGGCGCAGGTCCCGGTGAACCAGGTCGAGGATGCGCTGGTCGTTGGTATAGGCGTGGACGGTGGTCATCAGACCCCGCCGGACGCCGAAGGCTTCGTGGAGCACCTTAACCACGGGGGCTAGGCAGTTGGTGGTGCAGGAGGCGTTGGAAATGATCCGGTGTTGGGCGGGGTCGTACTGGTCGTGGTTAACCCCCAAAACCACGGTGATATCCTCATTCTTGGCCGGGGCCGTAATAATAACCTTCTTCGCCCCGGCCTCCAGGTGGCCGGCGGCCAGTGTGGCGTCCTCGAAGACCCCCGTCGACTCGATGACCAGCTCCACCCCGACCTCCCGCCAGGGAACCTTCTTCGGCTCCCGCTCGGCGAAGACCCAGATGGGCCGGCCGTCCACGAACATCTGGTCGCCCTGGACCTCCACCTTGCCGGGGAAGATGCCGTAGTTACTGTCATACTTAAAGAGGTGGGCGTTGGTCTTGGCGTCGGCCAGGTCGTTTACGGCCACCACCTCGAGGGTATCCGGGTGATACTGCAGGATGGCCTTCAGGACCTGCCGTCCCACCCGGCCGAACCCGTTAATCCCAACCTTGACGGCCATGGTCACACCTCCTTGGCGGAAATAAGGGGCCTTCCCCCTTGGACCCGAGGGCCCGGCGGGTAAGCCCAGAAAAGGCCTCAGTTTCTGGCCAGGCTCAGAAAGTACTCGTGGAACCTAGTGTCGTCGGTCAGCTCGGGGTGGAAGGCCGTCCCCAGCAGCTTGCCCTGCTGGACGGCGACGGGAGTTCCGTCCGGGAGCCGGGCCAGCACCTCGACCCCCGGCCCCACCTCCCGAACCACCGGCGCCCGGATGAAGATGGCCCGAACCGGCCGGTCCCCCAGCTTCGGAATCTCCAGGTCCACCTCGAAGCTGTCCACCTGCCGGCCGAAGGCATTCCGCTCCACTTTTATGTCAATAAGCCCCAGGGGCGGTTCGAGGAGCCGGTCGGCCTCCTTGCCCAGGAGGATCATCCCGGCGCAGGTGCCCCAGATGGGCATCCCTTCCAGGGCCCAGCCCGTAATTTCGGGCCGGAGGCCGCTGATGGTTAGCAGGCGGCCGATGGTGGTGCTTTCGCCCCCGGGAATGATGAGGGCGTCGACCCTTTCCAGGTCGCTGGGCTTGCGCACCTCGACGGCCTCGACCCCAAGGCGGCGCAAAACCTGAATGTGCTCGGCAAAGTCGCCCTGAAGGGCCAGAACCCCAACCCGCACGGCCTACACCCCCCGGGTGGCCAGAAGTTGCTGGGGTGCCAGCTGCCGGACGTCGATGCCCCGCATCGGCTCCCCGAGGTCCTTGGAAACTTCGGCCAGCATCTTGGGGTCGTTGTAATAAGTCACGGCCAGGACGATGGCCCGGGCCCGCTTGGCCGGGTTTTCGGACTTAAAGATGCCCGAGCCCACGAAGACCCCGTCGGCCCCGAGCTGCATCATCAGGGCGGCGTCGGCCGGGGTGGCGATGCCCCCGGCGGCAAAGTTCACCACCGGCAGCCGGCCCAGCCGCTTCACCTCCATCACCAGCTCCAGGGGCGCCCCCAGGTTTTTGGCTTCGGTCACCAGCTCCTCGTCGGGCATGTTCTGAATGCGGCGGCAGGCGTCCATGACCGCCCGCATGTGGCGCACCGCCTCAACGACGTTCCCCGTCCCGGCCTCCCCCTTGGTCCGGATCATGGCCGCCCCCTCGGCGATCCGCCGCAGGGCCTCGCCCAGGTCCCGGCAGCCGCAGACAAAGGGGACCTTAAAATCGTGCTTCCAGATGTGGTGGTTCTCGTCGGCCGGGGTAAGGACCTCCGATTCGTCGATGTAGTCCACCCCGAGGGCCTCGAGAATCTGGGCCTCGACGAAGTGGCCGATGCGGCACTTGGCCATCACCGGGATGCTTACGGCCTTCATGATGGCCTCGATGTGGGCGGGGTCGGCCATCCGGGCAACACCCCCGGCGGCCCGGATGTCGGCCGGCACCCGCTCCAGGGCCATGACGGCCACCGCCCCGGCCTCCTCGGCGATCTTGGCCTGCTCCGGGGTGACCACATCCATGATCACCCCGCCTTTGAGCATCTGGGCCAGTCCGGCCTTGACCCGCCAGGTTCCCTTCAGAATCGACTCGGCCATGGTGCGTCCAACCTCCTTCGCCTAATTGTAACACGGTTATGGGCGGAGTTTAAAAACCCAGGCCCGGTTGAGGTGGTAGACGGGCTCGTAGGCCGGGCTTGCTAAAAGCTCGGCGGGCTCGAGGGTCCGCCCGGTCGGGTTGTTCACCCGGCCCCGCTTCTGCCCGATGTAAACATAATCGATGCCCGCCGCCCTAAGGCTTCCCACCACCTCGGGGTCGGTGGGACCCCGCTCGAGGACCTGGGCCATCAGGCCGTTTACCCGGGCCACATATTCCGGGTCCCGGGGCCGCTCGCTTACATACAACATGGGCGGAACCGACGCCCGCCGCCCCCCCAGCAGGGGCAGCCACCAGCCCCCGTCGGCCCCCACCACGACGGTTTCCCCGTAGGCAAAAAACCCGTTTATCAAAAACCCCGAATCCGGCGGCGTATTCTCCCTGACCCACCTTAACGCCGTAAGGTCCGTCCAGGTAAGCATGCTGTGGGCCCCGGGCTCGGCGATCCCCAGCTGCCGGTAGGCCCCCAAAAGTCCCAACCCCAAAAGCAGGCCTACAACCCAGGCCGCCTTAAGCTTTAGCCTTTCGGCCAGGGCCGCACCGGCCCAGCCCAGGTTAAGGGCGGCCGGAATGTACGCCCCAATAAGCAGGGTAAAGTTGCCCACAAACCCGGCCCCGGGCAGGCCTAAAAGGTCCGGGTTGGTAAGTAAAAAGGCCAGCCCCGACCACAGGCCCAAAAGGGCTACCCCTTCGACCCGCCCCCACAGCCCCAGCCCCAGGCTTACGGCCCACAAAACCCAGGCCCAGGCCGGAAGGTAGCCCAAAAGGGGGCCGAAAGCATTGGACTCAATCTCCACCGCTGGCTTTAAGTACTCAGCCGCAATGTGGGGTAGCCTGCCGGAAAGCACCCGGGGCCACCAGGGCAGGGTAAGGCCCAGGCCCAAAAGCCCTAAAGGCAAAAGCCTTAAGGCCGGCTCTTTTAGGCCCCTTCGGACCGCCCAAAATAGACCCAGGCCCAGGGCGAAGGCCCCGTAAAAGAGGGCAACCCGGTAATGGGTAACCAAAAGCCCGCCCACCAAGACCCCGGCCGCACCCAAAAGGCCGAGCCGGCGGCCCTTGGCCCCCATAAGCCCCAGGGTAAGGACCAGGGCCGCCGGCAAGATCACCTGCCCGGCCAGCTGGGTGTATCGGCCCCAGCGCACGTAAAAGGCCGGCGAAGGAAAGAGCAGACCCCCCAAAAGCACGGCGAAAACCCCCGCCCAGGCCGAATTAAAGAGCCGCCGGCCCAAAGGGTAAAGGCCTAAAACCGCCAGGCCGTTCAGAAGCTGGCCGGCCACCAGGGTCGCCTCGGGGGCCTGGGCCCCACTTACCCAGCTTAAGGCGGCCGAAAAGGCGTGAAACCCGAAGTGATAGCTAAAGCTTGTAAGGTCGGCATAGGGGGCCCAGTCGTTAAAAAGGCCGCCCTTTGCGCGAATAAGCTCGGTTATGATGGCATGGTGGACGCTGTCGCCCCACTGGGGCCCGGGAAGGCCCCGGATGACTAAAAACCTCACCAGAAAGACCAGCCCCAGAAGGCTCCCCAAGGCAGGCAGGACGCCCGGCGGCTCGCCAACGGCCTCCGCTTCGGGGGCCCTGCCCCGGCCCCGGAGGTAAACGCCCAGAAGGGCCAAAAGCCCCAGGGCATTCAAGGCGACGATGAGCCAGGGCCCGGGTTGGAGGCCGAAAAAATCGGCCCAAAGAAGCCCCAAAGGGTAAAGCGCAAGGCCGGCACCCCCGGCCACAACCAAATCGTCGGCGGTGAGCCGGCCCGGACCCCGGGCCGCCTTGACGAGCCCAAGCCCCGGAATCAAAAGCAAAAGGGCCGAAAGGCCCAGCCAGTAAAGGGTCAGAAGGCCTGTCTCAAGAAGGCCCAGAATCAGGCCGGCCGGGGCGTAAGTAAGCCTTAAGAGCAGGTCGGCTGATTCTTCGGGCCAGCCATCCCGGCTCAAGGCCCCGTCGGCCAAAAGGCCGGCCGGGGCCGCGGCGGCCCGAACCGACCCGGAAAGGACCTTAACTTCCAGGTAATAGGGCCGGTTGTGGGAAAAAAGTTCGGGTCCGAAATCCAGCCGGTAAAAGGCGGGCCCTTGGGGCTTTAAGTCCAGCAGGGCCGTCTTTAATGGCTCCCCTTCGGGCCCCCAGCCCCGAAAGAGGCCGAGGCTTACCCGGGCCGGGGTTTCGGCCCAGAGGCCCACCTCGACCCCCATCAGGCCCAGGTGGGCCGAAACGAAGCCCTGGCCCAGCCGCTCCCCGGCCCCGAGGCTAAGGGTGGTTTGCCAGTCCGGGGGCGGATGGGCCGGGTCGACCCAGGCGCCCCCAAGCAGGCCGTTTAAAAGGCCGAAAAGGGCGATGAAAATTCCGGCTTTCACTTGCGCAGGGTGGGCAGGCCGACGGCCGCCGATACGATGATAACCGAAAGGCCCATCAGCCCGAAGGCCACCGGCGAGCCCCAGAGCTGGGCGGCCGTCCCGGCAAAGAGGCTTCCTAAGGGCATAAGCCCCTGGTTGAGCATGTACAAGCTCATCACCCGGCCCCGCATCTGGTCCGGGCAGAGGAGCTGAAGGAGGGTGTTGTTGGTCGACATGTACGTAATCTGAAACCCGCCGATGAGAACCAGGACAAAGAGGGCCAGGATCACCGCCCGGGTGAGGGCAAGGGCGATAAGGCTTAAACCCAGGCACACGGCGGCAATGTATAAAAGGGCCGGCCGACTTTGAAGCCGGGGGGATGAGGCGATGAGGAGGGTCCCGGCCACCGCCCCAAGGCCCGGGGCCGACATCAAAAGCCCCAGCCCTTCCGGTCCCACCCCCAGCACATCGGCGGCAAAAACCGGCATGATGCTGATATACGGCAGGGCCAGCACCGTCGGGATCAGGCCCATCAGCATCTGGTTCCGCAGGGGGACGTGGGTCAGCACAAACCCAATGCCCTCTTTAAGGTCCCGAAAGAGGGAAGCGTCCTTAAGGCGGCCTTTGTTGGGGGACAGCCTGAGCTGATGGGTCATCAGGGCCACCCCGACGTAGGCGGCGCTCTGGATAAAAAAATTTCCGGCCACCCCGAAGAGGGCGATCATCATCCCCCCAAGCCCCGGCCCCACCACCCGGGTGATATTGAATCCGGCCGAGTTCAGGGCGATGGCATTGGCCAGGTCCTCCCGGGGGACCACCTCGGGGATAATCGACTGCCTCACCGGCTGGTTGAAGGACCACGCTACCCCGGTAAGCAGGGTGAAGACAAAGATATGCCAGACCTGCAGGTAACCCAGGGCAATATCGAGCCCGAAGAGAAAACTCCACACCAGCAGAAAGACCTGGGTCCAGAACATCAGCCGGCGCCGGTCAAGGCGGTCGGCCAGCACCCCGGCCAGGGGGCCGGTGAGCAGGAAAGGCACGGCCCGCAGGCCGTTAACGAGGCCGAGGAGGGCGGCCGAGCCGGTCAGGTCGTAGACGAGCCAGCCGAGGGTAACCTGCTGAATCCACTGCCCGGCCGACGAAAAAAGCAGCCCGAACCAGAGGAGGCGGAAATTGCGGTGCTTTAAAGATTTAAAAGTTCCGAGATTGAGCCAGGGGCGGACCGCCGTCCGGCCCACCGCCGGCTGGTCGCTGACTTCCATCTCCGCCCTATTTTAAGCTACCATTAACCTTTACGTCAAAGTTATCAGGCCGGCCTGGGAGCCCGTCCATGGTCAGGACCCACCGCCGTGGCCCCCCGGAACTAAAAACTGCCCGCCTGGCCGAAAAGCTTCGGCTAATTCCCGGGGATGCCGGAAAGGCCCCCGGTCGGTTAAACTTTAGGCGGGGTAACAGCCCGTGGACACCTTGCCGGTCCGAACCCGAATTTTAATGGCCCTGGCGGCCGTCCTGGCCGGCATCGGCATGCCCTCGGCCACCCTAGCCGGGGACTGCGGCCTAAAGGTCCTCATCGCCGCCCTTCACTGCGGCTCGGCCCTGGCCGGCGAGGTCGACGAGGCCGCCGAGCTCTTTAACCCGAATGGGGTGGCCGTTAACCTCGAAGGCTGGACCCTTACCGACGGCGAATACCGGGTCCGGTTTCCCGCTTTCACCCTGGGACCCCGGGCCAGAGTCTGGGTCGCCCGGCAGGCCGCCGGCTTCGCCAGCCAGTTCGGTTTTCTGCCGGCCCTAAAATACGGGCCGGACACCGACCCGGCCGTCCCGAACCTGACGGGCACCGCCCCGGTCTTTGCCAACGCCGGGGACGAGGCCGTCCTCACGGACGGTTGCGGCAACGTATTCGACGTCGTCGTTTACAAGGCCGGGGATGCCTCAACCCCCGGCTGGGTCGGCCCCCCGGTTCAGCCCTACGTTGTCGGGGACCTGTCCGAGACGGCCCAAATTCTTTACCGCCGCCTCGACCTGACCACCGGCCTGCCCCTGGCCGACTCAGATACCGCGGCCGACTGGGCCCAGTTCCGGGGCGACCCGCTCCTTACCCGAAAAGTTCGGTACCCGGGCTGGGACCTGGAGAATCGGCTGACGCCCTTCAGGGCCACCGAAGAAGCCGCCGTCACCCTGGCGGTGGCCCCCGCCGGCGCTTACGCCCTGGTCCGGGAGGCCATCCGGGGAGCCGCCCGGTCGGTGCTAATTGGGGTGTACACCTTCGAACACCCCGGCCTCGTCCGGCCGCTGACGGAAGGGCTGGCCGCCGGGGTCAGGGTCCGGGTTCTGGTGGAGGGCGCCCCCGCCGGGGGCGTTTCGGACGCCGAGCCCTGGGCCTGCCGGGAGCTGGCGGCCGCCGGGGGCGAATGCTGGTTCATGACCAGCATTCCGGACCGGGGCCGGCGCCGGTACCCGAGTATGCACGCCAAGTACGCGGTCATCGACGGCGGCCAGGCCCTCATCTCCACCGACCGGCCGACGACTTCGCCGACGGCACCGCCGGCAGCCGGGGGGTCGTGGTCCTCACCAATGCCCCGGGCATCGTCGGCCAGCTACAGCAGCTCTTTGCTGCCGACCTGGACCCCGCCCGGCCCGATATCCGCCGCTGGAGCCCCGAGACCGATTCGCCCCCGCCCGATTTCCGCCCGGGGTCGGGCGGGGGAAGCGGCTATATCCCCGCCTTCACGACACCCCTGAATCTGACCGGCACCTTCACTTTTGAGCTTATCCGGTCGCCCGAAAACAGCCTCAACCCCAATGCCGGCCTCTTTGACCTTTTGGCCCGGGCCGGTCCCGGGTGGGAGGTGCTGGTCCAGGCCCTTTACGAGCCGCCCTTCTGGGGTGGGTCCGGGGCCGGGCCCGAGACGGACCCCAACCCCCGCCTGGAAGGGATGGTTGCCGCCGCCCGGCGGGGCGCCCGGGTCCGGATCCTCCTGGACGGCCTCTACGGCAACACCCCCGACCCGGCCGGTAACCGGGCCGCCTGCGATTACGCCGGCCGGGTCGCCCGGGCCGAGGGCCTGGACCTGGCCTGCCGGCTGGCAAATCCCACCGGCCTGGGTATCCACAGCAAGCTGGTGCTGGTCGGGGCCGGGGCCGAGGGCTGGGTCCACGAAGGCGAACCGGGAGGTGGCCCTCCAGTTCGGGTCAAGGGTAGCCTACGATTTCCTGGCGGCGGTTTTCTGGGCGGACTGGAACTCGGGAAC
>DAOUCL010000205.1:0-4215 GCA_034432015.1 Dehalococcoidia bacterium
AACCTTGCCGGGAAGGCCGTCGACCTCGACGATGAGGACCGCTTCGGCGTCGGCCGGGTAGCCGGCATGGACGTATTCTTCGATGACCTGAAGGCAGGGCCTGTCCATCATCTCCAGGGCGACCGGGACGACCCCAGCGGCGATGATGGCCGAGACGGCCGCGGCGGCGTCGGCCAGGGACCTAAAGCTTATGAGCAGGGTGCGAAGCTCGGGCGGGTTGGGGGTTAGCTTGACCAGAACTTTGGTGACGATGCCCAGGGTGCCTTCGGACCCGACCACCAGCCCCCGCAGGTCGAAGCCGGGGTATTCGGCCGCCTTCCCGCCCAGGGTCACTACCTCCCCGGTGGGCAGGACCAGCTCCAGGCCGAGGACGTGGTTCACGGTTACGCCGTAGGCCAGACAGTGGGGGCCGCCGGCATTCTCGGCGACGTTGCCCCCGATGGTGGAAACCATGTACGAGGACGGGTCGGGGGCGTAGTGAAAACCGTAGGGCCGGACGTGCTCCGAAAGGTGGAGGTTCACCAGGCCGGGCTCGACCCAGGCGCAACGGTTTTCCAAGTCCACCTCTAAGACCCGGTTAAGTTTTGCTAGGCTGATCACCACCCCGCCCGCCACCGGGACGGCGCCCCCGGAGATGCAGGTTCCGGCCCCCCGGGGGGTGAAGGGGAGGCCGAACCGGTGGCAGACCCGGACGGCGGCCACCACGTCGGCGACCGATTCGGCCACCACCACGAAGGCCGGCATCGCCTGGTCCAGGGGGCAGGCATCCTTGGCGAAGACGGCCCGTTCCACCGGGTCGGTGAGGATGTGGCGGATGCCGGCGGCCCGGAAAGCCCTCAGGATAGCCTCTTGCCGATGGGGCTGCTGCGTCATGCCGGAAATCTACCCGCAGGATTATACCCCGGCCGGTCAGAAAGGGTAAAATTAACGGACGGCATGTGGGAGCGGGCGACGACGGTGATTGCGGGCCGATACCGGCTGGAACGCCGGGTCGGCGAGGGCGGCATGGCCGAGGTTTACCTGGCCCACGACGAACTGCTGGACCGGCCGGTCGCGGTGAAAGTTCTGCGCCAGGCCCTGGCCCAGGACCGGGCCCTCAGGGAGCGGTTCGTTCGGGAGGCCCAGGCGGCCGCCCGGCTGGACCACCCCCACATCGTCGGGGTTTACGACCTCGGAGAGTGGGGCGGGCGGCCCTTCCTGGTGATGGAGTGGGTGGAGGGGCCCACCCTGGCAAGCCTTATCCGGGAGCGGGGGCCGCTGCCGGTGCCCCTGGCCTGCGAGCTTGGGGCCCAGATCGCTTCGGCCTTGGCCTACGCCCACGGCCGGGGCCTCATCCACCGGGACATAAAGCCCCACAACATCCTGCTCAAGGCCGAGGGGGGACGCTGGGAGGCGAAGCTGGCCGATTTCGGCCTGGCGAAGGTCCTTTCGGCCACCAGCCTCACCCTCACCCAGGAGGTCTTCGGCACCCCCCAGTACGTGGCCCCGGAGGTGGTCCGGGGCGAGCGGGTCACCCCGGCCGCCGACCTTTACTCCCTGGGGGTTGCCCTCTTCGAGATGCTCACCGGCCAGACCCCCTTTGCCGGTGAGAGCCCGGCCGAGGTGGCCTTTAAGCACCTATCGGCCAGCCCGCCGCCCCCGTCCAAGTTTAACCCCCAGGTGCCGCCTTCGCTGGACCGGCTGGTCCTTGGGCTTCTGGCCAAGAATCCGGCCGAGCGGCCCCAGCGGGCCGGGGAGGTGGTTACGGCCCTGGAGGCCTTCGCCCGCCTAGACCAGGTTCCCACCGCCCGGCTTGGGTCCCGCCGCCGGACCGCCGGGCCGGTGGTGGGCTACCGGCCCCGAACTCCGACCGCCTCCCGGCGGCGGTTGGGGCTGATGCCCCTTATCGTCGTCTTCCTGCTGGCCCTGGCGGCCTTGCTGGTGGCTGCCGGCCTCTTTGTGATGGTCCGGGGGGTTCCGGCGGAGCCGGCCGCCGTGACGGGCTCCCCCCCGGCCCCCGGCCCGACCCCCGAGCCCACCCCCCGACCCCCGGCGACGGTAACGGTACCCAGCGTCATAGGCATGACCCCGGAGGACGCCCGGGTAAGGCTGGAGAGCCGGGACTTAAAGCTTCAGGTGGCCGGCCAGGCCCACAGCAGTACGGTGCCTGAAGGCCGCATCCTTCGCCAGCAGCCGGAGGCCGGGGCGAGCGTGGCCCCAAGCAGCACCGTCTCGGTGACGGTGAGCCTCGGGCCCGAGCTGGTGGTTGTGCCCCGGGTGGTGGAATGGGCCTATGATGAGGCCGAGCAGGCCTTAGAAAAGCTCGGCCTCGACGTCGAAAAGCGGGAAGAGTTCGCCCTGCAAACACCCCCTGGGGTGGTGATGCGGCAGGAGCCGGCCCCGGGGACCCGGGTTCTGCCCGGCACCAAGGTAACCCTGGTGGTGAGCCGGGGCCTGCCCCGGGTGCAGGTGCCCAACGTGGTGGGGGAGCGGCTGGCCGAGGCGATGCGCCGGCTGGAAGAGGCCGGCCTGAAGATAAAATGGCCCCCCACCGAGCAGGGCCGGGCCGACAACATCCCGCCGGAAGTGCTTAACCGGGTGTGCGTGGGGTGCGTTCTGAGCACCGACCCCCCGGCTGGCCGGGAAGTTAACCTGGGCACCGAGGTGAAAATCGCCGTCCGTAAAGATTAGGGCCCGGTGGCAACTTTTTACGTCGGAACCTCCGGCTGGCACTACCGGCACTGGCAGGGGGTCTTCTACCCGCCGGAGCTTTCGCCCAGGCAGTGGCTGGCCTATTTTTGCCGGTTCTTCCCCACCGCCGAAATCAACGCCACCTTCTACCGGCTGCCCAAGCCCGAGACCTTTGCCGCCTGGGCGGCCGGAACCCCGCCCGGCTTCGTCTTCAGCGTTAAGGCCAGCCGCCTCATCACCCACTACCGCCGGCTCCAGGATGCGGCCGAGGCGGTGGAGACCTTCTACCGCCACCTGGAGCCCCTCATCCCCAAGACGGCGGCCGTCCTTTACCAGCTGCCCCCAAGCTTCCGACAGGACCTGGGCCTGCTGGAAGCTTTTCTCAAACAAGTTCCCCCCCGGCCCAAGCCGGCCTTCGAATTCCGCCACCCAAGCTGGTTCGTCCCCGAAACCTACGCCGCCCTGGCGGCGGCCGGGGCGGCCTTCTGCATCACCGACCTGGCCGGCTTGGACTGCCCGGCGGTGGCGACCGGGGGACTTATTTACCTGAGGCTTCACGGCCAGCCCCGGCCTTACTCGGGAACTTACACCGACGAGCAGCTGGAAGGGTGGGCCTCGGAGCTGGCCCGCTTGGGAGAGACGGCCGAAGTAGGGCTAGTCTATTTTAACAACGACGTCGGGGGTCACGCCGTGGCCGATGCCCGGCGGCTGATGGGCCGGCTGGCCGACCTGGGCCTTAAGGTGGCCCGGCCGGAAACCGCAGCCGAACCCGCCTGACCGTCCGCCCGGGGGCCATCGGCAGGTAGCCGCCCCGGTACCAGACCCTGAATTGGTCCCGGTAGTGGGGGCTGAAGGGGTTGGCCGACTGGCCTGTATTGATGACCCAGCGGCCGTCTTCGGGGCGGGCCAGGTCCACCACCTGCCGGTAGGTGGTTACCCAGCCGGTCGCGTCGAAGGCGGCTGGGGGCAAAAAGGAGGCCTGGGCGACGGTGTCGAAGTCGCCCCAGAGGGGAGCCTCGGGCCCCCGCCAGAGGCGGCCGATGCCGGGGAGGGCCCCGAGGGGGTGGAAGAACTTTAAGCGGTGGACCCGGCCCCATCGCCACTTGGCCGGGTCGGTGCCGGCCCGTCCCTCCCAGAAGGCCCGGGTCCGCTCGAGGGCCGGGCCCAGGACCCCGTCGAAGCGACCCCGGTCGAGGCCGGCCATGATAAACCCGGTGAGCCGGCCGGCAAAGCCGTTCACCGGCCCGAAGGGGTGGACGCCCCGCCCGAGGAGGAGGTCGACGGTTGGGCCGTCCAGGCCGGCCGCCTCGAAATAGGCCCGGGCCAGCTCGACCCGGAAGACCTCCAGAAACCCGGCCGCGGCCGAGTCGGCCCGGACGGCCCCGTCCCACCCGGCCAGCACCTCCCGGAGGGGGCGGGGGAGGCCGGCCCGGAGGAGGTGGTCCCGCAGCCGCCGCAAGGGCTCGGATACCAGGTCCTGCTGGTAGGCCGCAAAGTCTTCGGCCGAATGGCGGGGCCGCCCGGCCAGGAGGGCGTGAATGCGGG
>DAOUCL010000206.1:0-2788 GCA_034432015.1 Dehalococcoidia bacterium
CCGACCGGCCCGTCCACCCGGACCACCTCGTGGACGGGCCAGGCCGGGTCATAGCGGCCGCAACCGACTTTAAAAAGCCTCAGCTGGTAGTCCGGCCACCAGCCGCCCCCCCGAACCCAGCGGCCCAGGATCAGGTTCTTCCGGGGAATCCAGTAGCCCACGTACGGCCCCCCAACGGCCCGCCGGACCTCCTCGGCCAAGGGCGGGGGAACCCGCTCGTCGGCGTCGACAAAAAAGACCCAGGGGGTGGTGACAAGGCCCAGAGCCCAGTTGCGCTGTTCGGCAAAATTTGTAAACCGACGCGTCACCACCCGGGCCCCGAATTCGGCGGCGACCTCCGCCGTCCCGTCGGTGCTTCCCGAGTCCACCACCAGCACCTCAGCCGCCCAGCCCAGGGTCTTGAGGCACCCGGGCAGGTGCTCGGCCTCGTTCAGGGTGAGCACCGCGGCCGTGACCGCCCCGCCCATCAGCCCAGCCCCCTCAGCAGTTCGGCCCAAACCTCCGGCCCCAGCCCGGTTTTGGACCCCCGGCGGGCGGCCAGCCGGAGCAAAAGCCCCACGGCCGTCCGGAAATGGGCCGGGTAGTATCTTTCGAAGAGCTTAAGGCGACTCTCCCACAGCCACCGCAAGGCCTCGGCCCCAACCTTCCCGGTGGCGGCCCCGCCGTGGTGGACCACCACGGCCCGGGGCTCGCACAGGACTTCCCAGCCCGCCCGCCGCAGGCGGAAGGCCAGGTCCACTTCCTCGCAGTACATGAAGAAGTCCTCGTCGAAGAACCCGACCTCGGCCAGGGCCTGGTAGCGGCCGAGGAGGCACGCCCCCAGCACGAAGTCGGCCCGAAAGGGCCGGGGCTGCCGGTAAAGCTCGGCCGGGTACCGGCCGTTTAGCGGGGAGTCATAAAGCCGGCCCAGCAGGTCGGGGAAAAGGTCGACGGCCACCTGAACCAGGTTGGGAAATTTAAAGGCCGAGTGCTGCAGCCGGCCGTCGGGATAGACCAGGCGGGGGCCTACCAAGGCCGCCTCCGGATGCTCCGCCAGGGTACCCAGCAATCGGTCGAGGGCCCCCGGGCGGACCTCGGTATCGGGGTTGAGCAGAAGGGCGAAGTCGGCCTGGGTAAGCCTAAGGCCGCGGTTGTTGGCCGCCCCGAAGCCCAGGTTGGCTTCCAGCCGGACCAGCCGGACCTGCCCGTACTCGGCGGCCGCCCGTTCCCCGCTTCCGTCGGTGGAGGCGTTATCCACCACCAGGATCTCCCCGGCGAAGCCGGCGGGCCAGGCCCCCAAAACCGACCGGACGCAGGCGGAAAGGAGCTCCCCGGCGTTGTAATTAACGACGACGACGGCCAGGCGGGGGGCCATGGGGGAAGGCTTAATAGTTTACCCGGACGACCTGGGGCTTAAACTGGCCAACCGGGAACCCAACCCCGCCCTGCTCGATGCCGGCCCAGAGGGTGACCTCCCGGATGCGCAGGTTGACCTGGATGGTGCCCGTGACCACCACCTCTTCCCCCGGCCCAAGCACGGGGGTCTGGGCCTGCCACTCGGTCACGGTGCAGAGCTTACGGTAATCGACCTGTTCCGGCGGCTTGAGCCGCTCCGCCGGGTCGAAACCGACCCTGGTCCCGTCGGGCAAAAGGCCCCACCGGGCCGGGTATTCTAGGCCGGCCCCGGTCCACATGACCCCCACCCGCCAGACGCCGCCCCGCTCGTAGTAGAGGGGGCTTCCGCGGTCGGCGGGGTTGACCCAGCAGTTAAAAGTAATATCCGTTCGGTAAGGGGTTCCCGGGGGCGGCCCCAGGGTTTTGACCGGGACCGACCCGGTGTTTTTAACCCGAAAGGTCACGTTTACCGTTCCGCCCAGGGAGACGGTGGTCGGCTTGACCTGGAAGTCCACCAGCTCCAGCCGGGGGGTGCCGCCGTTTTCGATTTTGACCGGCTTTGTGGCCTCCGCCACCGCCCCCACCCGGTCCTGGGCCACCACGTGCAAAACGTAGGTCCCGTCGGGCAGGACCCGGCCGGCGGCGGTGCCGTCCCAGACGTAAGAATCCCGCTGGCGGGGCCGCTGGTCGGGGGATGGGGCCCCCGACTGGGGCTGGCTCCAGGAAACCAGCAGGTAAGACGCTCCCCGGGCGTCGGTGGCGAAGATATCCACCCGGGTTGGCGGGCGGGTGAGGCTGTAAAAGATGATGGCCTCATCCTGGTCGGCGTCGCCGTTGGGGGAAAAAGTATCCGGGGTAACCGTAAGCTCCTCGAAGGCCAGCTCCGTCGGGTCGGCCCCGGTTACCCGCAGCCGGGCCTGCCGCTCGTCGACGGTCCCGTCGGGGGTCCTGGCCCTCACCACCACGGCATACTCGCCGTCCGGCAGAACCTTCCGCTGGCGGGTTTCCGGGTCGGGACTGTAAGTGCCGGTGAATTCCGCCTGGTAAGTGCCGGGCGCCCGGGGCTGGTCCACCCGGAAGGGATACTCCCGGCCGGCCGAATCCCGGAATAAAATGCTTACCAGGGCCTCCCGGCGGACCTGGTAGCCGATGACGGCGGCGCCGGCCGGGCCCTCGGCCCCGGGGGTGACCGTCTCGGCCGAGACGGTCACGTCCCCCAGCACCCCGGCGGGGCCGCAGCCCCCCAGGAGGGCGACGGCCGCCCCCAAAACCGCAAGCCAGGGCAATCTCCACCGCATCTAAACCTAAAGTATTCGGCCTGGCCGCCGGCCCTGTCAAACAGCGGCGGCCTTGTGGATGCACCAAAAAAGTCTGGGATGGATAAATAAAAGCGGCGGGCCTTATCCTTGAGATA
>DAOUCL010000207.1:0-7183 GCA_034432015.1 Dehalococcoidia bacterium
CTTCTCCTTTGCGCAGCCGCCGGATGAGGCGGGTGGGTTGCGGGTGGAGGTTTTAGCCCACCAGTGGTGGTGGGAATTTAGATACCCCGAGGTCGGCCCGGGCAAGACCATAACGGTGGCCAACGAGCTTGTGATTCCGGTGGGCCGGACGGTGATTGCCACCTTAAGCAGCGCCGATGTCATCCATAGCTTTTGGGTGCCCAAGCTTGCGGGCAAGGTCGACGTTATTCCTGGGCGGCAGAAGAACCGCATCTGGTTCAACGCCCGGGAGCCTGGGGAATATTACGGTTGGTGCGCCGAGTTTTGCGGGACCCAGCATGCGCAGATGCGCTTTCGGGTAAAGGCGGTGCCTGCGGCCGAGTTTGAGGCCTGGGTAAGGGCCAGGCTAAGTCCGCCCCCGGAGCCGGAGGAGGGGTTGGCCCGGCGGGGCTTTGAGCTTTTCGGGGCCCGGGGCTGTGGGGGCTGTCACACCATTGAGGGGACCCCTTACCAGGGCAAGGTAGGGCCGAATCTTACCAACATTGGGGGGCGTTCGACGGTGGGTGCTGGGGTCTTAGAGAACGACCCTGAGGGTCGGGGGCTTTTTAGGTGGGTAAAGAACCCGCAGGCGGTAAAGCCTGGGAACAAGATGCCCTATTTGGGCCTTTCGGATGAGGACGTTTTGGCCATTGTGGCCTACTTAAAGACCTTGCGGTAAAGGGGGAAAGCCGAAGATGGCGACCGTGGGTCGAGCGGTTGGGGTAACCCCGAGGCCCGGTTTTTGGGGGTATTTGTGGTCGTGGCTTACGACGGTAGACCACAAGCGGATTGGGATCATGTACGGGGTTACGACCTTAGCCTACCTGTTGTGGGGTGGTCTTGAGGCCCTTTTGATCAGGTTGCAACTGAGTCGCCCTGAAAACACGTTTTTAGACCCCAACACCTACAACCAGGTCTTTACGATGCACGGGCTTACGATGATCTTCCTGGTGGTGATGGGGTTTAACTCGACCCTATTTAACCTGGTTGTTCCCCTGCAGATTGGGGCCCGGGATGTGGCTTACCCGAGGCTTAATGCCTTTAGCTACTGGATGTTTTTGTTCGGCTCGGTCTTGCTCAACCTGGGCTGGCTTTGGGGGCAGGCCCCGGATGTGGGCTGGTTCGGGTATGCGCCCCTTACGGGTGTAAAGGCCGATCCCGGCCTTGGGCCGGATTTTTACGTGATGGGGCTTCAGGCGTTGGGGATTTCGTCGGTGGCTGCGGGGCTTAACTTTGTGGCGACGATAATCAACCACCGGGCGCCGGGGATGAGCCTTTTTAAGATGCCGGTCTTTACCTGGATGGCCCTGCTTACGTCGTTTTTGATGATCTTTGCCCTGCCGGTTCTGGCCATTGCCCTGATTGAGGTTATGTTTGACCGGCTTTTTGGGACCAATTTCTTTAACCCTGATGCTGGGGCAAATCCTCTTCTTTGGCAGCATCTCTTTTGGATTTTTGGGCATCCCGAGGTCTACATTTTGGTTTTGCCGGCGATGGGGGTAATCTCTGAGGTTTTGCCGGTTTTTTCCAGAAAGCCCCTTTTTGGGTATTCTTTTGTGGTGCTTTCTGGGGTGTTCATAGCGTTTTTAAGCTATGGGGTTTGGGCCCACCACATGTTTGCGGTGGGGCTGGGTCCGGTGGCCAATACGGTCTTTGGGATAACCACCATGCTCATCGGGATACCCACCGGGGTGAAGATCTTCAACTGGCTGGCGACCCTCTGGCGGGGGGAGCTTAGGTTTAAGACGCCGATGCTTTTTGCCCTGGCCTTCATCGCCGTCTTTACGCTGGGCGGCATCTCCGGGGTGATGCATGCCACGGTGCCCAGCAACTACCAGCAGACGGATACTTACTTCGTCGTCGCCCACTTCCACTACGTGGTGGCCGGGATCGTCTTTGCCGTCTTTGCCGGCATCTACTACTGGTGGCCGAAGTACACCAACCGGCTCCTGGATGAGGGCTTGGGGAAGCTTCACTTTTGGCTCTTCTTCCTGGGCTTCAACCTGACCTTTGGGCCGATGCACCTTTTGGGGCTTTGGGGGATGCCCCGGCGCCAGTACACCTACCCGGCGGGCCTTGGCTGGGACTTCTGGAACGCCTTCGAGAGCGCCTCGGCCCTTTTGATGGCCCTGGGGACCCTGGTCTTTTTGGTCAATGCGGTAAAGAGCCTTAGGTCCGGGGTGATGGCCGGGGCTGACCCCTGGGATGGGCGGACCCTGGAGTGGACGATTCCTTCGCCGCCGCCGGCTTATAACTTTGCCGAGATCCCGGCGGTAAGCCACCGGGACGAGTTCTGGGCCCGAAAGTACGGGCCCCACGGGGAGCGGGCCCAGGCCCGGGCGGCCTCCCGCCCGCTGTCCGGCCATAACCCCGGCGACGGCCACGGTGTCCACATCCACCTGCCCAACCCCTCGTACTACCCGCTGATTGTGGCCTTCGGGATTGCCCTGGGGATGTTCGGGGCGGTGATGTTAAGGCCGGTCGAGGTCGGCGGCCTCGGGCCCCTGGGCTGGGCCCTTGTCGGCTTTGGGGCCCTGATAACCGTGTTCGGTTCGTACGGCTGGTCTTTCGAACCTGCAGGATAAGGAGTTTGGCCCATGGCCCACGTCCACGGGGCGGCGGAGCACTACACGAGTACGGGGATACACCCCTCAAAGCTCCTTATGTGGCTCTTTTTGGGCTCGGACTGCTTCTTTTTCGGCAGCCTGATTGCCACCTACCAGGCTTATCGGGGCCAGAGCCTGGTGGGGCCGCACCCGCATGAGGTCTTTAACATCCCCTACACGTCGATAAGCGCCTTTGTTTTGCTGATGAGCAGCCTTACCATGGCCTTAGCCGTAAACAGCATCCGGCTGGGGAACATGCGGGCGACCCGCATCTGGCTATTGCTTACGGCGATGCTGGGCTCAATCTTTGTGGGGGGCCAGGTCTTTGAGTTTACGACCTTTGTCCACAAGGGGCTGACCCTGGAGGTAAACCTTTTTGGGACGACCTTCTTTGTGCTTACGGGCTTTCACGGGACCCACGTAACCGTGGGGATAATCATCCTGCTTTCGCTGCTAATGGCCTCCCTGCTGGGGAGGCTGACCCCGCGGCAGGCCCTTACGGTGGAGGTGGCGGGGCTATACTGGCACTTTGTGGACATCGTCTGGGTTGTGATTTTCACGGTGGTCTACCTTTTGCCGTACTAAAGGGGGTATCGGGCTGATGGCCAGGACCGACCACAAAAAGCCGGACCCGGCTGCGGAGGTCGGGTCGGAGCTGCATGACCTTACGGTGACATATATCCAGGTGGCGGTGGTGCTGGCGGTGGTGACCCTGCTGGAGGTGGCCACCTACTACGTGGCCCTGGCCCGGGGCCTCACCATCAGCGTGCTTCTGGTGCTTTCGGCGATAAAGTTTGCCCTGGTGGTGCTTTACTTTATGCATTTAAAGTTTGACAACAAGATCTTGGCCTTTGTCTTTAGCGGCCCCCTGCTTTTGATGATAGCGGTTGGGATTGCGTTGATGGCCCTATTTGGGACGCTGATTTATCCTGGGCCGGTATGGTAGTGGGTGGGGTTTATCTGCCCTGGGGTCCGGGTTATCTGGGGGCCTGGGCCCAGGTCCTGTTTTTGGGCGGGGCTTATCTGCTTTATGTGGGGCCTTTACGGCGGCGGCTGGCCGGGCCCGACCTTTTGTGGGTTTATCCGGTCAGCAGAAGGCAGGTCTTTTGCTTTTTGGGGGGCCTTTTGACGATTTTAATCTTTGAGGGGACGCCTTTAGGGGAGCTTGGGGCCAGGTATTCGTTTGCGGTGCACATGGCCCAGCACCTGGTGTTTACCCTGGTTACGCCGGTGCTTTTGCTGTTAGGGACCCCTTCCTGGGTGGTGCGGCGGCTTTTTAGCCGGCTTTACCGGCTGCTGGGGCGGCCGGAGTGGCTTAAGGGGCTTACGGGGTTGGTGTTAAATCCGCTAATCGGCTTTGGGCTTTTTAACGGGGGCCTGGTTTTGTGGCATCTTCCCCAGTATTATGGCCTGGTCCACGAAAGCGGCTTTTATCATGGGCTTCAGCACCTGACCTTTTTAGGCACGGCCCTGCTGGTCTGGTGGCCCATCTTGGGGCCCTTAGCGGAGTTGAGGCTTCCGTGGGTTTTTAGGCTGGTTTATCTTTTTGTGTTGGGGATAATCCCTGGGGTGATTGGGGCCTTTATTACGTTTTCCGACCGGGTAATCTACGAATACTACGCCCGGACGCCCAAGCCCTTCGGGGTTGACCCCCTTACCGACCAGCTGATCGGCGGCCTTATCATGAAAGTCTTTGGGAGCGTGCCGTTGTGGGCGGTGGTCATCGTGGATTTCTTGGTGACCTTTGAGCGGGAAGAGAAGGGGATACCCGAGCCGTGAAAGAGAAGCTTTTATTGGGCCTTGGAGTTCCCTTGGCGGCGGCACTGGTTACGTTTATCTGGGTCTTTGGGCTTTCGAGGGTCCTGCTGGCCCTGGGGGAAGAGGGCGGTGCGGTGCCCTTCGCTTTGGCCTTATCTTTGGCCATCTTAATCGTCGGCGGCTTTTTTGGCCTTAAGGCTTCTAGAGAGCGCCCTTCTCAGTAAACGGCCTGAACCCGACGGGCCGCGGAGGTTTTGAGACATTATGCGCCTGGGGGTTGACACCGGCGGCACTTTTACGGACTTTGTCCTGGCTGACCGGGACCGGTTGACAATCTTAAAAATTCCGAGCACCCCGGATAACCCGGCCCGGGCCTTCTTAGAGGGGGTCCGCCGGCTTAACGCCGAGGCCGCTGACATCGTCCACGGTTCGACGGTGGCCACCAACGCCCTCCTGGAGCGCAAGGGGGCCCGGGTCGCCTTTGTCACCACCGCCGGTTTTGGGGACCTGTTGGAGATCGGCCGGCAGACCCGGCCTAAGCTTTACGACCTGTTCCCCACCCGCCCGACCCCCCTGGTTCCGCCCCAGCTGAGGTTTGAGGTGCCGGAGCGGGTGGATTACCGGGGCGAGGTCCTTGAGGCCCTTACGCCCGAAGCGGTTGAGGCCCTGGCCGAACGGATCCGGGCCAGCGAGGCCGAATCCGTGGCCGTCTGCCTGCTTTTCAGCTTCCTTAATCCGGAGCACGAGCAGGCCATCGGCCGGCGGCTGGCGGCCGAGGAAGGTCTCACCCACATATCCCTCTCATCGGAGGTTCTGCCCGAATACCGGGAGTACGAGCGGGCCTCAACCACCGCCGTCAATGCTTACGTGTCGCCGTTGCTGGACCGCTACCTGGCCGGGCTTGAGGCCGGCCTAGGGCGGCCCATCCGGATGATGCAGTCTAACGGGGGCAGTGTTTCAAGCAGCGCCCTGCGAAAGCTTGGGGTCCGCACCATCCTGTCCGGGCCGGCCGGCGGGGTGACCGGGGCCTTTTACTTGGCCCGGCTGGCGGGCTTTGACCAGGTTATTACCCTGGATATGGGCGGCACCAGCACCGATGTTTGCCTCTGCCCGGGCTACCTGCCCTTCACCGTGGAGGCCGAGCTGGCCGGCTGTGCCCTTCGGGTGCCTATGGTCGACATTCAGACGGTGGGGGCCGGGGGCGGAAGCATCGCCCGCCCCGACCCCGGCGGGGCCCTGCTGGTTGGGCCGGAGAGCGCCGGGGCGGTTCCAGGTCCCGCCTGTTACGGCCTGGGGGGAACCGAACCCACCGTAACCGACGCCAACCTGGTGCTCGGCCGAATCCACCCCGATTATTTCGTCGGGGGCGAGGTTCGAATTTACCCTGACCTGGCCTTTAAGGCGGTGGCCAAGCTGGCCCGAAAGCTCGGGACCTCCGAGGTGGCCGCGGCCAGGGGGGTGGTTCGGGTTGCCAACTCCAATATGGCCCGGGCCATCCGCCGGGTCTCGGTGGAGCGGGGGTACGACCCCCGCCGCTTCACCCTGGTGGCCTTCGGCGGGGCGGGTCCCCTTCACGCCTGCGAGCTTGCGGCCGAGCTTGCCATCCCCCGGGTTCTGATACCGCCCTACCCGGGGGTAGTTTCGGCCTTTGGGCTGCTGGTGGGGGACGTAACTAAAGACTACAGCCGGACCTGGCTGCGGCCTTCGGCACAGGTCACCGACGCCGACCTGGCGGCCGAATTTGGGCCCCTCCGGGAGCGGGCCCTGGCGGAGATGGCCCGGGAGGGTTTCGAGGCCGACCGGGTGCGGCTGGAACTCATGCTGGACATGCGCTACGTCGGCCAGTCGTATGAGCTCACGGTGCCCTACGAGCCCGGCCGCTTCGCCGCCAGCCTGGAGGCTTTCCACGCCCAGCATAAGCGGCGCTACGGCCACAGCCACCCTGAACTGCCCACCGAGGTGGTGAACCTTCGCCTCCGGGCGGTGGGCGAGGTGGAGCCACCGCCCCTTCCGGCGGTGGCCGCCGGGGGCCCGGACCCTTCGGGCGCGGTAATTGGGGAGCAGGTCTTCGACGGGGAGCGTCAACTTACCGGCAAGCTTTACCTTCGGTCCAGGCTGCTGGCCGGTAACCGGCTGAGCGGCCCGGCCCTGGTTCTGCAGGCGGACAGCACGGTGTTTATACCGGCCGGGTGGGTCGGCCTGGTGGATAACTGGGGCAATCTGATCCTTACGGCTGGGTAACCTTTAGCGGCCGTGCCGCCGGATGTTCAGGGCTTCGGACCCCGGGACCGGTCTAAAGCTTTTTTGTTTTAAGGCCTCAACCCCGATATAATACCCAAGTGCAAGGTCGATAAGGAGTCCGAATGGGAGGATAGGGGCCAGTGGTGCAACAACCTGCCGCCAACAGACAGCGAATCCACCGCGTGCTCGCTGAGCACGCGGTGAAGCTGGCGGTCCAAAACCGCTGGGAAGAGGCGGTGGCCGTCAACCGCAAAATCTTAGAGCTTTTTCCTGACGACGTCGAGGCCTGGAACCGTCTCGGCCGGGCGCTGACGGAGCTCGGTAAATACAGCGAAGCCCTCGAGGCTTACCAGCGGGCCCTCGAGCTCGACCCGAACAACACCATCGCCCGGAAGAACCGGGACCGGCTGATGCTGCTCCGGGAGCGGGAGGAAGCCCCCGCCCCCGCCGAGCGGGTCAGCCCCGAACTCTTCGTCGCCGAGCCCGGCAAAACCGGCACCGCCCAGCTGATTAACCTGGGAAGTCAGGAAACCCTGGCCAAGCTTGCCGCCGGCGACCAG
>DAOUCL010000208.1:0-4778 GCA_034432015.1 Dehalococcoidia bacterium
ATCAAGCACAAAGGCCGGCTCCGGCATCAGAGGCGGCCCTCGGCGACCAGGTCCCGGAGGCTGAGTCCGCCCAGGCTGTGCTCCCGGGCGAACTCCTCGATGGCGGCGATGACTGCTGCCCGGTCACGCCGGCGGGAGGGCGCCGCCGGGGCCAGGACCGCCACCGGGACGCCCCGCCGGGTAATCACGAAGCGCTCGCCTTCATCGACCCGCCTGAGAAGCTCAGCGAGCCTGGTCTTGGCCTCATAGGCACTGACCGTTCGCATCCTGATACGCCCTGATAGACCGGTCTAAGACCAGTCTAAACTGGACAGGGACCAGCCGTCAAGAGGCTGTATCTGACCCCCAGGGCCTTTGCAAAGTCCTGGCTAATGCAGAGCCGCGCCCGGCCCAGGGCCGGACAATCCTGCGGTCTGCGGCGACAAAGGCCAGGGCCGTCGAGGCCCGGCGGGCGGTCCCGGAGCCGGACCAGCCTCCCGGCCGGCCCAGACCCCAGCGCGCCGTCTCAGCCGCCCGGACCAAAAAGAATTTTTGTTAGTTCATATGCTGGGAGATTGGCAGGTCGGCCCAAGTTTTCCACCAAGCTGGTGGAAAACACCGCCGGCCATGATACCCTTGATACTCTTGATACCCTTCAGGCCCTGCGCACCCGACCTGTACCCGTGATATAATCCGGACAGCAATGCGAAGATGAGCGGAACGCTGGACGTCGACGCGCTCCTTAAGGCCCTGGCCCGCAGCGACTGGGACGCCGCCTACCACATCATCGCCGCCAACGACGGCTGGGTCCTTCTCCTCATCGCCCTCGGCCTCGCCTGGCTCCTCTTCCGCGAGGCCCTGGCCACCCCCATCTCCGAATTCGCAGACTTCCTCATCGAAATCGTCACGACCCCCTTCGTCCTCATCTACTGGCCCTTAAGGGACCTCCGGCAGGCCTACCAGGCCGATAGGCGGGCCGCAGCCGCCGCCAAAACCGACGGCGGCCAGCCCTCCCCGGCCCACTCGGGGCCGGGGGACTCCGGTCCCACCGTCGGGGGCCAGACCGGCGTTTCCGGCGCCGACAATGAGACGGTTGTCTCTCAGGCCGCACCGCAGCCGGTCCTCCAGACCGCGGGCTGCCCGCCGGCGGAAGGAAATCATCCGGCACAGGCTCGGGCCGAAGGGTTCCTGCGCCGCCGCCTCGCCGGCGGACCCGCGCCGGCGGCTGAGATTCTTGCCGAAGCCGATACCCTCGGCATCAGCCTCATCACCCTCAAACGGGCCAAAGCAGCCCTCGGCATCCGGAGCACCAAGAAGGGTATCACCTGGCTCTGGGAGCTTCCGAAAGGGGAATGAGCTCCTTGCGGCCCACCGGAGATTGAACCCCTTCCGCCGGGCCATGAGCTTCATCCAGCACCGTCAGCCGACTGCCGGGGTAGCCAAGGGTATCACCTGGCTGGGGAATGAGCTCCTTGCGGCCCACCGGAGATTGAACCCCTTCCGCACCGGTTCGCCAGCAGGGGCCCAGCCGATGAGCCCCTTCGCCCTGCAACTGATATCCTTGCCCGGACCCGCAGACACGGCATCGCCGGGCGCACCCTCAAGCGGGAATCCGCCAGAGGACCCGGCGCCGGGTCCTCCCCACAGCCCGGGAGCGGGGCGACAGCCGCCAGCCCGCTCCCGGGACAGACTACGGGGCGCAGCCGGCCGCTGCCCCCGACGCCCACCGGCCGGGAGCTCCCGGCCGCCAGCAGGAGGTGCGCCGATGCCACCGGGCGGCTCGGCCCGCAGCCGGCTTCGCCGGCTCCTCGCCCTTTCCGCCCTCCTCGCCGCCCTTTGGGCGACTGTTGCCGCCGCCGAAGGCCCGCAGCCGGCCTTCCGGGTCTTTGACGACGGGGTTGCGCCCATGGCCGCGGAGTACGCCCGCTACGGCGGGGCGGCCGTTCTGGGCCCGCCCGTCTCCCGAAGGTTCAGCTGGGACGGCTTTTTAGTCCAGGCCTTCCAGAAGGGGGCGCTCCAGTGGCGGCCGGAGCTGGGAATGGCCCTCCCCGTAAACGTCCTTGACGAGCTTGCCCGCCGGGGCAAAGACGATTACCTGGCCTCCCTGGGCGTCCCAAGGCATGAGCCCCCGAAGGATGAGGCCCAGGCCCTCTCCCGGCTGGATGTCGTGCCTGAGCTAAAGGCCTACGTGCTTTCCTTCCCGGACTGGAAGGTCCGGTTCGGCCTTCCCACCGGGGTCGGCCTCAGGAGCGACTTCCAGGTGGTGCGCTTCCAGCGGGCGGTGCTTCAGCGCTGGCTCATAAAAACCCCCTTTGCCAACCCCGGGGATATAACCTTAGCCAACGTGGGCGACATGCTCAAGGAGGCCGGGCTCATCCCGAAGGAGGCCTTAGAGCCGGAGGGAGATGCCCCGGACGGCCCGGGCTGGCTTGCGCGCCTTAACCATTACCGGCAGCTTCTCGGCCTTGCCCCGGCGGTTGAGGACCCGGCCCTCTCGGCGGGGGCGGCCGCCCACGCCCGCTACATGGTGGCCACCCAGACCGTCGAGCACCGGGAGGACCCGCAAAGTCCCTACTACACCCCGGAGGGGGACCGGGCGGCCAGAAACGGCAACGTCGCCGCCAGCACCCATCCCCTCAGCCCCGAGGCTGCGGTGGACGGCTGGATGAACTCCACCCACGCCCTCCTCATCCTCAACCCCGCCCTCAAAAGGGCGGGCTTCGGCAGCCACTACGACCCGAACGCCCCCGGCCCCTACCGGGCCGCCGCAACCCTGGATGTGCTCTCGGGCCGGGACGACCCCGGCCCGGTCAACCTCCCCATCACCTGGCACATCCGCTGGGCCGGCGCGACCTACTGGTTCGGCGGCGCCTGCGCCGCCACCGGCGGGGCCGGCGGACCCTGGACCCTCACCATCCACCGGGAAGGCCAGACCGTAACCGCACCCGCCGTGAGCCGGGACGGCACGCCCCTGCCCGCCGACACCTTCGGCGGCCGCCTGGGCTATCGGCTGGCCTACACCTTCGTCGCCGCCTGCCTCCCGGACGGGAAGGCCCCGCCGGGCCGCTACCGCTTCGAGTTCAACCTGGACGGCCGGCCCAACACCGTCGAATTCGACCTCCCGGCGACCGACCCGCGGCGGCCGTGATGTTTTTCCCCGACCCGCCCTCGGAACCGGCCCCCTACGGCCCCCACAGGGCCGCGTGGCTAGCTTTGCGGCTAGCCGCAGGAGCAGCTTTGCAGATAGCCTGCGGCTAGCCCGCGGCTACCTGCACGGTTAGCCGCAAGAAGGGGGAGTTTTCGGGGCTATCGTCGGCCCGGCGGGAAGAGGGTGAACCGCACCGCCCGGGGGGCCGGCTCAAGCTTTAAGCTGCCGTCCCGGTAGCGCCGCAGGCCCTCCTCCAGGAAGGCCCGCACCACCTCGTAGACCGGCACCCCCAGCTCCCCGGCCACCCGGCCCACCTGCTCCCGCACCTCCTCGGGGATGCCCCTGAGCATCCAGCCCCGTTCCCGGGCCCGGGAACGGCCCCGCCGCGGGGCCGCAACCGGGATGAACGCCGCAGGCTCCGGCGCCCGTCTCTCCATCCTCTCCATCAGGCGACCTCCTGCACACGTTTTACCAGCAGCCCGTACTCCCGGGCCGCCCGCCCGGCGGCCGGGCCCCCGAGCTCGTAGACCGTCCGCCCCCGGGCCGCCGCCTCCCGGAAGACCGTCGCCCGGTGCACCGGCGAAAGCACCGCCTCCCCAAACCTCGAGACCAGGTGGGAGAGCACCGCCCGGCTCTCCCGGGTCACCTCGTCGTAAAAGGTGGGCAGCACCCCCGCCAGGCCGGGGGCCCGCCCGCCCCGCTCCCGCAGAATCCCCAGCGTCTCCAGCACCCGCTCCGCCCCATCCGCCCCCAGAAAGTCCACCTGGACCGGCACCACCACCAGGTCCGCCGCAAAGAGGGCCCGCTCCTGCAGCCCCCCCATCCCCGGACCGGTGTCGATGACGATGTACCGGAACCGGGCCCGCAGGGGCCGCAGCGCCCGCTCGAAAACGTCCAGGGGGTCCATCCGGGCCGCCAGCACCACCTGCAGCACCCCCGTCTCCTTGTCCCCCGGCAGAAGCCACAGGTTCTCCCGGGCCGGCCGGATAAGGGTCAGGGGGTCCGGCCCCGAACCCGGCGGCCGAATGAGCAGCTCAAAAAGACACGGCTCCCGCTCAAGCCCCAGGTGGACCGCCGCCTGCCCCTGCGGACAGGCGTCCACCAGCAGCACCCGCGCCCCCCGCCGGGCCAGCCCGGCGGCCAGGTGCACCGCCGTCGTGGTCTTGCCCACCCCACCCTTCTGGGCCGCGACAGCCACGACCGTAGCCATAGGTTACCGTTCTGCAAACCGTTCCGTGACGCATAGTCATCTATTTCACCCGGGCGGGTTCCATAGATGACCGGCCACTTCCTGGTTCAGCGACCGGGTGCTCGTAGACCAGGACGGTCTCAGACCGTCCCGTTCCGCCGCAGAGCCGATCTCCACAGGCGTGACTTCCCGGGGAACTCCCGGTAGGGCCCGTAAGGTGGGCCAATCCGTAAAGTTTCAAGTTCAGGGCCGCATTTAAGTCCCGGTCCAGCTCAAACCGAAAAGCCATCGCACACCCGTTCGGCTGAATAGATGTTAACAAAATCGGCTACTACTGTCTACCCTCAGCCGCTACGTTTCGGGGCCTGCGGGCGCGATTACCTAGCCCCGGGCCGTTATTAGCCCGATGCCCAGTTGGCGGGCCTGCTCGTCGGCCCGGATATCGGCGGCTATCCCGAACAC
>DAOUCL010000209.1:0-3465 GCA_034432015.1 Dehalococcoidia bacterium
GGACCAGGTGGTAAAGGAGGCGGTATTCCGTGGGCCGCAGGGGTATCCGCTGCCCGTTGACGATCACCTCCCGCTCCTCGAAGTCGATGGTCAGGTAATCGTCCACTTTAAGGACCCCCCGGGTGGTGGGGGAGGTGGCCTCCACCCGGCGGAGGACCGCCTTGATCCGGGCCAAAAGCTCGTTGGGGTTAAAAGGCTTGGTTACGTAGTCGTCCGCCCCGAGCTCCAGGCCCCGGATCTTGTCCGCCTCCTCGCCCCGGACCGTCACCATGATGACCGGGACCTGGGAGACTTCCCGGATGAGCTTGAGCACCTCGAAGCCGTCGAGCTGGGGCAGGCCCACGTCCAGCAGGACCAGGTCTGGAAGCTCTTCCCGGACCTTCTGCAACGCCTCGAGGCCGTCCATCGCCTCAAGGACGTCGTAGCCGGCCCGCTCCAGGCTCAGCCGGATGAAGTCCAGAACCCTCGGTTCGTCGTCAACCACCAGAATCTTTCTTCGGGTCTTCGGCATCTTCGTCCTTTCCCTCGGTCTGGGCATTGGGTGCCAGGTATACGGCCGGCAGCTCCGCCGGGGCCTCCCGGGGCAGGGAGAAATAGAAGGTCGAGCCCCGACCCGGTCGGCTCCGGACCCAGATCCGGCCGCCGTGGGCCTCCACTACCGCCCGGGCGATGAAGAGGCCCAGGCCGCTCCCCTCCACCGGCGGCTGGTTCGGCCCGGTCACCCGGTGGTAAGGCTGAAAGATCCGGTCGTGCTCGGCGTAAGGGATACCGATCCCCGGGTCGCTCACCGCCACCACCACCTCGTTGCCCTGGGCGGCGGCCGAGACCCGGATGGTGCCGCCGTTGGGGGAGTACTTCACGGCGTTATCCAACAGGTTATACAGCACCCCCTCGATCCGGTCCCGGTCGGCCGTCACCAGGGGGAGCTGGTCCGGAATCTCCACCACGAAGGTGTGGCGGCGGGAGCGCTTGCTGAACCGCTCAACCCCCTGCTCGATGAGGGGCTTGAGGTTGAGGGGCGCCAGCTGCAGCCGCAAAGCCCCGGCCTGAACCTTGGCCACGTCCAGCAGGTTGCGGACGAGGCGGGAGAGGCGGTCGGCCTCGTCGGCGATGGCCTCAAGGCCCGCCCGTAACACCTTATCCCGCCGGCCGGCCGGCCGCTCGGCCAGGGAGACGGCGTAGCCTTTTATAATGGCCACCGGCGTGAGCAGCTCGTGGGATATCGCCGAAATAAAGCCGGCCCGAACCTCGTCCTCGGCGTGAAGGGGCCCGATGTCCTGGATCGCCTCGGCCCAGCCCCGAAGCCGCCCGTAGCCGTCCCGGATGGGGGCCACCGTCCAGAGGACCGTTCGCCGGGGGCCGCCCGGCACCGGGATATACGCCCGGACCGCCGCCCGGTCGCCGTGGGGCAGGTCGGCCAGGGGGCAGTGGCGGCCGCAGATGGGCTCCCCGGAATCGTCCACCAGGGGGAAGACATCCCGGCAGAGCCGGCCGGCAACGTTGGTTCCGGCCCCGGCCGCCAGCTCCCGGGCGGCCGGGTTGGCGGCCACCACCCGGCCTTCGGCGTCCACCAGGACGAGGCCCACGTTGGCCACCTGCCAGAAAGCGTTAAGTTCGGCCAGGTTCCGGGCCAGCCGGTCGGTGAGCAGCCGCCGGTGCCAGGCCAGGGTGATGAGGCCAGCGGCCACCTCCAGGCGGGCCTGCTCTTCGGCCGAGAAGGGCCGGTCGCCGAAGCGGCCCACCACCAGCAGCCCCAGCCGGTCCCAATCCACCCGGAGGGCCCGCAGCCAGTAGGCGCCGTAACCGGCCCAGCGCAAAAAGCGCCCCAGCCAGGCGGAACCCGCCGGGTCCCGCTCCAGCTCGTCCAGGTCGGTGACGCCCAGGTAGGGAATTCGGCCCGGGGCTTCCGGCGGCCAGGCGTGGCCCTCGAAATCCCCCGCCAGGGAGCGGCGAACCCAGAGCACCACCTGGTCAGCCCCGGAAAGCTCTACCAACCGGGGCCCCACCACCCAGATGGGGTCCACCGTCAGGTCCCGGCAGAGGGCGGCGGCCAGCTGGTGGAGGCCCTCCAGGCGGCCGTCGCCGCCGAAAGTGACCAAAAACCTCCGGCTGCCCAACCGGGCAGCCGAGAGGCTCCGGCCGTCGGCCAGGATTAAAGTGCCGGCCGTGAGAAGCCGGTCCCACTGGGCGGGGGTAAGGCCCAGGAAAGCCGGGAAGGACCCGGAGGGGGACCCGAAGTGGCCGAGGAAGGCCGGGTTGGCGTAAAAAACGGTGCCCCGGCGGCCGACCACCGCCGCCGGCACCGGCAGGGCGTCAAGAACCCCCCTAAGCTCCGATTTTACCCGACGAGACATCCCGAAAAGAATCATACTAAATTGACATAACCGGTGTCAGGTCGGGCCGGGGCCGTCAGCAGGCGGGGGCGGTCCGGGCCACCAGGGGCAGGAAGAGGCGGTAGGGGAGGTTCGTGGGCGGACTGGGGGCCGGGGCTACGGCCCGGACGGCCCGGTAGGCGTTCACCAGGCCGTAGCCGAAATACGGGTCCCGGCCGGGGCTGCCCAGGTCGTCGGCCGTCTGAAAAAGGAGCGTAGCTACGGCATCCGAGCAGAGGTTCGGTCGAAGGGAGAGAAGGAGGGCGGCCGCCGCGCTGACGTGGGGCGCGGCCATTGAGGTGCCATTTCCCAGGGCGTACTGGCCGCCCGGATAAGTGCTCCAGATGTTTACGCCCGGGGCCGCAAGCTGGACATAACTTCCGTTATTCGAAAACCACGCCCGCTGGAGATTAGGGTCGACGGCCGCCACGGCCACCACGTGGTCCATCGCCGCCGGGTAGATGGGCGCGGAGCTCCCGGAGTTGCCGGCGGCGGCCACGACGAGGGCCCCGCCGGCGTGGGCCTGGTTTATGCTCTCCTGCAAAACATCGTCAAAATCGGGGCCGCCGAAACTGAGGTTTATCACCCTGGCCCCATAAACCCTCACAGCGTCGACGATGGCCGCGGCCGCCGTCGTGGTGGTGCCCTGACCGTATTGGTCCAGCACCTTGAGGGCGATGAGCCGTGCGCCCGGCGCAACCCCCGCAACCCCAATGCCGTTGTTAACCCGGGCGGCGATGATGCCGGCCACGTGGGTGCCGTGGCCGTTGTCGTCCTGATACCCGCCGACGTAATTGGCCTGGGCGGCGCACTGGCCCTGCAGGTCCGGGTGGCCGCAGTCCACCCCGGTGTCTACCACAGCCACCTTTACGCCGGCCCCCAGGGTGACATCCCAGGCTTCGGGGGCGTGGATGGCCGAAAGGTTCCACTGCTGGCCGAAGTACGGGTCGTTGGGGGTAAAGAGGGTCCGGTAAACGTGGTTGGGCTGGGCGTGCTCCACGTCGGACCGCCGCCGAAGCTTTTCAATAACCTCCCCCTCCCGGCCGGGCAGAACCCGGAGGCGGTGAAGCTTAAGGGCCGGGAGCTCCTCAAC
>DAOUCL010000210.1:0-2616 GCA_034432015.1 Dehalococcoidia bacterium
GCTTCCGGGCTGGGGGCCGCCACCGTCCGCCGGCTGGCCAGCCTGGGCGCCCGGGTCGTCATCGCCGACCTGAACCGTGAGGCCGGCGAGGCCCTGGCCCGGGAGCTGGGTGAGGCCGCCGCCTTCGCTTCAACGGATGTCACCGACGAGGCTTCTACCCGGGCGGCGGTTGAGCTGGCCGTAGGCCGCTTCGGCGGGCTCCACATTCTGGTCAACTGCGCCGGAATTGGCCTTGCCGAGCGCACCATCACCCGGGAGGGTCCCCACTCCCTCGAGCGGTTTGTCCGGGTAATCCAGGTGAACCTGGTGGGGACCTTCAACGCCCTGCGCCTGGCGGCCTGGGCCATGGCCCAGAACGAACCCAACGAGGAGGGCGAACGGGGTGTCATCATCAACACGGCATCAGTGGCGGCCTTCGAGGGCCAGATCGGCCAGGTGGCCTACGCCGCCTCCAAGGGGGGCGTCGTCAGCCTGACCCTCCCGGCCGCCCGGGACCTGGCCCGCAACGGCATTCGGGTCGTCACCATCGCCCCGGGGATCTTTGATACGCCGATGCTGGCCCAGCTCCCGGCCGAGATTCGGGCCGCCCTGGCCCAGCAGATACCCTTTCCGCCGCGCCTCGGCCGGCCGGAAGAATACGCCCTGCTGGTCCAGCACATCATCGAGAACCCGATGCTCAACGGTGAGGTAATCCGGCTCGACGGCGGCCTGCGGATGCCGCCCCGCTAGGCCCGCTACCGTTCGGGGATATTGGCCGTATCCAGGCCTTCCCGGAGCCGTCTTAAATACTCGCGGTAATAGGTGCAGAAACCGAAGCGCTGGCCGTTGGTGAACGGGGCCGTTTCGGGGTTTATGCCGTCGGCTTTAGCGTAGACGCAGGCCGGCAGGTAGCGGGCCCGGCGGCCGCCCCAGCCCTTGTGGGTGCAGAAATAGACGGGCCGGCCCTCCTCGTCCCGGAAGATTCTCACCTTCGGGCACCGCCGCATTCCACCCCCAGTATGCCACAGCCGCCCCGAACCTTAAGGCCAGATTCGGATGCCCTTCAACCCTTTTATCCACCAGAGGCCGCCGTCCCGGCCGGCGCCAGCCGCCCGGCCCGGGTCAGAATCTCCCGCAAAAACCGGCCGGTATACGACCCCTCCACCTGGGCAACCTGTTCCGGGGTGCCGGCCGCCACCACGTAGCCGCCCCGGTCGCCCCCCTCCGGCCCCAGGTCAATTATCCAGTCGGCGCACTTGATAAGCTCCAGGTTGTGCTCGATGAGCACCACGGTGTTGCCCGCATCAACGAGCCGCTGAAGCACCCGCAGGAGGGCGGCGCAGTCCTCGAAGGAGAGGCCTGTAGTCGGCTCATCAAGGATATAGAGGGTCCGCCCGGTTGCCTTTCGGGAAAGCTCGGTCGCAAGCTTAACCCGCTGGGCCTCGCCCCCGGAAAGGGTCGTTGCCGGCTGGCCGAGCTTGATATACCCGAGGCCCACGTCGGCCAGCGTCTGGAGCTTGCTCCGGATGGCCGGGAAGGCGTCGAAGAACTCCAGCGCCTCGGATACGGTCATGTCCAGGACGTCGGCGATGCTTTTACCCCGGTATTTAACTTCGAGGGCTTCCCGGTTGTAGCGGCGGCCCTTGCACACCTCGCAGGGCACGGTCACATCCGGCAGAAAGTGCATCTCAATCTGGACAAATCCCGCGCCTTCGCAGGCCTCACACCGGCCGCCCTTCACGTTAAACGAGAACCTTCCGGGGGCGTAGCCCCGGAGCCTGGCCTCAGGCAGGCTGGCAAAGAGCTCCCGGATCGGGGTGAAGGCACCGGTGTAGGTGGCCGGGTTGCTCCGGGGCGTCCGGCCGATGGGCGACTGGTCGATCTCGATCACCTTGTCGATGTGCTCGATGCCCGAAATGTAGTCGCATTCGCCCGGCCGGTCCTTGGCGTTATAAAAAATCTGGGCGAGCCGCTTGTAAAGGACCTCGTCAACCAGGGTGCTCTTGCCGCTCCCCGAGACCCCGGTGACGCAAACGAGCATCCCAAGGGGGATGGCGACGTTGATATTTTTTAAGTTGTTGGCCCGGGCCCCGTGAATGACCAGGAACTTGCCGTTGCCGGGCCGGCGGCGCGCCGGAATGGGAATCTGCTTGCGGCCGGAAAGGTAGGCGCCCGTCAGGGAGTTCGGGTTTCGGGCGATATCCTCGGGGGTGCCGACCGCCACGACCCGCCCCCCGTGCTCCCCGGCCCCCGGCCCCAGGTCGATGACCCAGTCGGCAGCCCGGATCATCGCCTCATCGTGCTCGACGACGATTAAGGTGTTGCCCAGGTCCCGGAGGCGCTTTAAGGTGGCAATCAGCCGGCCGTTGTCCACCGGGTGAAGCCCGACCGACGGCTCGTCGCAGACGTAAAGCACCCCGGTCAGGGCACTGCCCACCTGGGTCGCAAGCCGGATCCGCTGGGCCTCCCCGCCCGAGAGGGTCGAGGCCGGCCGGTCGAGGGTTATGTAGTCGAGGCCCACGTCGATGAGAAAGCCCAGCCGCGACCGGATCTCCTTGAGAACCTGCCCCGCAATGGCCCGCTCCCGGTCGCCCAGGGCCCCTTCGAGGTCGTCGACCCAGCGGACCGCCTCGGCGA
>DAOUCL010000211.1:0-6082 GCA_034432015.1 Dehalococcoidia bacterium
AAGTCCCTGGCCGCCCAGGCCCAGGACCTGGTCTGGTCGATGGGGGACGATACGCCCCTGGCGGTCCTTTCCGCCTTCCGCCGTCCGCTGTCGTTTTACTTTAAGCAGCGGTTTGCCCAGGTCACCAACCCCCCCATCGACCCGTTCCGGGAGGGCCTGGTGATGTCCCTGGACGTTTACCTGGGCCCCCGGCCCAGCCTGCTGGAGGAATCGGCCGACCAGGCCCGCCTCATCCACCTGCCCAGCCCGGTCCTCACCGAGGCCGAGTTGAGGGAGCTTCTCGGCCGCTCACCTTTCCGGGCCGAAGTTCTGCCCTGCCTCTTCCCGGCGTCCGAGCCCGAGGGCCTGGAGGCGGCGGTGGCGGGGCTGTGCGCCCGGGCCGAGGCGGCCGTGGATGCCGGGGCGGGGCTTTTGGTCCTCTCCGACCGGGGGGTCGGGCCCGACCAGGCCCCGATCCCCATGCTTTTGGCCGTCTCGGCGGTGCACCACCACCTGATCCGCCGGGGTAAGCGGATGCGGACGGACCTGGTGGTCGAGACCGGCTCCGTCTGGGACATCCACCAGGCCGCCCTGCTGGTCGGCTACGGGGCCGGAGCCATCTGCCCGTATCTTCTGTTTGAGACGGCCCGAACCCAGGTCGTCACCGAGCGGGACCTGGCCGGGATGTCCCCTGAACAGGCCGTGAAGAATGCCAAGGTCGCCCTGGAAAAGGGCCTCCTTAAGGTCATGTCCAAGATGGGAATCTCTGCCCTCCGTTCTTACCGGGGGGCCCAGGTCTTCGAGGTGCTGGGCCTCGACAACGGGGTGGTCGAAAAATACTTTCCGGATACGCCCGCCCGCCTCGGGGGCGTCGGCCTGCGGGAGCTGGCCGAAGACGTCCTGTACTGGCACCGGGTGGCCTTCGGGGGCCAGCTCCAGCGGGACCGGCTCCCCGACATCGGCTACGTCCGCCACCGCCGGGATGGGGAGTACCATGGCTTTAACCCCGAGGTGATAAAGGCCATTCACCGGGCTGTTGAAACGGGGGATTACCAGGAATATCTGCGCTACCTGGAGGTGGTCCGGTCCGGCCAGCCCAGGTCGCTCCGGGACCTTATGGAAATCGTTTCCGACCGGCCGCCCATCCCCATCGACGAGGTCGAACCGGTGGAGGAGATCCGCCGCCGGTTCGTGGTCGCGGCCATGTCGTTAGGGGCCCTTTCCCGGGCCGCCCAGGAGACCCTGGCGGTGGCGATGAACCGGCTGGGGGCCCGGACAAATACCGGGGAGGGGGGCGAGGACCGGACCTGGTACCGGCCCCTGCCCTCGGGGGACTGGGCCAACAACCGGATCAAGCAGGTAGCCTCCGGCCGGTTTGGGGTCACGACCGAGTATTTAATAATGGCCGATGAGCTGGAGATTAAGATCGCCCAGGGCTCTAAGCCCGGGGAGGGCGGCCAGCTCCCCGCCATAAAGGTCTCCGAGTTCATCGCCCGGGTCCGCCACACCATCCCGGGGATCCAGCTCATCTCCCCGCCCCCCCACCACGACATCTACAGCATCGAGGACCTGGCCCAGCTCATCTACGACCTGAAAACCGTCAACCCCCGGGCCCGGGTGGGGGTGAAGCTGGTGGCCGAAAGCGGGGTAGGCACCATCGCCGCCGGGGTGGCCAAGGCCTACGCCGATTACATTCAGATAAGCGGCATGGACGGCGGAACGGGGGCGTCGCCCCTCTCATCCATTAAAAATGCCGGCTGCCCCTGGGAGCTGGGCCTGGCCGAGACCCAGCAGGTCTTGATGCTTAACGGCCTGCGGGGCCGGGTCAGGCTCCGGACCGATGGGGGCCTAAAGACCGGCCGGGACGTGGTCGTCGCCGCCCTGCTAGGGGCCGACGAGTACGGCTTCGGGACGGCCCCCCTGGTGGCCATCGGCTGCGACATGGGCCGGCAGTGCCACCTGAACACCTGTCCGGCCGGTATCGCCACCCAGCGGGAGGAGCTCATCCGCACCCGGTTCAAGGGCCGGCCGGAACACGTAATTAACTTTTTTACCTTTGTTGCGCAGGAGATTCGGCAGATCCTGGCGGCCATGGGCTACCGGCGGCTGGACGAGATTATCGGCCGGGTCGACCTGCTTCGGCCCCGGTCGGACCTGCCGGCCGGGTCCCGGGCCGCCCGCCTCGACCTCTCGGCTATCCTGAAGGACCCCGACCCCTCCCGGACCCTGCCCCGGCGCCAGGCCCAGGACCGGAACGACCCGCCCCACCCGCGGTTCGACGACCGGGTCCTGCCCGAGCTAGGCCCCTACATCCGGGCCGGCCGGCCGGTCTGCTATGAGGCCGCCGTCCGCAACTCCGACCTGACCATCGGGGCCCGAATTGCCGGGGAAATCGTCCGGCACCACGGGCCGGAGGGCCTGCCGCCCGGAACTGTCGAGCTGCGGCTTAAAGGCTCGGCTGGGCAGAGCTTCGGGGCTTTCTGCGCCAACGGCCTGCGCCTCATCCTGGAGGGGGAAGCCAACGACTACGTGGGGAAGGGAATGAGCGGCGGGGAGATAATCATCTACCCGCCGCGGTCGGCCTCCTTCCGCCCCGACGAAAACGTAATCGTCGGTAACACCGTCCTCTACGGGGCCACCGGGGGCCGCCTCTTTGTGGCCGGACGGGCCGGGGAGCGGTTCGCCGTCAGGAACTCAGGGGCGGTGGCGGTGGTGGAGGGGACGGGCGACCACTGCTGTGAGTACATGACCCGGGGACTGGTGGTGGTGTTGGGGCCCACTGGCCGCAACTTCGGGGCCGGGATGAGCCACGGCCGGGCCTACGTCTTCGACCCGGGCGGGACCTTCCCGGCCAGGTACAATCCGGACATGGTAACCATCCGGCGGCCGGAAGGGGCCGAGGCCGAGGAGCTGAGAGAGCTCATCCGGGCCCACCTCGAATACACCGGAAGCCTAAAGGCGGCCGAGATTCTGGCCGCCTGGCCGGAACCCGTCAAGTACTTCTGGGCGGTGGTTCCCAAAGCTACGCCGGCCGTCGTCCCTGAACCAGCGGCCCCAGCCCAGAAGGAAAAAGCGGCCGACTAAGCAGCCTTGACGGGCCCCAACCCAACAGAGGAAGATCAAAGGGGATAACCCCCGCCGACGCAGGAGCAGCCATGACTTGGACGGACCGGGATATCAACTGGCTTATCGGGGGGCCGCAGGGAAGCGGCATCAACGTGGCGGCCGAGACCCTGGCCAGGGCGCTGGTTCGGGCCGGCTACCGCGTCTACGCTTCAATTGAGTACCATTCCAACATTATGGGCAAGCACAGCTATTACCGAGTCCGCATCAGCGACGTCGACCGCCACAGCCCCCTAAGCCGGGTCCACGTCTTAGTAAGCCTCGACGAAGAGACCCTTTTCGGGGACACCCGCCACGAGTTTCCGGCCCACCGGGGCCACCTCCACGAAGTCGTTCCGGGCGGGGCCATTGTTTACGACGCCCGGGTCAAGCCCGAGGTGGGCCGGGCCGACTTAAGACTTTACCCCGTGCCCTACGCCGACCTTTTAGAGCTGACCTTAAAGGAGTTCGGCCGCCAGGCCGAACGAAACCGGTTCAAGGTAGTCCAGAACGTGATCGCCCTTTCGGCCTCGGCAGCCATCTTAGGCTTTGACCTGGAGGCTTTGACGGCCGCCATCTTAGAAGGATTTAAGGGCCGGCGGGCCGAATCCGCCCGGATAAACATTCGGGCGGCCGAGCTTGGGTATGAGTACATCAGGGCCCATTTTGGGGACGATTTTGGGTATAAGCTTTCCAGGCTTAATCGGCGTCCGGGTCAGCGGCCCCTTCTGGTCCGGGGGGTTCAGGCGGCGGCCATCGCCAAGATAAAGGCGGGCCTGGGCTTTCAGACTTACTACCCGATAAGCCCGGCCACCGACGAAAACGTCTACCTGGAGGCCCAGCAGCGCAAATACGGCTTTGTGGTGGTCCAGGCCGAGGATGAGGTCTCGGCCATAAACATGGCCGTTGGGGCTGCCCACGCCGGGGTCCGGGCGGCCACTTCCACTTCGGGCCCGGGCTTTACGCTGATGGCCGAAGGGATCGGCTTTGCCTCCATGACGGAGGCCCCGGGCCCGGTGGTCTTTTTGTGGCAGCGGGGCGGCCCTTCTACCGGCCTGCCCACCCGCCAGGAGCAGGCGGACCTTCGGTTTGCGCTGCAGCCGGCCCACGGGGAGTTTTCCCACCTCGTCGTCGCCCCGGGGGACATCGAGGAGGTAGTTTTTGATTCATACATGGCCTTTAACTGGGCGGAGCGCTACCAGTTGCCCGTGATTGTGCTTTTAGATAAGCACCTGGCCGGGGCCTACTCCACCGTTGATGGCCTAGGGCTTGAGGCTTTGCCGCCCGTGGACCGGGGCCTTTTTTACCGCCCCGACGGCGGTTCGGAGGGGAGCTACTTCCGCTACGCCTTTACCGAGACGGGGATAAGCCCGAGGACCATCCCGGGGACGGAAGGGGGGATCTTCTGGACCACCTCCGACGAGCACGACCCGAGGGGGCACATCACCGAGGGGGCCGAGAACCGGCTTAAGATGGTGGCCAAGCGGATGAAAAAGCTGGAGGTGGCGGCCCGGGAAATTCCGAAAGAAGTCAAGTTTAAGACCTACGGGCCGCCCGAGGCCGATTTTACGGTGGTGGGCTGGGGTTCGACCAAGGGGGCGATTCTGGATGCCCTCGAAGAGCTTGGGGCCGAAGGTTACAAGATTAACTTCGTTCAAGTAAGGCTCATGCGGCCTTTTCCGGCCGAAGAGCTCAAAGAGATTCTGGGCCGGGCCAAAAATTTAATCCTGGTCGAGGAAAATTACACCGGCCAGCTGGGGGCCTTAATCTGCGAGCAGACGGGGATAAACATAACCCGGAGGGTTTTAAAGTGGGACGGGCGGCCCTTTACCCAGGAGGAGCTTAAGGAAGGGATTTTAAAGGCGATGGGCGCCGAAGGGACGGTCTTGGCATCCCACCTTCAAGGTTGAGGTAAGCGATGGCGACTGAGGTTAAAGACTACCGGGCGGATATTGACAGCGACTGGTGTCCCGGTTGCGGGGATTTCGGGATCCTGGCGGCCATTCAGCAGGCCCTTTACAAGCTTCAGATACCGCCCCACCAGGTGGCGGTCTGCTCGGGGATAGGGTGTTCGGGCAAGACCCCCCACTATCTGCGGGCCTACGGTTTTCACACCTTGCACGGGCGGGTTCTGCCCTTTGCCACCGGCCTGAAGCTTGCCAACCACAGCCTTACGGTGATAGCGGTTGGGGGCGACGGGGACGGCTACGGGATCGGGGCCGGTTATTTTATCAACGCGGGGCGGCGCAACGTGGACTTTACGTACATTGTGTTTAACAACGAGGTTTACGGCCTTACTAAGGGCCAGGCGGCCCCGACCTTACCCCGGGGTGCGAAAACCAAGTCGATGCCCGAAGAAAACGTCCAGCAGGGGCTTAATCCCATTGCCCTGGCCATCGGGGCCGGATACACCTTTGTGGCCCGGGGGTTTGCCTTGGACGTAAAGCACCTTTCGGAGCTGGTTGCCCGGGCCATAGCCCACCGGGGAAGCGCCTTTATCGACGTTTTGCAGACGTGCCCGACGTATAACGATATTCACACCAAGGAATGGTATCTGGGGCTGGACCGGCCGGAGAAGCGGCCCAGGCTTTACAAGCTTGAGGAGGTCGGCTTTGACCCGGTGGTGGCCGACCCCGAGGACCCGGAAGAGATTCGGGCCAAGCAGCTTTTAGCCATAGCCAGATCCTACGAATGGGGCGAAAGGATTCCCATTGGGGTCTTTTACCAGGTTAACTTTCCCACTTTTGAGGATAGGCTTCGGGAAAAGGGGATTTTGGGGGAGTTGCCGCTGGCCGAGGCCGACCCCTTCCATCGGGACCTGACCGAACTTATCGAAGCCCTGCGCTAAACCTGTCCGGTGGGTGGCCGCCAGCTCATCGTCCTAAGTCCCAGTGCATTGGATTTTGAGTTCGGGTTCTTCAAGCAAGCGCAGCACCTGAGTGACGGCTGCCCTTAACTCGACCACGGTAGGATAGAACCTTCTGGGCATCAAGAACCCCTT
>DAOUCL010000212.1:0-15548 GCA_034432015.1 Dehalococcoidia bacterium
GCTACCGCTGCGCCACTTCCGCCTGGGTGCCGCGGGCGGGATTTGAACCCGCACGCCTTATCGGCACCGCCCCCTCAAGACGGCGTGTCTGCCAGATTCCACCACCGCGGCACGGCCTGCGCAGGGGCGGAGGGATTTGAACCCCCGACCAGCGGTTTTGGAGACCGCTGCTCTACCTGGCTGAGCTACGCCCCTAATCCGGCGGCCTCCCACCGACCGCCATTATCTAAAATATACACAAGCTTTCCCCGCTGTCAAGACGGCCCGATAGCCCGCCTGCCTTTCGGGTGAAAGCTGGCACGCCCCTCTGGGTCTCCGGGTTTTGGGTTAAACCCGACACCGCTTGGTCGAACCGGTTAACTTAACCCTTCGCCGGAGGGGTATAATTAACGTGGTGGCCGTGCTAGACGGGGAGCTAGCGGTGCCCTGCACCCGCAATCCGCTATAGCGGGGTCGAATTCCCACCCGCGGGCGGCGGTCTGCCGGGTCGAGCCCCCGGGCGCCGGCGTTGATGGCCGGGTCCGGCGCGACGGAAGCCTGCGAACCCCGCCAGGTCCGGAAGGAAGCAACGGTAAGCAGATACTTCCGGGTGCCGCCGGGGCGCCTGGCCGGAGCCGGCGGCGGACGGTCAGCCGGCGGACGCGTTCAACGGTGGGTGCACGGCCACCAATTTTCTTACGACGGAACGGCCACGTCCCTCCGGTCCGAAACCGTTAGCCTCCTAGCCCGCTACGGCCTGCTGGCCCGCAAGGCCCTGGGTCAGCACTTCCTGGTCGACGACCGGGTAAGACAGGCCATAATTCGGGCCGGCCAATTCGGCCCGGCTGACGTCGTCCTGGAGGTGGGGCCGGGCCTGGGAACCCTTACCGAGGCCCTCCTCCGGGCCGGAAGCCGGGTGGTGGCCGTCGAAATCGACCCCGGCATGGTCCGGGTGCTTACCGACCGGTTTAAAGATAACCCTAACCTTAAAATCCTTCAGGCGGATATTTTGACTTATCCTTTTGAAGCCGAGGTGGGCCCCACGTACAAGCTGGCCGGAAACCTGCCGTACAACATCGCCACCGCCATTCTGGAGCGTGTGCTCACCAGCTCCTGCCCCCCGGAGCTGGGGGTCGTGATGCTTCAGCTGGAGGTGGCCCGGCGCATCACCGCCCGGCCCGGCGAGGCCGCCTACCTCACCTGGTTCGTCCGGTTCTACGCCGAGCCCACCCTCGTAATGAAGGTCCCGCCCCGAACCTTCTGGCCACCCCCCAAGGTCTATTCGGCGGTGGTCAAGCTCGTCCGGCGGCAGCCACCCCAGGTCGACTCGCCCGCGGCGTTTTTTAAGTTTCTTCAAGCCGGGTTCGCCCAGCCCCGCAAACAGCTCCGGAACTCCCTCGCCGACGGTCTTCGCCTCGCCCCGGCGGAAACCGCCCAACTGCTTCAGGCGGCCGGAATCGACCCCCGGCGTCGGCCTGCCGACCTGACCCTCGAAGAGTGGCTTAAGCTTTATCAGGTTTACCGTGAACTTGCGACGGAGCACCCTGGCCCGGGCCAAGGTTAACTTGGGGCTTGAAGTCCTCGGCCGCCGGCCGGACGGCTACCACGAGGTCCGGACGATTCTTGCTACGGTGAGCCTGGCCGACCGCCTCGAGGCTACCCCGGCCCCGCGTCTGGAGGTCCGTTCGACCCGTCCCGAACTGGGCTCCGGGTCCGACCTGGTCTTGCGCGCGGCCCAGGCCCTCAGCCAAAAGGCCGGCCTTGCCCAGGGGGCCTGCATCCGGGTCGAAAAGCGAATCCCCTTGGCCTCCGGGCTGGGCGGTGGGGCAACCGATGCCGCCGCTACCTTGCGGTTGCTCCGGCGGCTTTTCCGCCTCCAAAACCTGACGGATGCCGACCTCTGTCAACTTGGGGCGGACCTAGGGGCCGACGTGCCCTTCTTCATCCGGGGCGGGGTGGCCCTGACCGCTGGGCGGGGCGACCGTTTGGAGCCCCTCCCCGACCTGCCCCCCTGGGCGGTGGTGATTGCCCTCGACCGGGAAGGTCCCCCCGACAAGACTCGGCGGGCCTACGAAGCCCTCACCCCCGCCCACTGGTCCTCGGGGGAATGGGTGCTTCGGCTGGCCGAGGGGCTTATCGGCGGCCGGTGGCGGGCCGAGGAGGCCCCCTTTAACGTATTCGACCTGCTGGCCCCCAGGCTTTATCCCCGGATCGAAGGCCTCAAGGCCCGCTTTCTCCGGGCCGGGGCCCGGTGGGTAAGCCTTGCCGGGGCCGGGCCGGCCCTCTTTACGGCGGAGCCCGACCCCGACCGGGCCAAGGCCATCGCCCGAAACCTGCGGGCCGAAGGAGTCCGGACTTTCTACTGTCATTTCAGTCCCCGGTTGCGCAGACTATGACATCGGCGGTCATTCTCGGGGCGGCCCTGGGCATGCTGGTAAACAGCCTCTTTGTCGGGTGGGTGGCCCTGGCCCAAAAGGGCCTTACCCCGGAGCTGGAAGCCGTTCGGCGCCGCTTTTTCCCCGGCGCAACTTTGACGGCCCTGATGCTCGGCCTGACCGGGGCCAGTCTCCTTTTCTGGCCCCTGGTCGGGGCCCTTTATGGGCTGGTCTACGGCCTCTGGCGGGCCCCCGGACCCCAGTTCGGCCTGGGTAGCCCCCTGTGGCCCTTCAGCCTGCTGGTGCTGGGCACCGGCCTGGGGATGTTCGGCCGGTTTCTTTTCCGGCCCGCGACCCGCTGGACCACGGCCGCGTGGGTCGGCCTCTACGCGGCCATCTTCGGCTGGCTGCTACCCTGGTTCGTCGAGTAAGAACCGTTGCCTGTGGAAAAGCCAATCTCCCCAGAGGTTGCCGCTTATGCTAAACTGTCAGCGACCTTGGTATCAGCATATGAGGAGGAATTTTAGTTAAGTGTTGCGGAGCGATCCCCCCTGGCTGACAGTCCTTCTGCTGGCAATTTTCGCCGCAGTTCTCGCCGCTTGTGGCCCCGGCGCCGGCCCGCTGGCCGCCGTGCCGGCCACGCCCCGGGGACCGGCCACGGGGATGGACGGGTCATCGGCTACCCCAACGGCAACCCCTCAGCCCACCGACACCCCAACCCCGGCGCCGAGTCCAACCGACACCCCCACGGCAGTGCCCACCAGCACCCCGGTGGCTCCCCCCACCGTTACCCCAACGCCCTTGCCCCTCCCCACCAACACCCCCACACCGGTCAGCAGTACCCCTACCCCAACCCCATCGGTGGGTGTTGATTTAGCCGTTCGGAAGACGGCCCAGTGCAACCAGTCCACCGGGGCCTGCACCTTCAGTATAACGGTGGTTAACAATGGCCCCGGCCCGTATACGGGCGGTGTATCCACCCAGGATGTCATCAGCCCAACGGTCCCCTTTACCGTAACGAACTACGGCGGCGGTGGGGGAACGGTCTGCTACACGGGCGGGTCGGCCGTAAACTGCGGCCCCCATTACCCGGTCACCCTGCCGCCCGGGGGAACGTATAACCTGACCCTGATGGTGCAGGTCGGGGCGACAGGCACGTTCCAGAACTGCGTTCGCCTCCTGGATTCGGACCTCAATCCTGCCAACAACCAGGCTTGCGTCAACTTTTCGGTAACCAGTACAGGTTCGGCGGGAACTCCCGACCTCGCCGTCCAGAAGAGCGGCCAGTGCAACTGGCCCTATACCTGCGTCTTCAACATCACGGTCACGAACGTTGGCTCGGCTGTTTACAGCGGTAGCCTGACGGTTGCCGACCAGCCGAACCCGCCCTGGTCCACCCTCCTGGCCGGTGGCGGAAGCATCAACGCCGGCCCGCCCTGTAGTTTCCAGGGGCCGTCGGTGCTATGCCAGGTGCCCGGTTTAACCCTGGCCCCCGGTCAGAGCCAGACTTTCACGTTCAGCGTCTACTTTGGCCCGACCGGGTACAAACAGCCTTTTCAGAATTGCGCCAGCGTGCCCCCGAGCACCGACGGCAACCAGGCTAATAACCAGAGTTGCGTCACCCTCCAGCCCCCAACTCCCACCCCCACACCGGGCCCGTGAGGGCCCCTAAAGGGGCAAAAACCCAACCGGACCAGGGCTTTTTGATAAGGGCCCGCGGCCGTGCGCCCCGGCATCAGGCAGCCGGGAGCCAATGCCGCGCCGGAAAGCCGTAGAACCGGACTATAACCCGTAAAGAGGGGGCCGAGCTTGGTATACTTTGGGTAGAAAGCCCAAAGTTACCGGTTGGAGGGGAGCATGTCGGCCGGCGACGAATACTTTGTGGACAGCCCCAGGCTTCGGGATTTTATCGCCGAGGTCAAACGGATCCTGGCCGCCAGCCCCTCCCCGACCGAAGCCCTTAAGCGGCTTCGGGAGCCCTTCGGCCGCCTTCTGGCTGACCCCGACTGGCTTCCCCGGGCCTACCGGGAACCCTGCCCCACCGGGGGAATGGGCTCCAATATCGGCAACTGGCTCCTTTACCGCTCGGAAGATGGGTCCCTCTCCCTTTTCAGCCTGGTGGTGCCCCCGGGGGCCTCAACCCCCGTCCACGACCACCTGGCCTGGGGACTGGTCGGCCTCTACGCCGGGGAGCAGGAGGAGCTGGTTTACCGGGTCGCCGATACCCTGGCCGAAGGCCGTGTAAATCTGGAGGTAGCCCAGGTTAACCGCCTTAAGCCGGGGGATTTTTACGAGCTCGTACCCCCTGACAACGACATCCACGCCGTCCGGACGGTTTCGGCCGAACCCTCCGTTTCAATTCACCTGCTAACCAAGGATATTGGGTGCATCTGGCGGCATGCCTACGAGCCGGAAACCGGGGAGGTTAAGCCTTTCCGGTCGGGCTACACCAATGCTGCCTGCGAAAGGGAGGCTTAAGGGATGGAGGCGGCAGGCCAAATACCCCTTCGCCGGCCCCTCGCCGAGACCCTTTTCGACCGGGGCGGGCCCATCGTCGCCGGCCTCATTCTGGCCGGGGCCCTGCGCCTGGCCGGGGTTTACTGGGATATCGCTTGGCACATCGACCTTACCCGGGATACCTTCTTTTCGCCGCCCCATCTGCTGATCTACTCGGGGGTCCTCCTTACCCTGACCATCGTCGGGTACCCGGTGGTCCGGGCCTGGCTTAAGGGCGCGCCCTTAAATATGCCCCTGGGCTGGCGGCTGCTGGGCCTGGGGGCGGCCGTAATAATCCTGGCGGCCCCCTTCGATGAGCTCTGGCACCGACTCTACGGCATCGACGTCACCATCTGGAGTCCGCCCCACCTTACGGCCATCCTCGCCGGCCTGTTGGCCCTTCTGGGCCTGGCAATATTTACGGCCGAATGGGCCGCGGCCCGTTTCGCCTCCCGCCGCCGCTGGCTGGACCTGCTCTTCGTCCACTACGGCGGGGCGGCCCTGGCCGGAGTAACCGTCGTCCTGGCCGAATACGAATTTACGGCTACCTTCGGCGGAACCCGGGTTTACGCCGCGGCCTACCACGGCTTTGAGCCCCTCCTCTACCCGGCCCTCCTGGGGGGCCTGGGGATGCTCACCCTGGTGGCGGTAAGTCGCCTTATCACCTTCCCGGGCGGGGCGACCGCCGCGGCCCTCTGGTTCACGGCCCTGCGCCTCCTGGTTTGGGCCGAGCTTTTGGCCCTGGGCCGCACCGTCCCGGACCTGCCCCTGGTCGTCCCGGCGGCGGCCGCCCTGGACGCCGTCCTGTACTTTAGCGGCGGTCGCCTCTTCGGGGCCCTGGCCGGCGGGGCGGCGGGCGGGGCCGTCCTTGGCTACCTGGTTCGGCCCCCCTTCGGGGACGTGGCCTTAACTTCCTCGGTTATGGCGGCGGCCGCGGCCGGGGTCTTCGGGGCCCTGGTAGGCGAAGGCCTGGGTCGGTATATTTTGGGCTTAATGGCCCGGCCTGCTTCGGGACAAAAGGGGGTGGAGGGTGCCTAACCGCCTGGCCAACGAAACAAGTCCCTACCTGCGGCAGCACGCCGATAACCCCGTTGACTGGTACCCCTGGTGCGAGGAGGCTTTCGAGCGGGCCCGGCGGGAGGACAAACCCATCCTCTTATCCATCGGGTACGCCGCCTGCCACTGGTGCCACGTTATGGAACGGGAGTCCTTCGAGGACGAAGAGACGGCCCGCATTATGAACGAAAATTTTATCAACATTAAGGTCGACCGGGAGGAGCGGCCCGATATCGACCAGATTTATATGACGGCCGTCCAGGCGATGACCGGCCACGGCGGCTGGCCCCTGACCGTATTTCTCACCCCCGACGGGGTCCCCTTCTACGGCGGAACCTACTTTCCCAAGGAAGCCCGCCACGGCCTGCCTGTTTTTAAAGATGTTCTTCTGGCCGTGGCCGGGGCCTGGCGGAACCGCCGGCACGAGATCCTGGCCGGAACCGCCCGAATTAGAGAATTTCTAGACCAGCAGGTCCGGGCGGTGGCCCCCCGGGACCAGCTTGACCCCGAGCTTCTTCGCCGGGCGGCCCGGGCCCTTTTGCAAACGTACGACCCCGTGAACGGCGGCTTTGGGGCTGCCCCCAAGTTTCCCCAACCCCTCAACCTGGAATTCCTTCTAAGGGCCTACCGACGGTTTAAGATTTCCGAGGCCCTGATCGCCGTCGAGCACACCCTGAAGGCGATGGCCCGGGGCGGCATCTACGACCAGCTCGGCGGTGGCTTTCACCGCTACGCCACCGACGACCGCTGGATGGTCCCCCACTTCGAGAAAATGCTTTACGACCAAGCCCTCCTGTTGCGGGTCTACCTGGAGGCTTATCAGCTCACCGCAGACCCCCGATTCCGTCAGGTCATCGACGAGACCCTCGGCTTCGTCTTCCGGCAACTTTACCACCCGGAGGGGGCTTTTTATTCCTCCTTAGACGCCGACAGCGAAGGGGAAGAAGGCAAATACTACGTCTGGACGGCCGCCGAAATCGACACCCTCCTTTCCCCCGAAGAAGCCGAGGCCGTAAAGCATTATTATGGCCTCATTTATGGCCCGAACTTCGAAGGCAAAAACATCCTCTACGTCTGCACTACCCTTGAGAAGCTGGCCGTCCAGCTCGGCCGAACCCCCGGGGAGCTGGCGGAGACCCTGGCCCGGGCCCGGAAGAAGCTTTTGGCCGCCCGGGAGCGGCGGGTCCCCCCGGCCCGGGACGACAAGGTCTTGGCTTCCTGGAACGGCCTGATGCTCCGGGCCCTGGCCGAGGTGGGGGCCGGCCTGGGCCGACCCGACTACCTCCAGGCGGCCGAAAGGCTGGCCCGCTTTATCGAGGCCCACCTTGCCCGACCGGCTGGGTCCCTCCGGCATTCTTTTAAAGATGGCATTGCCCGGGTCGAGGGCCTGCTGGAAGACTACGCCTTTTACGCCGATGGGCTCCTAAGCCTTTATGAGGCGACGGGGGAAATCGGGTGGTTCCGCCGGACGGTAGGGCTTGCGGACCGGATAATCGACCTTTTTTGGGACCCCTCCCTGCCGGGATTCTTTGATGCCACGGCCGCCCATGATAACCTCCCCGTCCAGCCCCGCAGCTTTATCGACAACGCCACCCCGTCGGGCAGTTCGGTGGCCACTGAGCTTCTCCTGCGCCTTGGCGCCCTGACCGGGGAGGGCCGGTACCGGGAGGTTGCGGAGGCAAATTTGCGGGCCCTGGCCGACTTTATGGTGAAGGCCCCGGCCGGGGCCGGCCGGCTCCTTTGCGCCCTGGACTTCTACATTGGGCCGGTCAAGGAGGTGGCCCTGGTGGGCCCAGCCGAGGACCCGGTCTGGGGCGAGCTGTACCGGGAAGTCTTCGGCCGGTATCTACCGAATAAGGTGGTAGCCCTGGGTCGGGGACCCACCGAGGAGGTCCCATTGCTGGCGGGTCGGGAGGCCGTTGACGGCCGTCCCACGGCGTATGTGTGCCAGAATTTTGTTTGCCGGCTCCCGGCCCGAACCGCCGAAGAGCTTCGGGCCCAGCTCGAGGAGTAAAGGGTGCAGGCCCCCCTTATTCCCACCGAGATTCGGGTTGACCACAGCCGGCGGCGGCTGGAGATAAAGTGGTCCGACGGCACCAGGGGCTACTGCACCTTCGAGGACCTCCGGTGGAACTGCCCCTGCGCCGTCTGTCAGGGCGAGATGGGCCAGCCGGGGCTTTTGAGCCAGGTATCCGACCTCGCCCCCGAACAGACCGAGCTTGAAAACATCTGGCAGGTCGGCTACTATGCCATTGGGCTGGCCTGGAAAGACGGCCACAATACCGGAATATACCCTTTTCAGCTTTTGCGGCGCCTCTGCCGAACCGAATAGCCCGACCCGATGCCCGGACCCGACGACCTTTTAGACCGCATCGCCGCCCTGGTTCTTTACCGGGGGGTGCTGGCCGACGAGGCCGGCAACCTCTATCAGCAACTCCTCCGGGGAATCGTCCGGAATCCCCTGGACCGTCTGAGCCTCACCGACCTTTTCAGCCGCCTGGTTCGGCGTCTGCTCCTGGACCGCCGGTTGCCCCTGGGAATCGACCCGTGGGCCTACCACCTGGCCGACCGGGTCTTTTTCGACGAGAATCCTTTCAGCCTTGAGGCTGAGGCTCGCCCCTGGGGGGAAATTCCGGCGGCCCTGCGCCGCCAGGCCGAGGCGGAGCTCAGCCTGCTGGGCGAGGTCGCCGGCTTCGGGCTGGGCCGCCTGGCCGAGCTCCTGGGGGTCGGCCGGGCCCTTGCCGAAGGGTTCGGTGGGTCTACGCCTCACGATGAAGACCTGCGGGGTCGACTGGCAAGGTCGGCCGACTGGGCCGACTTTTTGCCCGAGCTGGCCGAACATTATGTCCGTAACGGGGTCGGCCCCTTCGGTCGGTACCGGGCCTTCCGCTGGCAGCGCCGGGAGGGCCGGGGCCAACTGGTGCCGGTGGCGTGCCCGGACCCGGTCCGGCTTTCGGACCTGGTGGGCTACGGCCCCCAGAAGGCGGCCGTCATCGCCAACACCGAGCGGCTTCTGGCCGGGCTGCCGGCCCAGAACGTCCTCCTTTACGGGGACCGGGGAACGGGCAAGTCGTCCCTGGTGAAGGCCCTGGTCAACGAGTTCGGGGACCGGGGCCTCCGGCTCATCGAACTGGGCCGGGACGAGCTTCGGGATTACCCCGAGGTCCTGGCCGTCGTCCGGGGACGGCCCCAGAAGTTTATCCTGATGGTCGACGACCTCTCCTTCGAAGAGGCCGAGACGGAGTATAAGAGCTTAAAGTCCCTGCTCGAAGGCACCCTCGAGGCCCGACCCCGAAACTTGGCCGTCTACGCCACCTCTAACCGGCGGCACCTGGTTCGGGAATTTTTCGGCGACCGACCACCCCCCGGGGACGAAATCCACCCGGCGGATACCCAGCAGGAAAAGCTCTCCCTGGTGGACCGGTTCGGACTGCGGGTCCGGTTCCTGGCCCCTGACCGGGAGGGTTACCTGGAGACCGTTCGGACGCTGGCCGCCGGCCGAAGGCTGGCCCTGGACGGCCGGGACCTGGAGTCCGAAGCCCTGCGCTGGGCCCTCAGCAACGGCGGCTGGTCGGGCCGCACCGCCCGCCAGTTCGTAGATAGCCTGACGCTGGGCTAGAGCCAGCCCCGCCGCCGGCAGAAGGCCGTCACAATCGGGACGTCGAAGTACTTCTGGTAAGCCCGAAAAGCACCGCCGCAACGATGGCCGCGATCGGAAAAAGACAGGCCAGCACCAGCCCCACCCCGAAGGTGACGGCCGATACGACGCTGATAAATATATTCAAGATGAAGATAACAAACCAAGCGATGTCTATGGCCAGGGCCTGAAGGGCGTGGTAGCGCTGGAACGGCCGATTTTTGCCCTCAGTAAGCAAAATAATGATGGGAACGATGATGTAGGCGAGCAGGGCCATTAACCGGTCGCTGTGAGTTACATCACCCCAGCGGAACGAAGATCGCTTACCACCTCGGACCCTCTGTATAATCTTGACCCAATTCTAGCACACATTCGAGCTTAAGGTATCGTTACACGGTGAGCCATCACTCTTCTTGAGAGATTTCAGCCTCATAACAGCCGGTCAGGTTGCAACTGCCGGCGGAAGCGCCTTATCCCCTTGAGAACGTGGCTGGACAGGGCCAGGGGTCCGGGCGTATACTTTCGGCCGAACACGGGTATCCCGGAGGCATCCATGCGGTACCGGTTAATGGGCGTCCTCGTGCTGGTGGTTTTGGCCGGCCCCTTCCTGGCCGGCCCGACACCCCTCCCCGCCCAGGAGCCCCAAGACTTTCCCCTCACCGACGCTGCCGGCCGGGTCGTTGGGCACTTTTACAAGCAAGCCAACGGCCAGGGTGGGGCTGGAAGCCTCGGGTTTGCGGTAACCGACGCCGAAGGCATTCCCTTCTGGTCGACATTTAAGGCCCTGGGTGGGCCCGAGGCGGTCGGTTACCCCATCTCCGGCCGCTTTCTCTGGGACGGGCTGGTGACCCAGGCCTTTCAGAAGCTTATCTTCCAGTGGAATTCAGGGCAGGTGGCCATCGTCAACGTCGTCGACCTCTTTACCCGGTACGGCCGGGACGACTGGCTTCAGGCCCAAAAGCAGGTGCCGCCCGTTGCCGACTGGTCGGCCGACCGGGACCGGAGCTGGGCCGAAATCGTGGCCGCCCACCAGGCCCTGCTAGACCCCTTCCCGGCCATAAGGGCGGTCTACTTTCGTGCCCCGGACCCCATCGCCCTCTTCGGCCTGCCCCAGGCGGCGGCCGATTACCCGACGGTGTCGGTCGTACGGGCCCAGCGGGCCATCTTACAGCAGTGGAAGGTCGACACCCCGTGGGCGGCGGCCGGACAGGTTACCGTCGCCAACGGGGCCGATATCGCCAAAGAGGCCGGAATTCTGGCCGCGGTGGCCGGGGAAGCCCTCCGGCCCACCCCGGTCTCGGCGCCGGCCCCCCAACCCCCAGGGCCGACGGCCATACCGCCGGCCACGGCCGGGCAGCTCGTATTAAGGCTTAACGTCTCGGACTTAAATCCGCCGGCCGGGGGGAACCTGACCCTCCAAGCCGAGCTGACGGATACGGCCGGTCGACCCCAGGCCGACGCCGTGGTGGTCGTCATCGGCAGGTTCTCGGCGGAGGCCCCGGACCTGGCCCTCTTCCTGCCAAACACCGACCCCGGGGGCCGAACCTCCCAGACCATCGGTTTGCCGGCGGTGCCGCCCGGCACCACCGTCCGGTTTGAGGTTCAAGCCTTCATTGGGACCGGCGACGCCGTCGGCACCGAGTTCACCCTCACCCTAAGATGACCTGCCGGCCGGACCAGCCGGGCGTTTGTCGTCGCCCCGACGGCAGTGCTAGACTCTAGCTGTAGGGGACGGCCTTTTCCGTCCCCGTGACCGATCGGGAAAGACCGGGTCATGGGGCTCGAGTTGGACCGGGTTCAGGTTGAAAAAGCCTTTATCGAAGAAGAGCCGTATTACCTCCCCGTGGGCAACGAGGTCGAGGTTTTCGCCGCGGCCTACAAAAACCGCCTCCCCGTCATGCTTAAGGGACCTACCGGCTGCGGCAAGACCAGGTTCGTCCAGCACATGGCCTACCGCCTGGGAAGACCCCTCATCACCGTTGCCTGCCACGACGACCTGACGGCCTCAGACCTGGTCGGCCGCTACCTTATTCGGGGCGGGGATACGGTCTGGGTGGACGGGCCCCTGACCGAAGCCGTGAAACTGGGGGCCATCTGCTACCTGGACGAAATCGTCGAGGCCCGCAAAGATACTACCGTGGTCATCCACCCCCTCACCGACGACCGGCGGATCCTGCCCATCGAAAAGCTCGGCCGGGTCCTTAAGGCCCCGCCCGAGTTTATGCTGGTGATAAGCTACAACCCAGGTTATCAGAGTCTCCTTAAGAATTTAAAGCACAGCACCCGCCAGCGCTTCGTGGCCATCGAGTTTACTTTCCCGCCCCGCCACCTTGAGGTGGAGATCGTCGCCCACGAAAGCGGCATCGACCGGGCTACCGCCGAGGCCCTGGTGACCTTGGGCGAACAGATCCGAAACCTTAAAGACAAGGGCCTGGAAGAGCCGGCCAGCACCCGGCTCCTGGTTTACGCCGGCCAGCTTATCAAAACCGGGGTGGAACCCCGGCTCGCCTGCGAGGTCGCCCTCTGCGGGCCCATTGCCGATGAGCCCGAAATCCAGCGGGCCATCCGGGAGCTTATCTCCACCGTATTTTAGGCCCATGGCACTCTGGCGAAGGCTGGCCGGCCGGGTCGGCCTGGCCATCGGGGCCGCCGCCCGGCAGATTCGCCACCCAACCCTTCACCTCCGGCAGGTGGAGAAGGTTTTGACCCTCTTTGCGGCCGGCTTTTCGGGCCTGGACCTGACGATAAAACCCTTCCGGCCAAAGCCGGGCCCGAGCGCCTACACCGACACCGCCGCTATCTACCTCCCGGAAACGGTGGCCGAGTTTCCCGAGCCGGAGCTTAACTTCGGCCTCTACAAGCTGATGGTCACCTACCAGTGCGCCCAACTCCGGTACGGCACCCTAGAATTCGACGGCTTCTTTGACGAGTTTGACGACCCCGAGCTGGCCGTGGACCTTTACACCGTCCTGGAGCACCAGCGGGTGGAGGCCCGGCTGCTTCGGGATTACCGGGGCCTGCGGCCCCTCATCGAGACCTGCCGGGCCGACGCTGCCCGCAAGCGGCCGACCTTAAAGAACTTAAGTCCCCAACAGCAGGTGGTCGAGGCCCTTATTCGGGCCGGCCTCCAAATTGAAGCCGGCGGCCTTAACCGGGCGGCGGCCGCCGCCTGGGAACGGGCCCGGCGGGTCCTGGCCCAGGCCTCTGACCCCGAGGCCCTGGCCGTCCACACCCGGGCCCTTACCCGATTTATTTACGCCGAGGTGGCGGCCCTACCCGGCCGTTACCAGCGGGTTCGGCCCGTCCACTACCGGGGTGAGATCCGCCCCGACCGGGTGGCCGACATCCGGCGGGCCCGGCAACAACCCCCCCAGCCGGCCACCCTCCACGTTGCCCCCGACCTGGGGGATTTCGAAATCAAGACCCCCTTCCACCGAACCCGCCCCGTCGACCACCTGGTGGTCCGCCCGGAAAGGGTCCTGGTCCGGCCGGACCGACGGGAGCGGGGCGCCCTGGCCCCCGACGCCTCCGACCACGTCGTCATCGCCAACCTCACCATTCCCGAGCAGGTAAGTCAGGTCACCTTGACCGAAGCCGACCGGTACGGGGCCGTCCTTTACCCGGAATGGCACTATCAGCTTCAGGCCTACCTGCCCGAATGGTGCGCCCTCCGGGACCGGCCGCTCCCTAAAGGCCGGTCCCAATACGTGGAAGAGGTGCTCGCCCGCTACCACGGGCTGGCGGTGACCTTACGGCGGCAGTTCGAGGCCCTGCGGCAGGACCCCAAAAAGCTTCGGCGCCAGCCCGAAGGGGAAGAGGTGGACGTGGACGCGGTGGTGGAGGCCCTTGCCGACCTGCGGGCCGGCCTCAGCCCCCGGGAGAACTGGTACGCCACCAAGCGGACCCGCCGGCGGGATATCGCCGTGGCCTTCCTGGTAGACCTGAGCGGCTCCACCGGCGGCTGGCTCCCCAACGGCCGCCGCATAATCGACGTCGAAAAAGAAGCCTTAATCCTCCTCTGCGAAGCCCTGCAGGTCCTAGACGACCGCTACGCCATCTTCGGCTTCACCAGCTCGACCCGGCGCCAGTGCGACTTTTTCACCGTCAAAGGCTTCAACGAAACCTATGACGAAACCGTCAAGGCTCGGCTTGCCGGCCTCGATACGTTCAGCTATACCCGGATGGGGCCGGCCATCCGCCACGCCACCCGCCTGCTGACGGCTCTGGACGCCAAGGTTCGGCTCTTGCTTCTAATAACCGACGGCAAGCCCAACGACTTCGACGGCTACACCGGCCCCTACGCCATCGAAGACACCCGCCAGGCCCTCCTCGAGGCCGCCCAGGCCCAGGTCCGCACCTTCTGTCTCACGGTTGACAGTCAGGCCCGCCAGTACATGCCCTGGATGTTCGGGGAGGGCCGCTACACGGTGGTGGACAACGTGGCCACCCTCCCCATTCGCCTGCCCAACCTCTACCGGGTGCTTACCAGCTCCTGAACAGGCCGCTCACCACCGGGTGATAACCGTAAAGCCGGTGGTAGCGAACTCGGTCATGGCCTGGAGGACCGAGCTAGTATCCTCGACCCGAACGGTGCGGGTTACCAACCGTTTAGGGTCAAGCTTTCCGGCCGCCACCAGGTTAAGAAGGCCGGGGTAACTGGTAATGGGGCAGCCAAAGCTGGGAATAAAGCTTACTTCTTGGAACACCATGGCGTCGGCCGGGATCGGGATCATCCCCTTCTCCTGCTGGCCCGTCAGGCCCACCTGAATGTGGCGGCCGCCCTTTCGGACCGAGAGCACCGAAGGTACGGCGGTGTTCGCCGAGCCCAGGGCATCCAGGCTTACGTGGGCCCCGCCGTTGGTTAGCTGCTTGATGCGCTTGACTACCTCCCCGCCGGCGGCGTTGACGGTTTCGACCGCGCCCTCGGCCCGGGCCAGCCTGAGCTTCTCATCGCTGATATCTACGGCGATGACCTGGGCCCCCAGGCTACTGGCGATCTGGACGGCCGAGAGGCCCACGCCCCCAACCCCGAAAACGGCGACCCATTCCCCCGGCCGGAGGGCGGCCCGGTCGGCCAGGGCGTGGTAGGCGGTCATATACCGGCAGCCCAGGGCGGCCGCCGTGATAAAATCGACGCCGTCCGGCAGCTTGATAAGGTTGACGTCGGCATTGGGTACGAGCACCAGCTCCCCATAACCGCCGTCCAGGTGGAAACCGATGGCCCCGTAGGCTAGGCAAATATTCGACCGGCCGCCGTAACAGTACTCGCACCGGCCGCAAGCCAGGTGGAACGGGACCGTCACCCGGTCGCCCGGCTTAAAGCCCCGAACCTGGTCGCCCACGGCCTCCACCACGCCCCCGAATTCGTGGCCAAGCACCCGGGGCAGATTCAGCTGGACGCCGGCCCAGGTCCAGTCGCCCTGCCAGGCGTGCCAGTCGCTCCGGCAGATACCGCAGGCTTCAACCCTGATTACGGCGTCGTTGGGGCCGGGGGTGGGGTCGGGAAGCTGGCGTATTTCGAGGGGCTCCCGGAACTGGACTAAAACCGCGGCCTTCACCGGTACACCTCCTGTAGGAAGCTATCCGCGCAATCATACCACCGCCCACCCTAAACCGGCAATCCGAGCCGTTCCCGTTTAGGGCCTTGGAGTTTGCGGCCGGGCCCAGGGCCCGGGCCCCCATAAGATGGGACTTTACCTGCTAGCGAAGGCCGCACACCTTCATCCTTCATAAAGTAGATGAGTACCTGGCAAATTTCCGGCGGGGGTGCCTATAATTCACCGACATGGGCCGCCCATTTGCGGTTTCGGCAGCGCTGGCGCTTGCGCTGCTCGTTGCCGGTTGCCTTCAGTTCGTTGCGGTGGAACCCCCGCCCGGGCCGGCCCCTGGGGTAACACCGCTGGTGGTTGTGCCCAGCCCGACCCCAACCCCGGGGCTCCCCACCCCTACCCCGACGGTTTTTGTGCCGGTGATTCCGCCGCCGACGGCGACGCCCCTACCCACGG
>DAOUCL010000213.1:0-2957 GCA_034432015.1 Dehalococcoidia bacterium
ATTAAGGGTGCAGGTAACTTTCACCTGCATGGCGGTGGGCCTCCTTCCTTGGTTTCCTGGTATCTCAAGGATAAGGCCCGCCGCTTTTATTTATCCATCCCAGACTTTTTTGGTGCATCCCCTATATCCTGTGCCGGTTGCAGGAATGCAGGGGCCGCAAATATAATTTTTCGGCTTGGGCCGCAGGCTCAGGTAGCAACTTTTGCCGAGGAGGTGTTTGAGGTGTCTGAGTTCAGAGGTCTGATGATGGATTACCCCCTCACCCTGCAGCATTTCATCGAGCGGGCCGGTAAATACTTCCCCAAAAAGGAAATTGCAACCCGGACCCGGGCCGGTATGCACCGCTACACCTACGGGGAGTACTACCGGCGGGTCCACCGGCTGGCCCATGCCCTTAAGGGGTTAGGGGTTCAGCCGGGCGAGCGGGTCGCGACCCTGGCCTGGAATACCTACCGGCACCTGGAAATCTACTTCGCCGTGCCCTGCTACGGGGCGGTCCTGCACACCCTTAACCTGCGATTGCCCCTGGACCAGCTTGTTTACATCATCAACCACGCCGAAGATAAAGTTATTTTCGTCGACGCCTCCCTGTTGCAGATTCTGGAGCGGATAAAGGACCAGCTGGGTTCGGTCCGCCAGTTCGTGGTGATGGACGACGTCGGCGGCCAGTATGAAACCTCCCTTTCGCCCGTGGTGGACTACGAAGAGCTTTTAGCTTCGGCCCCCGACGGGCCTTACTCCTGGCCCCGGCTGGACGAGTGGGCGGCCGCCGGGATGTGCTACACCTCGGGCACCACGGGCAATCCCAAGGGCGTGGTTTACAGCCACCGGTCCCTCTTTCTTCACAGCTTTGCGGTGAGCATGGCCGGGGGCATCGGCATCCACGAGCGGGATGTGGTTCTGCCCATTGTCCCGATGTTCCACGCCAACGCCTGGGGCATCCCCTTTGCGTCGGTGATGGTCGGGGCTAAGGTCGTCAATCCCGGACCCTTCCTCCAGCCCCGGGACCTCTGCCAGCTCATTCAGGAGGAACGGGTCACCGTGACCGGGGCGGTTCCCACGATCTGGATCGGGATTTACAACCTGCTCAAACAGGAAAAGTTTGACCTTTCGAGCCTCAGGTTGGTGGCGGTGGGCGGCTCGGCCATGCCCCGCCAGCTTATTGAGGCCTTTGAAAAGGAGTACGGCATCTACTTCCTGCACGCCTGGGGCATGACCGAAACCTCGCCCCTGGGCACCACGTCCGTCCTCAAAAGCTACATGGAGTCCTGGCCAGAGGAACTAAAGTACGAGGTCCGGGCCAAGCAGGGGATCCCGGCCGTGGGGGTTGAGGTCCGGGCGGTGGACGCCAACGGCAACGAAATACCCTGGGACGGCAAGACGATGGGCGAGCTGCAGGTCCGGGGCCCGTGGGTTACCAGCGGTTATTACAACGACCCCAGGACGGCCGAGGCCTTCATGGACGGCTGGTTCCGGACGGGGGATGTGGTCACCATCGACCCCGAAGGCTACATCCAGATCGTCGACCGGGTCAAGGACCTGGTAAAGAGCGGGGGCGAATGGATCTCCAGCGTGGACCTCGAAAACGCCATCATGGCCCACCCCAAGGTCCTTGAGGCTGCCGTCATCGCCGTCCACCACCCGAAGTGGCAGGAGCGGCCCCTGGCGGTGGTGGTGCCCAAGCCCGAATACAAGGAATCAATAACTAAAGAGGAGATCCTTGAGTTTTTGGCCGGCCGCTTTGCCAAGTGGTGGCTGCCCGACGACGTGGTCTTCGTAGACCAGATCCCCAAGACCAGTGTGGGCAAGTTCGACAAGAAGGTCCTTCGGGAGCAGTTTAAAGACTACCAGCTCCCCACGGCCGTCTAGTCGGCAACCGGTGGGCGGCCGCGGCCTCGCGGCCGCCCACCTGATTTTTAAAAGGAGGCCTAAGGCCGTGAAAAAGTTGGCCGGGCTTATTTTAATCCTGGGAGCCGTCCTGGCCCTGGCTCCGACGGCTACGGCCGTTCAGTACGGGGAACCCGACGGCAGCCGGCACCCTTACGTGGGCCTGGTGGTCTTCTACGACTCTGGCGGTGCACCGGCTCCCTGGTCTCCCCGACGGTGCTCCTTACGGCCGGCCACTGCACCGGGTTCGACCCGGAACTTAACCTTTCCCCGGCCCACGCCCAGGTCTGGTTTGACCCGGGGCCCATCCTTGTCGACCCCAGCTGGAGCCCGGGCACACCGTGTAGCAGAAATATCAAAGGCTATCCGTGCGGGGGCGGCTTTAAGGGCACGCCCCAGGCCCACCCCGACTGGACCGGGTTTTTAACGATCCCCAACACCCACGACATCGGGGTAGTAACCTTCAAGCGGCCGCTTCCGACGGAGGCTACTAGCGGCCAGTACGGCCGGGTGGCCCCCCAGGGTTATTTAGATGCCCTGGCCGCCCGCCGGGGCCTTCAGGAGGTGGAGTTTACGGTTGTGGGCTACGGCCTTCAGCTGGTCAAACCGGTCCTGGAGGGGGAGCGGACCCGCTACCTGGGGACCGTAAGCCTGGTCAACCTGGGGAGCGCCCTTACGGACGGCTACAATATCCAATACTCGAACAGTCCGGGCGAAGGGGTGGGGCCGGGGGGCACCTGCTTCGGCGATTCGGGGGGACCGGTCCTTCACCGAACGGACAACGGCCGCGAGGTTATCGTCGGGGTCAACTCCTTTGTGTTGAACGCCAACTGCAAGGGCTCGGCGTTCGCCTACCGGACGGATATTTCCGATTCCCTGAACTTCCTGGCCGGCTTCGGGATTAAACCCTAGGTTGGGGCCTGCTCGGGGGCCGACCGGAGAAGCTGTTCGAAGGTTTCGGCGAGCCGCTCCCGAACCGCCGGCGGGAAAGGGACGAACCGCCAGGCCTGAATGTCTTCCCGGACCTGTTCGGGGGTCCGCATCCCGACAACGGCGGCCGCGATCGGAAG
>DAOUCL010000214.1:0-3420 GCA_034432015.1 Dehalococcoidia bacterium
CTGCCGGTGGCCTCCCGGAGGACCAAGCCCAGGGTTGAGGTTACCAGGCCCGGGCCGAGGAAGCCGCTTACGAAGCCGGCCAGGTAAACCGGGTAATACCGCCCCCAGAGGGTGCCGCCCCCGGGGGCCGGCTGGCCGACGGGGCCGGCCTTCCAGCCGCCCCGCCCCACTCCCCGCAGTTCGGCCCAGGCCAGAAGGCCGCCCCCAGCCGTGGCCAGGGCAAAGAGGCCGAGGGTCGGGCGGGGACCGACCAGGTCGGCCAGCAGGCCGCCGAGGAGGGTTCCGGCCAGGCTTCCGAGCCTGGAGACCCCGGAGAATATGCCCATCAGCCGGCCCCGGGTCCCGGCCGTTGAGAACTCGAGGACAGCGGTGTAGCCCCCGAGCCGGATCAGCGACCAGCAGCAGCCCCAGGCCAGCCGGCTGATGACGAAGGGGGCCAGCCCGTGGACGACGGCATAGGCGGCGGTGGTGACGGCCGCCCCGACAACCCCGGTCAGAAAAGGGACCTTCGGTCCGGCCCGCTGGAACCAGCGGCCGGCGACCGGGTTGGAAAGCAGCCGGATGAACCGGTTGACCGACAGGATGACTCCCACCCCGAAGAGGGGCAGGCCCCACTCCGGGTAGTAGGCGGGCAGGACGGCGTAGAGCATCGATTCGCCCAGCAGGCTTAGGGCGGCCGTAACCGAGACGGCGAGCAGCGGACGGGGCACCATCAGTCGGCGCCCAGGCCGAGGAATCGGGAGCCGAGGAGGCGGGCGATATCCAGGGCGGCGGCCGGCCGGCCAAGTTCGGCGGCCCGCTGGGTCATGGCCACCCGGTAGGCCGGGTCGGACCGTAGCCTTTCCAGTTCGGCCCGCAGTTCCCGGGGCTTAAGGCCCATTCGCCCGGCGCCGGCCTGGACGACGTAGGCGGCGTTGCCCTCCTCGTGGCCCGGGATGTAGCTTATAAATACCAGGGGTTTGCCGGCGGCCAGGCCCTCGCCGATAGTCATCGGCCCGGCCTTGGTCAGGACGACGTCGGCGGCGGCCATAAGCTCCCAGATGTTCTCAACAAAGCCGTAGACCCGCATCAGGGGGTCGGCCTGGGCCCCCAGCCGGCGGTAGAGGGCCCGGTTGCGGCCGCAGACGACCAGAATCTGGGCGTCGGGGCAGGTCTGCCGGGCAACCTTTACGACCCGGCCGATCTTGCCGACCCCCTCGGCCCCGCCGACCACCAGCAGGGTGAACCGGTCCGGCTCAAGGCCCAGGTTTTCCCGGGCCTGGGCCGGCAACGGTCGGCTCAGGGCGAAGCGGATGTCGACGGGCAGGCCGGTAAGAATTACCCGCTCGGGCGGCAGGCCGTGGCGGACGAATTCCTCCCAGGCGGGCTTGCTGGCGGCCGTGTAAAGCTGAAAGCCCGGGTAGCGCCAGCCCGGATGGACCACCACCAGGTCGGTGTAGACGACGGCCATGGGGAGCCGGGGGTTGACCTGGGGTCGGGCCCGGACCAGGAGGGGGTTGGCCAGCGGGTGCACCGAGACGACCAGGTCCGGGCGGGCCTCGGCAAGGATCTGCCGCACCTTCGGCAGGAGGGCCGGAGCCGCCGCCCGCACAACGGCCTCAAACCCGGCCTTCTGGCGAAAGAGGTGCCAGATGAGGGCCCAGAGGGCCGGCGAATGGACCGTGATCGGCCCGTAAAGGTCGGTGAGCTTCTCCCAGACGGTCCGACGGCCGCTCCGGAAGATGTCGACGACCTCGACCTGAACGTAGCCGTCGTAAAGATACCCAAAGGCCCGGGCCAGGGCCAGCGCGGCGCTCCGGTGGCCCCCTCCCGTCTGGGACATCACGATAAGTATGCGGCGCACAGCCTCCCAGGGTTATTTTAACCAAAAGCGGGCCCGGTGCCGCCCGGACGGCCCCTCACCGCCCGGCAACGACGGCCGGAAGCCAGCCCAGACAGCAAACGGGGCTGAGTCGGCCGGGCGAAGGCCGGGAAGTGGGCTGAAACGTCCCGGTGACGGCCGGCAGGCGCTCCAGGGACCACCCGGCCCTGACGGCGGGCAGAGCTGGGGAATACGTGGGGTCGGTGCCGTAGCTCAGGGCCGCAACGACCGTCCCGTCGGGCGCCTTTAAAACCAGCCGATCGCCCTCGTTGCTTAGGCCGTTGCCGATGCGGCCGGTCGGCATCACCACCAGCACGAAGGCGCCGTCGGCCGGGGGTGGGACTGCGCTTGTGGTGGCGGCGATTACGGCAACGCCCCCGGCCGGGATGACCGCCGCCGGAAGGGGGTCCGAACGGCCGTTGTCGCCCAGCGTCCGGTTCCGCAGGTCAATGGGGGTCCCGGTGACATTTACCAGTTCTACCCACTCGCAGTCGGTGCCGCAGCCGGCAATGCCAGCGTCGTAAAGAAGCTCGTTGAAAACCAGGCTGCCCGGCTCGTAGTGGGCTGGCCCGGGTGTTGGGGCCGGGCCGGATGGGCCTGCAGCAGGGGTTGCGGTGGCGGCCGCCGACAGGGTAGGGGTAGGTGGAGCCAAGAATTGCAGACTCACCCCATCAATAAACGCGGTCGCCGTTAAACTGCCAGTGGCCGGCCCAACCCGGACCCTAACCCGAACGCTCTGGACCGGACCATCCACCCTTACCTGGCCCGTCAGGAGGCTGGGAGTCCCCGTGTACGCGAGCTGATAGGTCTGGACAAACAAGCCGGCGGCATCCGGCGACTGGTACCACTCGGCGATAACGTCGATGCCGGCGACGTTTTCGCCGGCCCCAACCCAGGCCGAAAGCTCGTAGGTTCCGGGCCAGGAATCGGTGAGACGACCTGCCCCAGCTCCCCGACCCGGCCGTCGGTGACCGTGAGCCTGGCGGCGTAGTTACCCTCGTAGCGAGGGTCGGAAACCCGCTCGACCCGGAGGTTAGGACCGCCGTACCAGGGCGGCCCGATGGGGTCCTCAAAGCCGCCGTTCGTAAGAAGTTCGGACCCCTGACCGGAAAGGCGGCCGGGAACCTCCGGACAGAGCAGGGCCACAGCCAGCACGGCTGCCGCCAGAATAAATCCAGAACGCAAACCGCCGTTCACCGAGCCGCCTCCAGCCGCCGGAAGTCGTTGCCGGCATTTTAAAGGACGGCCGGATGGCAGGTCAAGTTGTAAAAATCAGCCGGCCCGGCCGCGGGTAAGCCGCCAGAGGACTGCGGCCGCGGCGCCCAGGGCCGCCGCAATCCCGCCCACCAGGAGTCCGGTCGGGAGGCCGGGGTCAGACCCAACGCTACCTGCTGGGGGCGAAGTAGCGGTGGGCGTGGGAGGGGCGGGGCTGGGGGTGAAAGTCGGGGTCGGAGGCACCGGGGTCGGGCTCGGTTCGGGGGTGGGCGTGGGCGGCTCCGGCGTCGGGGTGGGCGGAACGGGAGTTGCCGTGGGCCGGGCCGGCGTCGGGCTCGGCCGGG
>DAOUCL010000215.1:0-11416 GCA_034432015.1 Dehalococcoidia bacterium
CCACGACGTCGGGTTTTTCGGCCTGAGCCGGCTGGGCCGGGTTCCCGGCTAGCCTCAGCGGGGGGCGAGGCCGCCGAAGCGCCGCTCCCGGCGGGCGTAGGCTTCCAGGGCCCGGGCAACCTCGGCCTCGTCGAAGTCGGGCCAGAGGACGGGGGTGAAGTAATACTCGGCGTAGGCGGCCTGCCAGATGAGAAAATTGCTCAGCCGCTGCTCCCCGGCCGTCCGGATGATCAGGTCGGGGTCGGGCAGGCCGGCGGTGTGAAGGTAGCGGGCAAAAAGCTCCTCGGTCACCTCTTCGGGCCTCACCCCGGCGGCGATGATCCGGCGGACGGCGTCTAAGATCTCGGCCCGGCCGCCGTAATTAAAGGCGACGGCCACGGTGATCCGGTCGTTGGCCTTGGTCAGGTCGACGGCCCGGCGGACGGCCGCCTGAAGGTCCGGGTCTAAGACCTCCAAGTTGCCGATGTGCAACAGCCGGGCCCCCTGCCGGTGGAGGTTCTCCACCTCCCGGTCCAGCACTTCTTTTAAGATTTCCATCAGGCCCTGAACCTCTTCCTCCGGCCGGGACCAGTTCTCCGTTGAAAAGGCGTAAAGGGTAAGATATTTAACCCCGTGGCGGGCGAAGCACTCGATGACCCGACGGATGTTTTCGGTCCCGGCCCGGTGCCCCGCCAGCCGGGGCAGGCCCCGGCGCAGGGCCCACCGGCCGTTGCCGTCCATAATGATGGCCACGTGGGCGGGAATGCGGGCCGGTGCCGGCCGCTCCAGGGCCTGGGTGCGCACCTGCCGCCCGATCATTCTTCGAGGATCTCTTTCTCTTTTTCCTTTTCGAGGGCGTCGAGGAGGCCGATGTATTTGTCCGTAAGTTTCTGAAGGCGCTCCTGGGCCCGCCGGTGGTCGTCCTGGGAGATGAGCTTTTCTTTTTCGAGCTCCCGCAGCTCCTCGAGGGCCTCCCGGCGGACGTTCCGGACGGCCACCCGGAACTCCTCCACCTTGCGGTGAACCAACCTGACCAGCTCCCGCCGCCGCTCCTCCGTGAGCTGGGGCAACACGATCCGGATCACCCGGCCGTCGTTGCTCGGATTAAGGCCCAGCTCCGACTTCATTATGGCTTTTTCGATCATGGGGATGGCGTTGGGGTCGAAGGGCTGGATCACCAGCAGACGGGGTTCCGGGGCCGTAATGGTCGAAAGCTGCATGAGGGGGGTGGGCTGCCCGTAGTAATCCACGGGCAGGCGTTCCACCAAGGCGGGCGATGCCCGGCCGGTGCGGATGCCCACCAGCTCCCGGCGGGCCGCCTCGATGGCCTTCTGCATCTTGGCCTCGGCCTCTTTTAAGACATCCTCGACCAACGCCGAACACCCCCAGCTAAGAAACCAGCGTCCCGATGGGTTCCCCCATTACCACCCGTTCAATGTTTCCCGGCTGCTGAAGGCTAAAGACGACGATGGGCAGCCGGTTCTCCATGCAGAGGGAGAGGGCGGTGCTGTCCATCACCTGCAGGCGCAGGTTAAGGGCGTCGATGTACGAAAGGTAGTCAAACTTGCGGGCGGCGGGGTTGCGGCGGGGGTCGTCCTCATAGATGCCGTCCACCCGGTTCTTGGCCATCAGCAGCACCTCGGCCCCGATCTCCAGGGCCCGCAGGGCGGCGGCCGTGTCGGTGGTCATAAAAGGGTTGCCCGTCCCGGCCGCAAAGATGACCACCCGGCCCTTCTCCAGGTGCCGGATCGCCCGCCGCCGAATGTACGGCTCGGCCACCTTGTGGATATCCAGGGCGCTCTGAACCCGGGTGTGAACCCCGTCCTTTTCCAGGGCATCCTGCAGGACCAGGGCGTTGATAATGGTGGCCAGCATCCCGGCGTAATCGGCCGTAGCTTGGTCCATCCCAAGGAGCCGGCTGGCCTCGGAACCCCGCCAGAAGTTTCCCCCGCCGACGACGATGGCCGCCTCAACCCCGAGGTCGTGCACCCGCTTGAGCTGGGCGGTGATGGACCGGATGGTCTCGGGGTCGACCCCGAAAGGCAGGTCACCCATCAGGGCCTCACCGCTCAGCTTGAGGAGAACCCGCCGGTACTTGGGTTTTAAACCGGTGGCCGCCGGGAAACGCCGGACGGCCTGGCCCTTTTCAGATTCCCCCAAGCTCATATCGGCAGAACCGCCTGATTTTAATATTTTCGCCCGTCTTGGCGATAAGCTCGGTGACCAGGTCCTTCACCTTCCGGGAAGGATCCCGGATGTAAGGCTGCTCCAGCAGGCAAACCTCTTCGGGGGCCTCGTCGCTGTCCGGGGGCAGCTCCTCGGCCGAAACGTACTTAGGCCCCATGGCCGCCACCTGCATGGCCACCTCCCGAACCAGGGTCTTAAATTCGTCCAGCCGGGCCACAAAGTCGGTCTCGCAGTTGACCTCAACCATCGCCCCGATCCGGCCGCCGGCGTGGATATAGGCGTCGATGAGGCCCTGGCTGGCCACCCGGGCGGCCTTCTTCTCGGCGATCTGAACCCCTCGCTCCCGCAGGATCTCGATGGCCCGGTCGATGTCCCCGTCGGCCCGAATGAGGGCCTCCCGGCACTCCATAACCCCGGCACCGGTCCGCTCCCGCAACTCTTTTAACTTATTTATGTCAACTTTCACGTTAGAGATCTCCATTATTCTTCCCCTTCTTCGGTCGGCTCGGCGGTGTAGGTCATGGGTTGGTCGAAGGCGGCCTCGAACTCGGCCTCCTCCGAGGCCACCCGGGCCTCGTAGAGCCGGCGGCCTTCGATGACGGCGTCGGCGATCTTCTGGGTTATCAGCCGGATGGACCGGATGGCGTCGTCGTTGGCCGGAATCGGGTAATCGATAAGGTCGGGGTCGCAGTTGGTGTCGCAGATGGCCACGATGGGGATCCCGAGCCGGCGGGCCTCCCGAACGGCGATGTGCTCCCGGCTCGGGTCGACGATGAAGAGGGCGTCGGGCAGCTCCCGCATCTCCCGGACCCCGCCGAACATCCGGTTGAGCTTAAAGAGCTCCTTTTCCAGCTTCTGCCGCTCCTTGGTGGGCAGATAATGAAACTCGCCCTTGGCCTTCCGGTCCTCCAGCCGGGCCAGGTAGTCGATCCGCTTCTGGATGGTGGCCCAGTTAGTGAGCATTCCCCCGGGCCAGCGGTGGTTGATGTAGAACACCCCGCACCGCTTAGCCTCCTGTTCAATGGTATCCTGGGCCTGCTTTTTCGTCCCCACGAAGAGGATGGTGCCGCCCCGGGCCACCAGGTCCCGGACGAAGTTGTAAGCCTCCTCCAGTTTAATGAGGGTCTGCTGGAGGTCGATGATGTGGATGCCGTTGCGCTCGGTGAAGATATACGGGCGCATCTTGGGGTTCCACCGCCGGGTCTGATGGCCGAAGTGGACCCCAGCCTCCAGCAGCGCCTTCATCGGAACGAGTTGCTGGGCAGTTTGGGCAGTCATTTTCTATAAAACCTCCTTCCGTTAGTCCTCCGCCCCCGTCTTCCTGCCCCGGGACCCCCTCGGCGGACACGGCCGCGGCAGTCGGGGGGCGTGCGTTTTTGCCAAGCGGGGCTTTCGCCCTTTTAGAGAATATAGCGGCTTAAGTCTTCGTTCGCCAGCAGACCGGCGAGCCGGCTGCGCACGTACTCGGCGTCGATGAGCACCCGTTCGCCCCGCCGCTCGGGGGCGCTGAAGCTTATCTCCTCCAGAACGGCCTCCATCACCGTGTAAAGGCGGCGGGCGCCGATGTTCTCATACCGCTCGTTGAGGCGGGCGGCCGTCCGGGCCAGCTCGGCGATGGCGTCCTCGGTGAACTCCAGCTCCACCCCCTCGGTGGCCAGCAGGGCCTGGTATTGCTTGACCAGGGAGTTTTCGGGTTCGACCAGGATCCGCCGAAAGTCCTCTTCGCCCAGGGGGTGAAGCTCGACCCGCAGGGGGAAGCGGCCCTGAAGCTCCGGTATCAGGTCCGACGGCCGCCGGTCGTAGAAGGCGCCGGCGGCAATGAACAGGATGTGGTCGGTCCGGACCGGGCCGTAACGGGTAAGGACGGTGCAGCCCTCAACGATGGGCAGCAGGTCCCGCTGAACCCCTTCGCCGGAGACGTCCGGCCCCACCTCCACCTCGGGACCGGCGATCTTATCGATTTCGTCGATAAAGACAACCCCCAACTCCTCCGCCCGGCGCAGGCCCTCCTCAATCACCTCTTCGACGTTGATAAGCTTGGAGGCCTCCTCCCGGGTGAGGATCCGGCGGGCCTCCCGGACGGAAACCCGGCGGGCCCGGCGCCGCCGGCTGTAATCTTCATACTGCTCAATGAAATCGGCAAAGGACTCCCGAAGCTCGTCCACCGACACCCCGGGGCCGAACTCCAGGTTATACCGGTCGTAGTCGCCGACCTCAATCTCGATGATGTGGTCGTCCAGGGCCCGGGTCTTCACCAGGTCGGCCACCCGCTTGCGCACCGCCCGCATCCGGGCCTTATCCGACTTAACCAGGTCGGGGTCCTCCAAAAGCTCCAGGGGCAAGAGCTGGCTCCGCAGCCGCCCCTTGGCCCGGGCCCGCTTCGGGGCGGCGATGAGCTGCTGGTAAATGTAATTTACCAGCCGTTCGTTGGCCAGGGATTCGGCCTTCGGCTGCACCTCCCGCAGCCGCTCCTCGTAGACCATACCAACGCTTACGTCGACCAGCTCGTGGATGATGGATTCCACGTCCCGGCCGACGTAGCCGACCTCGGTGAAGCGGGTCGCCTCGACCTTAACGAAGGGGGCCCCGATAAGCTGGGCCACCCGCCGCGCAATCTCCGTCTTGCCGACGCCGGTGGGGCCGATCATCAGGATGTTTTTGGGCAGAATGTCCCGGGCAAGCTCGGGGGGAAGCATCCGGCGCCGGTACCGGTTGCGCAAGGCGATGGCCACTGCCTTTTTGGCCGCCTCTTGACCGACTATATATTTATCAAGCTGCCGGACGATCTCTTTCGGGGTCAGGGTTTCCATGGCCGAACTAGCCGCTGTCCAAAGAGCAGTTTACCACAACCGGCCGCCCCCCTACAATGCCGGCAGGAGGGTCACCGCCACTTCCCGCGGCCGGGGCCCCTCAAACTCCACCAGCACCACCCGCTGCCAGGTTCCCAGGACCAGCCGGCCGTCGGCTACGGGCAGAGCCAGGGAGGTGCCGATGAGGGCCGAGAGGATGTGGTTGGGCACGTGGGCGGGGTTGTGGGCGTGACGATACTGGAGCTTGGGCACCAGCTCGGTGAAGGCATCCAGCAGGTCCAGGTCGGTGCCGGGGTCGAGGTCCGCCAGGGTGAGGGCCGCGGTGGTGTGGAGGAGCAGCAGGTGACAGAGGCCGGCTTTAAAGCCGGCCTCCGCAAGCAGGGCGTTCACCCGGTCGGTAAGGTCCAGCACCTCCCGCCGGCGGGTAGTGTTAACTTTAAGCCGTCTCATGGGAAGGCCCCTTTTTCCCTTCGGTTTCAAGCTCCCCCAGGCTATATTCGAGGTGATACGGCACGTCGATGATGATGGTGTTGGGCCGGAAGAAGAGGCGGAGCTTGAGCCGCAGGGCCGTCTGGTTGTGCAGAAAGAGCTCCCAGAAGTGCTTGGGCACGTACTCGGAGAGGACCACCGTTATCGGCCGGCCGGGGTCTAGCTTACCCAGGGCGTCGATGTAGGCCAGAAGGGGCTCGATGAGGGCCCGGTAGGGCGAATAGACGACCTCCAAAGGTATGTTCAGGCCCAGCTGCTCCCAGCGGCGCCGAAGCTGTTCGGCTTCCCGGACGTCGTCGGCGACGTGGACCGCCACCACCTCGGGGGAAATCGCGCGGGCGAAGGTGAGGGCCCGCAGGGCCTGCCGGTCCAGCCGGGCGATGGGCACCACCACCAGGGGCGGCCGCTCCGGCTTGAGTTTAACGTCCAGCCGGTCCAGGGCAAGCAGGTCCTCCACGAACCGGTAATGGCGGTGAACCGACCACATCAGGCCGATTAGAATGGGAATAAGGACGATTACCATCCAGGCGCCCAGGGCAAACTTCGAAACCCCGACCACCACCAGGACCGTGCCGGTGGCTAGGGCGCCGACGGCGTTAAGGGCCGCCCGCCAGCCCCAACCCGGCTCCTCGTCCCGGAGCCGGTACCAGCGGCGGACCAGCCCCAGCTGGCTCAGGGTAAAGGCCAGGAATACCCCCACCGTGTAAAGGGGTATCAGGCCGGTGACGCTGGCCTGGTAGGCGACCACCAGCAGGCTGGAGACGACGGCCAAGACGATGATCCCGGTGCTGTAGGCCAGCCGGTCGCCCCGATACTGAAACTGGGTCGGCAAGAACCGGTCCCGGGCCAGGATGCTGGCCAGCCTGGGGAAGCCGTTGAAGGCGGTGTTTGCGGCCAGGATTAGGATAACCGCGGTGGCAAACTGCAGGTAGTAATAATAAGGGCTTTCCCCCACCAGGCTCCGGGCGACCTGGCTGAACACCGTCTGGACCTCGTGGGGGTCCGGAATCACCCCCAGGTAGGTCGAAAAGAGGCTTATCCCCAGGAAGATGGTTATAAAGAGGGTGCCCATGCCGATAAGGACCAGCTGGGCGTTGCGGACCTCGGGCGGCTTGAAAATCTGCACGCTGTTGGACACCGCCTCGATACCGGTCAGGGCAACCGCGCCGGAGGAGAAGGCCCGTAGGACCAGCAAAAGGGTGAGGGGCTCCGGGTGGTAAGCCTCCAGCCACTCGGGCGGTGGCGTGTAACTCGGGACGTCTCCCGTCGCCAGCCGCCAGAGGCCGACGCCGAAGAGGCCGAAAAGGCCCAGCGCATAAAGATACGTAGGGGCCGCAAAGACGGAGCCGGACTCCCGGATCCCCCGCAGATTTACTAACGTAATAAACCCGATTAAAAATACGGTCAGCCCGACCCGGTATTTAAAAAGCTCGGGGAAAGCCGAGGTTATGGCCGCAACCCCGGCGGCGGTCGAAACCGCCACCGTCAGAATGTAGTCCGTCAGGAGGGCCGCCGCGGCGGTAAGGCCGGCCAAGGTCCCCAGGTTCTCGTAGGCGACGTGGTAGCTTCCCCCGCCGGCCGGATAGGCCCGGATAACCTGAAGGTAGCTCAGGACGACGATGACCACCAGGCCGGCGATGGCCGCCGAGATGGGCATCGTAAGGGCCAGGGCGGCGACCCCGGCGGTGACCAGCACCCGCATGATCTCCTCGGTGGCGTAGGCCGAGGACGAAACGTTGTCCGAAGCGAGGATGGCAAGCCCTTTAAGCTTGCCCACCCGCTCCGAAAGCTCCATCTCGGTGGCCAACCGCCGCCCAATGAGGACCCGCCGGGCCGTTTCGAAGACCTTGCCCAGGGTCGACTTGGGGGCTAAAACCCGCTCGGTGGCTACCAGCTCACCCGGGGCCCGCCGGCGGAATTCGTGGGCAAAGGGGCGGACGATGCGCACGTAGCGGGTGCCCGGGCGGCGGCCTGTCACCAGCTCCCGCTGCTCCAGGTCGGGGGAGGGTATCTTGACCAGCTCCTGCCGACTCCGTTCCTCGTCCATATTGGCGCTTCAATGTTAAATTATAAACCCGGCCACCGGCCCGCCGGCCTTTAAAAGATACCTTGGCCGAGGGGGCCGAACTCTGGCATTATAACTACCGGAGGGTCCATTATGCCGGGTCCTCTGGAAGGTCTGTGGGTTCTCGATTTTACCTGGAAGCTGGCCGGCCCCTTTTGCACCATGATTTTGGCCGACCTGGGGGCCGAAGTTATCAAGGTCGAGCCGGTGGGCATCACCGAGGAGGAGCGGGGGGCCGGCCCCTACGTCCAGGGCATAAGCACCTATTTTTTCAGCATTAACCGGGGCAAAAAGAGCGTAAGCCTTAATTTAAAACATCCCGCCGGGGTCGATATCATCCGGCGGCTGGTCCCTAAAGTCGACATCCTGGCCGAAAACTTCACCCCCGGCACCATGGACCGGCTGGGCCTCGGCTACGGCGACCTTGAGCCCTTAAATCCCCGCCTGATTTACGCCTCCCTCTCCGGCTTCGGCCAGACGGGGCCGTACCGGGACCGGCACGCCGTCGACGTTATCATTCAGGGGTTATCGGGCCTGATGAGCATCACCGGCGAGCCGGGGGGGCGGCCAGTTCGGGTTGGGGTTTCCCTGGCCGACCTGGCCGGGGGAATCTTTGCGGCCGTCGGCATCCTGGCCGCCCTGGAGGCCCGCCACCGCACCGGCCGGGGCCAGCACGTGGATGTGGGGCTGCTGGACGCGGTGCTGGCCCTTTTAGAAAACCCCATCGTCCGCTACGTCGCCACGGGGGAGGTTCCGGGCCCCCTGGGCAGCCGCCACCCCCTCATCACCCCGTTCCAGGCTTTTCCCACCAAGGACGGCTACGTCGTCGTAGCCGGGGTCCGGGACTGGCAGCTCTTCTGCGCCAAGCTCGGCCGGCCGGACCTGATGTTCGACGAGCGGTTCCAGACCAACGAGTCCCGCACCGAACACCACGCCGAACTCGAGCCCATCCTCGAGGAGGTATTCCGGCAGAAGACCACGGCCGAATGGCTTTCGGAGCTGGAAGAGGAGGTCGCCTTCGTTGCGCCGGTCAACACCATCGACCGGATTCTGGCCGACTCCCACGTTCAGGCCCGGGGCTCGATCCTGGAGCTACCCTTGCCCGGCGGCCGGGAAGGCTCCCTTAAGGTCCCGGCCCCACCCCCCAGGTTCTCCCGGACGCCCACCCGGGTGGAACGGCCGGCCCCCCTCCTTGGGGAGCACACCCTGGAAGTCCTCACCGGCCTGGCCGGCCTCGCCCCCGCCGAAGTCGAAAGGCTTGCGGCCGAGGGGGTCGTCGGCCTCGGCCGTTAAGACGATTCTTAGACACCTCTTAGCGGGTTGCTAAGAAACCGGGTGGTATAGTTTAACCGAAGTCCAAAGGATGGGGGTTGAGGTGGTATGGACCTGAGCCGCTACACCGAAAAAGCCCAACAGGCCCTCTTCGGGGCCCAGAGTGAGGCCGAAAGGCGTCAGCACCAGCAGGTAGAGCCCGAGCACCTGCTGCTGGCCCTGCTCGACCAGGCGGACGGGGTTGTACCCCGGATCGTCGAGCGCCTGGGCATCGACTTAAGCCGCCTGCGGGATTCGGTGGAGGGCGCCTTAAGGCTCTTCCCCCGGCTGCAGACGCCGCCCGCCCAGGTTTACGTGTCGCCCCGGCTGAAGCGGGTGCTGGACCTGGCCCAGGAGGAGGCCGGCCGGCTGCGGGACGACTATATCAGCACCGAGCACCTTTTCATCGCCATGGCCGACCCCGCCGTGGGCGGCCCGGCCCTGCGGATCCTCCAGGGCTTCGGCATCACCCGGGACCGCATCTACCAGGTGCTCACCCAAGTCCGGGGCGCCCAGCGGGTCACCTCCCCCCATCCCGAAAGTACCTACGAGGCCCTTCAGCGCTACGGCCGGGATATTACCGAGCTTGCCCGGCAGGGCAAGCTGGACCCGGTCATCGGCCGGGATGAGGAGATCCGGCGGGTGATCCAGGTGCTCCTGCGCCGGACCAAGAACAACCCGGTCCTCATCGGCGAGCCCGGGGTGGGCAAGACGGCCATCGTCGAGGGCCTGGCCCAGCGGATCGTCCGCAACGACGTCCCCGAGGGCCTTAAAAACAAGCGGATCGTCCAGCTGGATATGGGCGCCCTCATCGCCGGGGCCCGCTACCGGGGCGAATTCGAGGAGCGCCTTAAGGCCGTCATTCGGGAGATTCAGGAATCCCAGGGGGAGATCATCCTCTTTATCGACGAGCTCCACACCGTGGTGGGGGCCGGCGCGGCCGAGGGGGCCATCGACGCCAGCAACATGCTCAAGCCGATGCTGGCCCGGGGCGAGCTCCGCACCATCGGGGCCACCACCATCGACGAGTACCGCAAGCACATTGAGAAGGACCCCGCCCTGGAGCGCCGTTTCCAGCCCATCCTGGTGGAGGAGCCCACCGTCGAGGAGACCATCAGCATCCTGCGGGGCCTTAAGGAGCGCTACGAGGTCCACCACGGGGTGCGCATCAAGGACTCGGCTTTGGTCGCCGCCGCCCAGCTGGCCCACCGCTACATCACCGGCCGCTTCCTGCCGGACAAGGCCATCGACCTGGTGGACGAGGCGGCGGCCAAGCTCCGGATGGAGATGGAGTCGATGCCGGCCGAGCTGGACGAGCTCCAGCGCCGGATTATCCAGCTAGAAGTCGAGCGGGAGGGCCTCAAGCGGGAGACGGACCCGGCCTCCCGGGAGCGGCTGGCAAAGATCGAGCAGGAGCTGAGCAACCTCAAGGAAGAATTCAACCGGCTTAAGCTCGAGTGGGAACGGGAGCGGGAGCTCATCCAACAGATCCGCCAGCTTAAAGAAGAGCTTGAGGCCGCCCGGCACCAGCTGGAGCAGGCCCAGCTCGCCGGCGACTGGAACCGGGCGGCCCAGCTCCAGTACGGGGTGCTGGTCGAGCTGGAGCGCCGACTCCGGGAGGCTGAACAGCAGCTGGCAGCCCTCGGGCCGCGGCGGCTCGTTAAAGAAGAAGTCGACGAGGAGGATATCGCCGAAATCGTAAGCCGCTGGACGGGCATCCCGGTGAGCCGGCTGCTGGAGAGCGAGCGGGAGAAGCTCCTCCGGATGGAGGAGCGGCTCCGGCAGCGGGTGGTGGGCCAGGACCACGCCCTCAGCGCGGTGGCCAACGCCATCCGCCGGGCCAGGGCCGGCATCCAGGACCCCCGCCGGCCGCTGGGCAGCTTCTTGTTCCTCGGCCCCACGGGGGTGGGTAAGACCGAGACGGCCCGGGCCCTGGCCGAGTTCCTCTTCGACGACGAGCAGGCGATGATTCGGCTGGATATGTCGGAGTATATGGAAAAGCACACCGTGGCCCGGCTCATCGGGGCCCCGCCCGGCTACGTCGGCTACGAGGAGGGGGGCCAGCTCACCGAGGCGGTCCGCCGGCGGCCCTACGCCGTCGTCCTCTTCGACGAGGTCGAAAAGGCCCACCCCGACGTGCTTAATGTCTTACTGCAGATCCTGGACGACGGCCGGCTCACCGACGGCCACGGACACACCGTAAACTTCCGGAACACCGTCATCATCATGACCAGCAACCTGGGCAGCCACTGGTTCAGCGAGCCGGGCCTGAGCCTGGAAGACGTCCGGCAGCTGGTGCTCAACACCGTCCGGGCCCACTTCCGGCCGGAGTTCCTTAACCGGATCGACGAAATCATCGTCTTCAGGCCGCTGGACCGGGAAGACCTGCGGCAGATCGTGGATATCCAGATGCGGCAGGTTCGGGAGCGGCTTGCCGAGCAGAAGATCAACCTGGAGGTTACGGAGGCGGCCCGGGACCTGCTGGCCGAGCTGGGCTTTGACCCCAACTTCGGGGCCCGGCCCCTCAAGCGGGTCATCCAGCGGATGGTTCTGGACCCCCTGGCGGTGCGGCTTC
>DAOUCL010000216.1:0-5934 GCA_034432015.1 Dehalococcoidia bacterium
CGATGCGGTCGCAGAAGCCCGCCATCGCCTCATCGACCGCGTTGTCAACGATCTCGTAGATGAGGTGATGCAGGCCCCGCTGGTCGGTGCTGCCGATGTACATGCCGGGCCGCCGGCGGACCGCCTCCAGCCCTTCCAGAACCTGGATGTCGGCGGCGGTGTAAGTGTTTTCGACCTTTGCTTCAGCCAAGGCTAACCTCCTGCTTTCGGCCGGACCGGTCCAGGTAAAAGACCATAACGCCCAGAATCAGCCCCGAGACGACCGCGGCGTTACCGACGGCCGCCAAGAGAACCCCGGCCCAGCCGACCATAAGGGCATTCCAGATAATAGACATTCCGACGGTGATCAAATAAAAGAGCAAAATCAGGCCCATCGCCGACCAGAAATTGCGCCGAACCAGGCCGACGCTGGCCTTTATCGCCTCCACCGGGCCCAGGTCCGAAACAAAGACCGCCGGGTGGACGAAGAAAAGATAAATATTTGCCCAAAGAAGCACGATGGCCCAGAGCCAGATGACGGCCTCGGCCAGGGTCGGGCTAATCAGATTAAGGATTGTTACGGCGATAAAGACCGGCACCCCCGTAATCGTAAGCCCAGCCAGCCCCAACAGCACCAGGACGATGAGCCGCCCCCAGCCCCGAAGGACCAGGGCGGCAAAGCCGGCGTGCCTTAAACCCTCGCCCCGCACCGCGCCGGCCAGGCCGCCCAGGTAGACCGAGGCCAGCAGAAGCCCGGCCAACCCAAGCCCCAGGAGCAACCCCAGGGCGAGGGGCCAGCTCTCAACCGCAATGGTGGGCGCCGGCCAGGGGGCCGGTATCGGCCGGAAACCGACGACGGTGGGCACCTGCCACCAGGTTATGACCCCCAGCAGGTTAACCGAGCCGAGGTGCTCGGCCACCTCCCGCCAGGTCTGGACGGCGTCGGCGGCACCCTCGGCCGCAAACCTGGCCGAGAGGCGGGATATATCTTCGAACGCCCGAACCACAAGCGGCCTGGGGGAGAGCCGGGGGCCGAGCCAGAGCAGGATATCGACGGCGACTGGGATAAGGGCCCACCCAAAAGACCGGCCGAGCGTACCGAACCCAGCCGACAGGGCCTCGATAACGCTCATCCGTTTTATTTTAACATACCTCAGGGCCCCGGTTTTATGGCCGCCCGGCATCCCCGGAAACATGGGTTTTAATTAATTAAAATAAAAATAGCTATTTATGAGCCTGCTGTCCAACGCCGCGGCCGCCGGCTTTATCCTCAGTCTGTGGTTCGGTTGTTACCTGGCTTCCCGAAGGCCCCGCCTGGCGACCGACCGGGTCGCCGTACTATTCCTGCTGACGCTGGCCGGGTGGTTTTTACACAACGTCCTCTGTTTGCATGTCCCGGCGGTTGAAGCCGGCTTCCTTTGGCGGCGGGCCCTGGGCTGGCTTTTCATACCTGCCCTTGCCTTCTGGTATCACCTGACCTCTCTGCTCGTACCCAACCCGCACCGCCTTAAATGGTTGCGGTTGGCCGTCCACTTATGGGCCTTTTTGCTGACCGCTGCCTGGGTCCTTGCACCCTGGACTTTCCTGCCTGCCTCACTCTTTCCCCTGGAACTGATTTACCCAGTGGCCGCCTTTAGCCTAACAGTGGGCTCCCTGGGGCTGGCTAACCTTACCTGGGCCGGCAGATTGCCCGGCCGGGGCCCAGAATTTGCCCGGACCGTTCTGTTCCTCAGCACCCTGGCCTTATCCGGGGGCCTCCTGTGGCCCCTCATCGCGACCCTGCTCGGACTTCCCATCTCCCCAGGGGACGTCTGGGGCCTTGGCCAGTTGTTTATTACGGTCGGGGTTGCCGCCCTCGGCTACAGTTTTGTAGGTCGGCTTCAGGCTCAGACGGGGACCGACCTGCGTCGGGACCTGGCCCATCGGTTTATTACCAGCGTTACCATGGTCGGCGCCTACCTGGCGACCCTTACCGGTTTATTTACCCTTGCTAAGCGGCTCGGATTTGACCCCCTTGCCCTGAGCCTGGTGGGCGTGGCCGGCCTGGCCATTGCCACCCACCTTCTCGCTGACCTCACCTACGCCCTGTGGGACCGGTTTATCTTCAAGAACTGGGCCGGCTTTACCAGCCAAATGCGGTGGTTGGCCCGGGAGATCCCCCTGAGACCCTCGTCTGCCGAACTTCTCAAGCCCATCCTCCAAGAGATCCGGGAGGTCCTGAATGCCGAGTGGGTGGCCCTGGCAATGGGCAATGCGGACCGCTTGGTGGTACTCGCAGCAACAGACCTGAAGCTAGTAGGCAAGCCAGTTGGGGAATTGTTGGCCCGCGATGCCGTCTGGGTGGAACGGGCAGTTGGCCGGCAGGGACAGGTCGGGCTGCTCATCCTCGGCTTACAGCAAAACTTACCGCCTGACTTTATGACCGTGGGTCGGCTGCGCGTTATCGCCGGGCAGGTCGCCGACCTTTTGGCGATCAACGCCCGCCGGGAGCTGGCGGCGTCCCACCTAGGTCGGTTCACCGAAGAGATCCGCAGTCAGGAGCGCCTGGAGGCGGAGGTCCGCCGGCGAATCCTTGCCGCCATCGAAGAGCTCCGGTTAATCCAGTGCGAAGTGGACCTTAACCTTCTGCGGCAACTCGTGCACGCCTTCAGCTCGCCAGACCGGCTGGAGCGGTTGTTACTAGCCAGCCCGGCCGGCGAAGCCCGGCCTATCCGGGTTCAACGGATCCTGGATACCCTTGAAAAGGCCGTTGAATCCTTAAAACCAGCCACCCCTTTGCCTCCCATCCAAAGCTTGAGGGACCGAGGTCTGGCCCAAAAGCGCCTCCGGCGGCTTCCGGCAACGGTGGCCGACTATTACACCCTTAAGCTGGTCATGGACGGTTACAGCCACGAGGCCATAGCCGAGCTGCTCGGCGTCTCACCACGCCAGGTTCGCAACTATTTGGAAAGGGCCCTGCGCCGACTCCAGGCCAACTTGGCCTCAGCTTTAGACCAAAATTTCCGCTAAATTTCCAGGCTAATTCTTGACCTCTTCCTTGAACATCTGGGTCCAGTTCGCTTTACTAGAGCCTGAAGTTATCCGCGGCGGAAAGGGAGGTTGAAAATGAAACGGGTTTCCAGGCGGCAGGCGCTGAAACTCCTTGGGACGGGGCTCGCCCTGTCCACGGCCGGCTGTCTACCCGGCGGCCGGCAAACCGAGGCCCCGCCACCCCCCACAACCCCGGCCCCTTCGCCGACGCCGGCCCAGCAGTACACCTCGGCGGCCCCGCCCGGGGAGCGGCGGGTCCTTTCGGCGAATCCGCCCAACTACGAAAGTCCGCTACACCTGGTAAAGGGGTTTTTGACCCCCATTCCTTTGCACTTTGTCCGGACCCACGACCCGGTGCCCAAAATTAAGCTTGAAGAATGGCGGCTTCGGGTCGAGGGCAGTGCGGTAAGTCGGGCCATCGAGCTTACTTTTGAAGACCTCCTGAAGCTGCCGAGCCGCTCGGTGATTTGCTTTATCGAATGCGCCGGAAACGGCCGCTCGTTCTTTGCCGACCTCCTGGGCAAGCCGGCTGAGGGGGGCCAGTGGCGGCTGGGCGCCATCAGCGTCTCGGAGTGGACCGGTGTGCCCCTGGGGGCGGTGTTGGAGCTGGCCGGTCTTAAGCCGGATGCTCGGGATGTCCTTATCGAAGGCCTCGACCAGCTTAAGATAAGCCGACCTATCCCCATCGAAAAGGCCCTGGACCCCAACACCATCTTAGCCTACGCCATGGACGGCGCCGACATTCCCCCGGACCACGGCTACCCGGTGCGGGCCGTCGTGCCCAGCTGGGTGGGCATAAACAGCATCAAATGGGTGGGGCGCATCGAAGTCTCGAATCAGCCTATCAAAGTGGCCACCAACACCACAAGTTATATCCTCGACGGCCCCGATTACCCGGATAAGCCCCCCGTTACATCCCAGAATGTAAAAAGCGCCCTGGCCCTCCCCTGGGATGCGACCTTGCCGGCGGGCCGACACCTTATCCGGGGCTTTGCCTGGTCCGGCCAAGGCCGCATCGTTAAAGTCGAATACTCCCTCGACGAAGGCCGCAGCTGGAACCAGGCCAACATCCGGGAGCCGGTGATGGCCCTTAGCTGGGTGCGTTGGGATTTTGCCTGGGACGCCAAACCGGGCAAGTATACCATCCGGGTTCGGGCTACCGACGAAAAGGGCAATACCCAGCCGGATACGGTGCCCTGGAACCGGCTGGGTTATCTTTTCAACGCCGTCGTTCCCCACCCGGTCACGGTCAGCTGATGACCCCCAAAGCCCAGGTTCTGCTCCCAACCCTGGCCTTGGCTGTCGGTGTCTGGCTTATCCTGGCAGCGTGCGCCGGGGCTCAAACTAGGCCAGCGGCCGACGCCAGCCAGCTGTTCACACGGAACTGTGCCCGTTGTCACGGACCGTCCGGCGAAGGGGGCATCGGCCCGAGGCTGATCGGCCCCGGCCATAACCTGGCCAAATTCCGCAACGGCCAGCTTTTCTTTGAATATGTTAAAAGCTCAATGCCGCAAGATGCCCCTGGCAGCCTAAAGACCGAAGAGTATTATCAGCTAACCTTGTACATCCTGAGGGCCAACGGCTATCTTAAAGCCGACGAGACACCCCCGCTGGAACGGCTGGTCGAAATCTCCTTGGAGTAGGCCTGCTAGTTCGGGCCGACGACGGTAAAGGACCAGGTGTAGGTCTGGCCGCTGGCTGCAACCGCCACCGTGTAGGTAACCCCGGCCTGGAGCGGCGCCCGCGGTATTAAAATAACCGCGCTCCGGGCGGCAAGCACCGCCCGGGCCAGGTTCTGGAAGGCCGGGTTTGGGTTTACGTAGCTCGTTTGGTCGAAAACGCAGTGCTCGAGGGGCACCCCGTTGGCGGCAAAATAGCTGCCCGAAACCCGGGGCACCACGTTGCCCGGCCCGAGCTGGAGGATGACCGGCAGGCCGGTTGGGGCCGAGTAGCCCGGGCAGGCGGTCAGCGGGTCCGGGAGCTCATCGCCCCGGTAGCGGGTAAGTCCAACCACCGCCCCGTTGCCCGGCCACATCACCGGATAGGATACTGACCCGGTCAGCCGCCAGTCCCGCCCCCGGATTATATCCAAAGTGGCGCCAGTGAGGCCGCTGCCGTCGCGGTAGCTTCCGTAGCCTACCTGGGCAAGGAGCGGGTCGACAATTCCCAAGGCGTGGAACGGGGCCTGCATCCAGCTATCGACGGCAAAACGGTCGGCCGGTGCGGTCGTGCCCCCGAGGACGACGTTGCCGCTCCGGCCGCACTCATCCCCGTCGGGGGTATACCAGGGGTTGGCCGGGTCCTCGGCGTGGGTTGCAAACCGGTTGAGGACGATGTAGCGGGCGTGGTTAAGACAACCCTGACTCCAGGCCGGATTCTCGGCGAGGGGCGTAAGCCCGGCGGTTGCCCGGTAGTAGTTAAGATAAGCCAGCCAGTCGGGTGCAGTCGTCTGGGAGGGCGGGGCAGGCGGATTAACCGCGGTGGTAGCCGCCCGGGCAACGGCGGGCAGGTAAACCCGGCTCTGGCCGCTGAAGGCGACCGTCTGAGGCTCGGCCCCGGCCGAGAGCGCCCAGGCCAGAACAAATATACCGGCGGCCGCTAACACGGCGGCCAGACTGATAACCTTCCGCATGCTCCGCTTCGGGACCGGCCCACTTGCCAGGTCCCGCCCTCAGTTTAACCTGCCGACCACCACCGGGGCAGGTACTATCGTACCTGGGGAGCCGACGGGACCCTATCGGCCAGTGAGCTGAGCTGCGAGGTCAAGAAGTCTGACGGCGTCGGCGCCGTCCCCCCCGGCAAGCCGCAGCGCGGCCAGGGCCGCGTACGCCCGGGCGGCCGCAAGCGGACTCGGGTCCTTCCGGATCACCTCAAGCCAGATTTCAGCGGCCGCCTCGGGACTGCCCGTCTTTTCGAGGGCGGCGG
>DAOUCL010000217.1:0-3123 GCA_034432015.1 Dehalococcoidia bacterium
TTGGGAACCGGGGCTTTTAAGTTCGTCGAGTATGTCCCAGGCTCCCACGTGGTGGGCAGAAAGAACGAAAACTACTTCATCCAGGGCAGACCCTACTTAGACGGCTTCCGGGCCGTCTTTACGATTGACCGCTCGGCCATGGTCGCGGCCATCCGCAGCGGCCAGGTCCTGGTGAATTTCCGGACCGTCTTCCCCACCGAACGGGACGATTTGGTCCGGGCCCTGGGGGACAAGGTCGTGGTCCAGGAGAGCTCCTGGATCGGCACCATAACCCTGGTCATCAACAGCGAACGGAAGCCCTTCGACGACCCGAGGGTTCGGCGGGCCCTCACCCTGGCCATCGACCGCTGGGGCGGGGCCGACTATCTCTCCCGGTTCAGCTGGTTTAAATACGTTGGGGGTCTGATGCGGCCGGGTGGGCCCTTTGCCATGCCCGACTCGGAGCTGGAGAAGATCCCCGGCTACTGGCGGGATATAAACAAGAGCCGGGAGGAGGCCCGCAGGCTCCTGCGGGAAGCCGGGGTTCCCGAGGGATTCTCCTTTGTGCTGAAGAGCCGGAACATCGAGCCCTACCCGACCTTCGGCGTCTACGCCATCGACCAGTGGCGGCAGGTCGGGCTCAGGGTGGAGCACCAGCTTCTGGAGACCGGTCCCTGGACCCAGGACCTGCGGTCGGGCAACTTCGACGTGAGCAATTATTTCATCGCCGAATATTATGACGACCCGGACCTTATTCTCATCGGCTTTCTATCCTCCGGCCGCAGCCCGGTAAATTACGGCCGCTATCAGGACCGGGTGCTCGACGAGCTTTACGACCGGCAGAGCCGGGAGCTGGACCCGCAACGGCGCAAGCAGCTCGTCTGGGAATTTGAGCGGCGGGTCCTCGGGGAGATGGCCTACCACATGATAAGCCTCTGGCAACACCGGATCATCGTCCACTGGGCCAAGCTTAAGGGCTGGAAGATAACCCCGAGCCACTACATCGGCCACGACCTGGTGGACGTCTGGCTGGCCGAGTGAGGCTTCGCCGTGGTACGGCGTGCGGGAGAGGGCTCCCTATGCCTTCGGCCTGCTAAACGTCCTTGCTAAAGACCGGCTCCGTCCACCACGAGGCGGCGGCTGGCTTCACGGCCGCCCTACTTCCGGGTTTTCCGCCGGCCGGCGGAAACCCTCACCTCCTACGGCCCCGGGTCCACCAACCTGCTGGTAGCCGCCAGCTCCGCCCTGATGGACTCCTCGGCCTTCCTGGCCAGAACCGGCAACATCCCAGTCCGGCCGGGCACCCTTCCAGGAGCTGGGCCGCCACTACCAGGCCGATTTTCCCACCGCAGCGAAGCTTTCAGGCGACCCGTCCCGACCAGCTCCGCCTGATGCTCCGGCAGGCCTTTGCCGTCATGCTGAGCGGCCAGCCGGGACCGGTCCGGCTGGATGTCCCCCTGGACGTCTTTGTCGAAAGGGCCAGCCCCGACGACGTCGACCGGGCCTGAGGCCTTCTGATGGCCGCGGGGTGGAACTCGCCGATGCCGCCCAAGAACTTACCCGAGTCGCCGAAACCTTCCTCCTGCCAGTGGCGAACACTCCCCTGGGCAAGGTAACCCTCGCCATGCGCCACCCCTCAAGCCTCGGGGCCATCGACCGGAACGGCACCGATCCGGCCAATCAGGCCAGCCGCAGCGCCGACGTTATCCTGGCCCTGGGCACCCGCTTCGACGACCGCACCACCAGCTCCTGGCTTCCGGGCTACACCTTCAGCATCCCGCCCACCTGCCCATCCGGGACCAGCAGTTCGGCTACTTCGGGGCCGGCCGGGAACTGGCCACCAGCTTTCGGCGGGAGGCCACGGGGGAGCTTTTCAGCCCGGACTACGCCGCCCTGGCCCGGGGCATAGGGGCCGCGGGGACGGTGGTTGAGCGGCTGGCCCGCGGCCCCTCCTCGAGGCGGCCATCCGGTCGGGGAAACTCCGGGGTGGGCGTCCGGGTCGACCGGGAAGCCCGCCACCGGGACCTGGGCCCTGCCGCCCCGGCCCCACCCCGAACCCGACTTTACCGTAGGTTAATCTTCCAGCCGCCAGCGCACGATGGCATCGGCCATCCGGGCAACCCTGACCATGGGCCCCACGTCGTGGACCCGGACCACGTCGGCCCCGTGGGCGATGCCGATGGCCACCGCGGCCGCCGTGCCCTCCAGCCGCTCCTGGACCTCCACCCCCAACACCCGGCCGATGAAGCTCTTGCGGGACGGGCCGATAAGGATCGGCCGGCCCAGCTCCCGGAGCCGGCTCAGGTGGCGGAGGATGAGCAGGTTTTCCTCCCAGCTCTTGCCAAACCCCAGGCCCGGGTCGACGATGATACGGCCCGGGGGAACCCCGACCCTGACCGCCAGGTCGACGGCCTGCCGCAGGCCGGCGAGGATGCGGTCCATAAGCCCACCCTCCACCGGGGCGTAATCCCAGGCCGCCGTCGGGGCCGGGCGGCTGTTGTGGGTGATGACCAGGTAGGCCCCGGTCCGGGCGGCCACCTCGGCGATGCGGGGGTCCAGCCGCAGCCCCCAGACGTCGTTGATGACCCGGGCCCCGGCCCGGACGGCGGCCTCGGCCACCTCGGCCTTATAGGTGTCCACCGAGATGGGGCACCCCAGGGCCCGGACAAGGCGCTCAATGGCCGGCAACACCCGGCGCATCTCCTCCTCGGCCGGGACCGGCTCCGCCCCCGGCCGGGTGGACTCGCCCCCCACATCCAGCAGGTCAGCCCCGGCGGCCACCATCTCCTGGGCCCGCCGGAGGGCCGCCTCCGGGTCGGTTCCCAGGCCGTCCCTGGCAAAGGAGTCCGGGGTCATGTTGATTATCCCCATCACGTAGGTTCGGACGCCCCAGTCAAACACCTTCCGCCCCGTCTAACCAGCTTTCCCGGGTGACCGGCCGGACGACCCCACCCCGCAACGCCCCCATCGTTCCGGTCCACACGACGGTGATGTCATGGGGGTGGATGGACTCCTCGTTGGTGAGCCGAACCTCTACGTAGGCCGAATCGGGCAGGTCGGCCAGCTCCCGGCCCACCCGGGCCAGGAGGTCCCGGACCACATCCTCGGCGAAGCGGGACCGACGGTGGCCCTTAAGAATGGTAA
>DAOUCL010000218.1:0-15787 GCA_034432015.1 Dehalococcoidia bacterium
GGGTCTCGAGGCCAAGCTGGATAACCTGCTTTAAGATAGCCTCGGCGCTTACACGCCGGTTATCAGCCGCCGAAGGCGGCTACGCCTTGGCCGGGTCTCCGGCGGCAGGGCAGCAACGACCTGGCTGATCTTGGGCGAGCCGAGCCGCCAGAGGCGGCTAGCCCCTGATTGAGCTGCTGCCGCCTATCGGGGAAAAAGCGCCTGAACCGGGCCGTGTAGCCCATAAGCCGCTCGGCCGGAACCTGTCGCACAGCTCAGTCTGCCATGGTCTAGTTTACACCTTATGGGTAAACTCCTGATACAGGCTGACCTTCGGAGAGAAGTTCGGACATCTGCTCAAAAGTACCGGACTGACATCGGTTTGAGGCACCCGTGAGTAGCCCGGAGACACCACCGCAGCAGGCCAGAGAAGGCCACAGCCGGCCTCAAAAACGGTGATGTCCGAACTGCGTTCTGAAGGTTGGGCCCCCTTCCCTTGACGGCTCGTGGGATTATTAAACAGTCATTAAGCGAAGTCTTTCACCGCCCTTAGCAGATTCCTGAATGAGCGTTGTAAGATGGCCAGGTCAGACTCCAGGGCGATGTACCGGTACCCCCTGGCCACAGCCTGCCCGGCGTAATCGGGATTCGGGGCGAAGGTGCCCAGGACAACCCGGGCGGCCTCGGCAGCCCGTTCCAGTCTCCCTAACCACTCGTTCACCTTGGGCGCATCAAACCGACCCGGTGTTCCCAGGTCGACGGAAAGGTCGAACAGCCCGATGAAAGCTATATCGAGCCCGGTTAATGCCTGCTCCAACGGGCCGTCGCCGATTTGGGCCGTCTCAAACTGGCCTATAAGCACAACCTGGTCTTTTACCTCCGCCATGTACTCTGCCAGAGGCTTCAGCCCGTAACCGGCAGCCGGATTTGTCAGGCTGATACTGCGGGAACCCTCAGGCGGGTAAAAAACCAGCTCCCGAAGCCTGACAACATCCTCCCGATGCCGAACGCGGGGAACCTGGAGTCCGCAAGCCCCCGCTTCAAGGAGCCGGTTGATAAGGCCGCGCTCGATATCCGGAATCCGGACAACGACCGGCAACCCCACCGCCCGGTCAGGATCACGGCCCTTGCGCCGTCCTCGTCCATCTGACTGTGTTCCAGGTCGCAGATGATAAAATCGAGGCCTGCAAGGGCCAGCACTTCCACCACCTCAGGCCGCGGAAGTTTGACAAAAGTCCCGAACAGAGGCTTGTCCTCTTTGAGGCGTTGCTTCAGGGAGACAAAATTAACGTTCATTTCAACCCCAGGAGGACGGCCGGATTTTCGGCAATGATAAGTTTGACCTCTTCAGCCGGTAACCCGAGCCGGATCAGTTCCCCGACAACCTTAACGTAGCTGTCGGTAGGTAGCGGATTGCCGGCCTGCCCAAGGTCTGAACCCAGGACCGTCCGGTTCGGTCCAACCTTCCGAATGTATTCCAGCAACACCGTAACCGGCCAGTGGTAAAAGCTGGACCTTTCATCGTACATGCAAAGGGAGTGTTCGATGTAAGCCCCGAGTTCAGCCCACCTGCGGCACAATTCGGGGTCGGCCCCGACCACGAAGTTCGGGTGGTTGACAAGAACCCGCCGAATCCCGACGGCGAACGCCTCCCGGATTAGCACATCTACTTCCGTTGCATCCAGGTGGCCCGTGGCCAAGATGGCGTCGTGGTCCCGGATAAGCGCCAGGACTTCGTAGGCCTCGGGCCTTAACCGGCCATCCTCATCCAGAACTTCGACCGGCCGGGGCTCCAGCAGCTGCACCGCCGCCCGCGGGAACTTGAATTGATAGTGGGCCCGGATGTGCTTGGCCGCCGAAACCGTGGGGAACCACACGATTTTACCCCCCAGCTTCAGGGCCAGCTCCACCGCATACGGGTTGAGACCGCCCAGATGGTTATTGAGGGTTATGCCCCCAAACACCCGGATGGGCAGGTCGCCCGGGCAGCTGGCGGCGACGGCAACATCGGAGACCGTGCTGTGGTGGTGAGACTTGACGGCGATGGCCCGAAAGCCGAACTCCGCGGCAAACCTGGCCGCCTCCTGAATCGTCAGGCGCCTGGGAAACGGCGAAGGCCCCGGGTGGACATGCAAATCCACGGCCCCGTTGAGAAGCTCACGCACCGTCTCAGAGGGGGGTTCAGCGGGTACGCTCATTTTAGGATACATTCGTCCGCAATGTGATACCAGGTGAGTATAAACACCGGTCCGCCCGGACGCAAGTCGGGCCCCTCAGGCCACGCCAGTACGGTAGGGCCCAGGACCGCCATACCCGGAAGCCCCCGGTGTCGGAGGGAGCAAAGTGCCATCACCGGGGGTGGGGCCCGCCCGGAGGTGCCCAAGCCTTTCCGGATTCAGAGCCGGCCAAGAGGCAACCGTCTTCACTCCCGGAATGTGGAAAACTGAACCAACCTTACGGCAGCCACACCCTTGACGCCATTCGGGCTTCGTAGTATCATATAGCGCACAGTAGTCCGTATTCTGTACAGGAGGTGTGAATGGCCCGGCGCCGGTCGGAATCCGACCCAGGTCCTCCCATTCAGGTCATCGAGCGGCTGGGGCGGATCCTCGCCCTTTTCGCCGAGGGTCCTCCGGAGGTCTCCGTCCGCCAGGTTGCCGCCGAGCTGGATGTGAGCAGGCCGTCGGTCCACCGCTACCTGCGGGCTCTGGTCGCCCTGGGCTTTCTTGAGTCGACCGGCCCGGGCCGCTACCGGCTCGGCCCGCTGCTCGTACAGCTGGCGAACCGGGCCCTGGGAAGCCTGGAGATACTGGACCGGGCCGGCCGGTACATGCGCCGCCTGGCCGAAGAGGCTCAGGAGACGGTGGTTATGAGTTTCTGGGCCGGTCACGGGCCGGTAGTCGTCAGGGTCCAGGAATGCACCACCAAGCTTGTGGGCATAACCGTCCGGGTCGGCGCCGCGTTGCCCCTCAACTCGGCCCAGGGTCGGGTCTTTCTGGCCTATCTGCCCGACCCGTTTCTGGTCAAGGAGCTGCTGGCCCGGCTCAGTGCGGGTGATCGGGCCGAACTCGAGGCCAGCCTTGACGAGGTGAGGCGGACCGGCATCGCTGTTTACTCGCGGGTCGTGGCGGGCATCCGGACGGTGGCGGTCCCCGTCTTTGACCGGCATGGGGTCATTGCGGCCACCCTGGCGGTGGTGGGGACGACGGCGGCCATCCCGGAGGACCCGGAGTCGGGCCTGGCCCGTGCCCTTAGAGAGGCGGCGGCGGAACTCTCCCGGGAACTCGGTTACCCCTTCGGACCGCATCCCGAGCTTTGGCGAGGGGAGGCTCATTGATGCTGAACGAGCGGCTCTATCGGCGCGTTTTCCGCTGGTCGGACCTTCCGGCTGACTCGCCGCGGCCCGGGCTCGTGCGCCGGGTTTACTCGACCGACCAGGTGATGCTGGTGATGAACGAGGTCACGCCGGAGCTGGAACTTCGGCCGCACAGCCACGAGGACTTCGATCAGCTGGTTTATATCGTCGAAGGCGAGGCGGACTATTACGTGGACGGGGTTCCTTACCGGATGGGCCCGGGGTCTCTGCTGCTGGTCCCGGCCAGAGCCGAGCACTACATCAAGCCGCTTTCCGGTACTGTCCTCAACCTGGACATCTTCGTCCCGCCCCGCGCCGATTACCTGGGCCTTGTGTCTTACCCGGATGGTGAGAGTAAAGACTAAGACAAACCCGTTTTGGGGGCCGGCCTCAGCCGCCGGTCGTAAGGTCCTTGGCTCATTCTGGGTGGGCTTGGGGATTTTGAGCCTGGCGATCTGCTGGCTGGCCCTCTTCGGTTCGCCCTTCCTTCAGCTGGTCCTGGTCACCGCCGGAACGTACGCCATCGTTGTACTGGGCCTGAATGTGCTTACGGGGTATTGCGGCCAGGTCTCCTTCGGCCACAACGCCTTCATGGCCATTGGCGGCTATGCCGCCGCCCTGGGCACCACGCGCTACGGCCTCGATCCCTGGGTTGCCGTGGCGGTGGGCGTAATTTTGGCCGCCATTGCAGCTTCACTGGTCGGGTACCCGGTACTGAGGCTCAGGGGCCATTACCTGGGAGCTGCTACCCTCGCCTTTGGCCTGGCGGTTTACGCTTTCGCCGCCAACTCGGATTTTACTAACGGCTTCATCGGGGTGGGCGGGATTCCTCCGCTGCGGCTGTTCGGGGTTGACCTGAGGACCCGGAGTTTAAACCTTGCGACCGTCTGGTTCTTTGTTGGCATTGCGGCCGTCTCGGTTCACCTTCTCGGCCGGTCAAAAGTCGGGGCTCTGTTAAGCGCCGTCAGAACAGATGAGGACCTGGCTGCATCTTGTGGAATCGACATTCACCTGATCAAATTGCTGGCGTTCGTGATATCGGCGGTCTTTGCGGCCGTTGCGGGCTCGCTTTATGCCTATTCTATATCTTACATCAATGCAGAGCCGTTTGGGCTTCAGACTGTAGCCCTCTTGTTCATTATGCTCTTTATGGGTGGTCTTCGTCGGCCATTTGGGGCGATCGGCGCTTCAGTGCTCCTTATTCTTGCGCCGCAGGAATTCTCGTGGCTTCAAGCCTGGTATCCTGCGTTTATCAACACCGCCTTGCTCATCTTTCTGCTGGGCGCAGGAAGAGGGCGCCGCTACCTGGCACTCGGCGGGTTCCTGAAGCGGTGAAGGAGCTTTTGGCGCTCAGGAACGTTACAAAGCGCTTCGGGGGCCTGACCGCGCTGGACGGGGTCAATCTGGAAATTCGGGCCGGCGAAATCGTTGGCCTTATTGGCCCCAACGGGGCCGGGAAATCCACCCTTGTGGGGGTCGTTACGGGATTCGTTCCGCCGACGGCCGGACGGGTTTATTTTAAGGGCGTGGATATTACCGGGTGGCCGCCATACCGGATTGCCAGGCTCGGCTTACGCCGGACCTTTCAGGGGGCAAACGCCTTTCGGGGTCTGAGCCTTGAGGAGAACATCCTTCTCGGGGCGGCCGGAGCACCCTGGACGGCCGACCTTCGGCTGGAAGCCCGGTCGATGCTCAGCCGAATGGGCCTGAATCCGGAAGCGGAGCCGTCCGCTTTCACCGCCGGTCAGCTCCGGCTTCTGGCGGTCGGCCGGGCACTCATGGCCCGCCCCGAGCTACTTCTACTGGATGAGCCGGCGGCCGGGCTTTCGGAGCCCGAGGTGGAGCTGCTCCGCAGCCTGATCCTTGATGCCCACCGTCGGGGGACGACGCTGCTGGTGATTGAACATAACGTGGGCTTCGTTTTCAGCCTTTGTCAGCGCATCCTGGTACTGGACCTGGGCCGGCTCATCGCCGAAGGCCCGCCCGTAGAGGTCGGCAAAAATCCCCGGGTGGTGGAGGCTTACCTGGGCATTGGGTGGGGGGAGATGTCAGGATGGCGGACCTGATTTTTATCGGTTTAAGCCTGGGTTGCGTCTATGCCCTCGTTGCCCTGGGCTTGACCCTTGTTTACCGGACCAGTGGGGTCCTGAATTTTGCCCAGGGCGGATTTGTAATGGCGGCGGGGCTCGTTGCCGCCTGGACGTCCGGCCAGGCGGGTCTTCCGGCTATAGTGGCCATGCTGGCAGGGGTAGCCGCCGCCACGGCCGCCGGCCTAGTTCTGGCGGCGGTCATCATCCCCCTCTGGCGGAGGCGGGCGGCCGAGTTCGAGGTCATATTGGCGACCCTGCTTTTCCTTCTGGCCCTCGAGAATCTGTGCTTAAACCTGCTGGGAAGCCAGCCACGTTCGCTGCCGCCGCTTTACGAAGGGGCGATCCGCCTGCCGGGCGTCAATGTGCCCGTTCAGTATTTGGTGCTGTTTGCGGTCACACTCGCTCTCGCCTATTTCAGCCGATGGCTTCTTTACCACTCGGATACCGGCTTGGCGATGCGTGCGGTGGCTGAGAATCCGCTGGTGGCCCGAATCCTGCGGATCCGACCGGAGAAGGTTGGCGGGCTGGCGATTGTTGGAACTGCCCTTGTGGCCGGAGCGGGCGGCGTGCTCATTGCCCCCATCCAGTACTCGGCTTTCAATCTGGGGGTAGTTTACAGTGTCAAGGGGTTCACCGCCGCCATCCTCGGGGGTTTTGGGTCCGTCCACGGGGCGGTTGCCGGCGGGCTGGTGCTGGGGCTTCTGGAAGCCTTCGTTGCGCGCTATGTCTCGTCGGTCTACCTCGACACCATCGTACTGCTGGCTTTGCTGATTAGTCTCGTACTCAGGGCGAGAACCCTGCAGGGTTCCGAGCTGAAATGAGGGGGGACACCGACTGTGAGCTGGCGCGTCGGCGTAGACATTGGGGGAACATTCACCGACTTTTACCTGCTGGACACCACTACAGGCCAGGTCCGCATCCACAAGACGCTCACCACACCGGCGGCCCCCGAACAGGCGGTGGTGGAGGGCCTGGCGCGGCTGCTCGCGGCTTTGGAGGTTGCGGCGTCGGCCGTAGGGTTACTGGCTCACGGAACCACCCTGGCGACGAATGCTTTGATCGAAGGGCGTGGGGCCCGGGTGGGCGTGGTCACAACCGCGGGTTTCCGGGACGTCCTGATAATGGGCCGCCAGCACCGGTACGACATGCAGGACCTGCTCATCGACCTGCCGCGTCCTCCGGTTCGACGGGCGGACATCGTCGAAGTGCCGGAGCGAGTGGACGCCTCCGGCCGGGTTTTGCGGCCGCTTGAGCCGGATGCGGTCCGAAAAGCGGCCCGGGATCTGCTGGGGCGCGGCATTGCCAGCCTGGCAGTATGTTTTCTCCACAGTTATAAAGAGCCGGCGCACGAACGGCAGGCGGCTTCAGTCCTGCGGGGGGAACTGGGTTTACCCTACGTGTCCGTATCCCACGAGGTGGCCCCGGTGATTCGGGAGTACGAACGGTTTACGACCACGGTTATAAACGCGTATGTTCAGCCGCTAATAGACCGTTACCTGACACTGCTGGGCGAGCGGGTCCGGGCCCTGGGGATCACTGTCCCACTGACCATCATGCTAAACAACGGGGGCTTGGCCCTCGCCGATGACGTCAGGTTGTACCCCGTCCGTCTGCTCGAATCCGGACCGGCCGCTGGGGTGATGGCGGCGGCCAGCCTGGCTTCCGTGCTGGGTGAAAGGGCCGTTTTGAGCTTCGACATGGGGGGAACCACCGCCAAGGGTGCCATCGTCCTTGACGGAGCGGCACCTGTGACCCCGGAGCTTGAAGTGGCCCGACTGGAACGGTTCAAGCCCGGCAGCGGCTCGCCCATTGCGGTCCCCGCGATTGAGCTGGTGGAAGTCGGGGCCGGCGGCGGAAGCATCGCCTTCGTCGACGCGGTTGGGCGATTGAGGGTCGGCCCGGCCAGCGCCGGCGCCGACCCCGGCCCAGCCTGCTACGGCCGGGGTGGCAGTGAGCCGACGGTCACCGATGCCGACCTGTTGCTGGGATACCTGAACCCCGGGCTGTTTGCCGCCGGCCAGTTTGAGCTGGACGCTGCCGCTGCAGAGCGGGCGGTGGCAAGCCTGGCCCAGCAGCTTGGTTTGTCGGTCGAGGCGGCTGCCTGGGGCATTTATACGGTCGTTAACCAGAACATGGCCCAGGCCTTTCGCATTCACGCCCTGGAACGCGGCGTGGATATCCGGCGTTGTACCATGGTCGCCTTCGGCGGTGCCGGGCCGGTCCATGCTACCGGCCTGGCCGAGGCCCTGGGAATCAAACGGGTAGTGGTTCCCAGGACGGGCAGCGTATTTTCGGCCCAGGGTCTGGTGGAAACGCCGCCCTCCTTCGAGCAGATGCGAACCTTCATGGTTCGCCTGGATCAGGCCGACTGGGGCGCCGTCCGGCGCGCTTTTGCGGAACTGGAGGGAGAGTGTAAAGCCAGGGTGAGGCGGGCCAGCATTGGTGAGGGTCCCCCAAAGGTAAGCCGCGCCGTGGAAATGCGCTATGCCGGTCAGCAGCGGCAGGTGCTGGTCTGGCTTCCTGAGAACGGCGGCCTGAGCCCGGACAGACTCGCCGCCGAATTCGCCCGGGCCTACCGGGCCCGCTACGCCCAGGAGCTACCCGGTGTTCCGGTCGAAATCGTAAGCCTCTGGGTCAGGGTCTCGGCCGGGGATGGTACGTCCGGCAGGCCTCAGCTCTTCCCCCTCAGGCGGGGTGCGTACCCGACCGTGGGCCGTCGGCGGCTATATTTCGGGGATGCCGGATGGGCTGAAGCGCCGGCCTACCTGTGGGACAGCCTTGAGGCCGGGAGCAAGATCCGGGGCCCGGCCTGTATCGACGATGAAACGACCGCCGTCGTCTTAAGGCCGGGTTGGACCGGCACGGTACGCCATGACCGCACCCTGGTGCTGGAACGCGATTGAGCTCGGCCGACGGAGGTGACACCCGTGAAATTGGACCCGGTGACTTTCGGCGTCGTTTGGGACCGTCTCATCGGCACATGCAACGAGCTGGTGACAGCGCTGCTGAACACATCCTTTAGCCCGGTCGTTCGGGAAGCCGGCGACTTGGCTGCTGCCCTGTTCGACCCCCAGGGCTGGATGCTCTGTCAGCCCATTACGGGTACGCCCGGGCACATAAATCCCCTGTCGGCGGGCGTAAAAAACCTGCTCAGGGAGTTTCCGCCAGGGGTTCTTGAGCCCGGCGATGTGCTGATCACCAATGACCCGTGGCTTACCACAGGTCAGCTGCTGGACGTTACCGTACTGGTCCCGGTTTTCCGGGAAAAGAGGCTCATTGCGCATTTTGCCTGCACCTGCCACATGGTGGATATCGGCGGTTACGGACCGGGGGCAGGCGCCCACGACAACTTCGAAGAGGGCATCTTGATCCCCCCGATGTATTTGCGCCGTCGGGGAGAACCGGACCGAACTCTTCTGAAGATTTTGCTGGCCAATAACCGCAATCCGGAACATTTTATGGGGGACCTGGAGTCAATGGTGGGCAGCTGTTACGTGGCCGGGGAGAAGCTTCTGGAACTTCTGGATGAATATGGGCTGGAAAACATCGAAGGAGTCGGGCAGGAGATTCTGGCACGCTCCCGCGCCGCCCAGGAGGCCGCCCTTCGCCAAATACCCGAAGGAACCTACTACGGCGAGACCACCTTCGATGGGTTCGATGCCCCTATCACGCTCAGGTGCGCGGTTACCCTCAAGGATGGGACCGCCTGGATTGACTTTGCGGGCTCATCGCCTGAAAGCCCGTACGGAATTAACGTGGTTCTTAACTACACCGCCGGCTACGCAACCTTTGCCATCCGGAGCATGACCGCCCCTAAGGTTCCGAACAACGACGGTAGCATGGCCCCGATCCGGGTGACCGCTCCCGAGGGTTGCATCGTGAACGCCCGGCGGCCGGCTCCCACCACCGGTCGGCATATGGTTGGCCAGTTCGTGGCCGACGCCGTCATCGACGCGCTGCGGGCGGTCGCTGGCCAGAACGTCGTTGCTGAAGGCGCCGGCGCGATCTGGACGGTGGAAATTCGCGGACGCCGTGAAGGTCGGCCCTACTCCCTGTTTATCACCGTTTCTGGGGGTATGGGCGCCCGGCCGGTTAAGGACGGACTTAGCGCCGTTTCGTTTCCGGCCAACATAGCCGGGGTCCCCGTGGAAGTTTGGGAAACGACGATACCGGTGCTTGTTCACCGCCGGGCACTGGTGCCAGATTCGGGTGGACCAGGTCGACTTCGGGGCGGCCTGGGCCAGGTCGTCGAATTTAGCATGCCGGAGTTCGAGCGCTGGCTGGCTAACCTTCTTACGGACCGGGTCAGGTTTCCGGCCCGTGGGGCTTTGGGCGGCCTGCCCGGGGCCGGCGGGCGGGTTTCTACCCTTGACGACCAGCCCCTGCCGGCCAAGGGCCGGGTCCACACGGGCCGCGCCGACGGCATACGCCTGGTGACTCCCGGTGGGGGTGGATGGAAGCCGCCCTGGGAACGGGACCCGGAAATGGTCGCTGAGGATGTGCGGGAAGGATTTGTCAGCCGCGAGGCGGCCCTGGAAGTCTACGGGGTGGCCCTCGATGCGGCAGGAAACGTGCTCTGGCCTGAGACGATTTCCCGACGAACGCGTTATGCAAACATGGGAAAGGAGGTTGCGAATGACGGTTAGGCGCTTTAACTGGCAAAAAGAGTCGCTCGAAAAGGAGATCAGACCTGGTGTGATCTCAATGGCAATTTTTGATGGGGAAAATGTAACGGTTGGTGTTCCCCGTCTTGAGCCCGGTCACGAGCCCAAGCCTCAAAGCCATCCCCAGGAGCAGATCGCGGTAATCCTCGCGGGCACCATCGACTTTTACATTGGCGACGAGGTTGTCCGTCTCGGTCCCGGAGATATTGTCCATGTACCGTCCAATGTGCGGCACTACGGCGTCGTTGTTGGCGACGAGCCGGTGATAAACCTTGACGTCTGGTATCCGAAGCGGATTCCGGGAAGCTGAAAACCTAGAAAGGAGGAGACAGGCGGCGATGCCCAAAAGGACGCTTAAACTGAGTTTAATAATGCTGGCGCTGGTGCTTGCGGCATGCGGCACCGGAGCACCCGCCCCCCCCCGCCGCGACGGAGCCCGTAAAGCTCGGGCTGGCCGTCGGCCTGACCGGGTATCTGGCCCAGCTGGACGGGCAGCTTACGGAGGGTGCGAAGCTTGCGGCCGACTTTGTAAACGGTCAGGGCGGAGTTCTGGGCCGGCGCGTGGAACTGGTTATCGTTGATATGGCCAGCGACCCCCAGCAGGGGGTCCAGGCCGTCCAGCGGCTCATAACTCGGGACCAGGTCGACGTGGTTATCGGCGGATTTAGCAGCGCCTCAACCGCCGCTTCGGCCCCGGTGGTGGCCGGCTACCGGAAGCCCATGCTGGTGGCCTCAATTTTGCCGTCGCCGCAATTGGAGTGGGTCTTCTCGACCATACCCCCGGCCGAGTTTGAAACGGGGGTGCGGGTCGACTACCTGAAATCCGTAGGGGTTAAGGCGGTGGGAATTCTCTACGAAACGACGCCTTATGCGGCCCTGCAGCTCGACATCGTGAAGGGCCAGCTGACACGCGCCGGAATCGAGCTGGTAGGCGCCGAAAAACACGCAACCGACGCAACAGACCTCCGACCCCAGCTGGCCAGCTTGCTCGACCGGAGGCCGGAAGCTTTGCTGAAGTTCGGGGCCGGGCCCACTAACATCGTTGCGGCCAAGGGCCTAAAGCAGCTTGGGACCAGCCTGCCCCTGCTTATGAGCATTGACGACCTTGCCACCTACGCCCAGGCTTACGCCGAGTACCCGAACATAATGTTTGCGGCGGCCCCGCCCCAGGTGTATAAGGAGCTGGACCGACCTGCCAAGGCTCTGCTCGATTTCATTGGGGTCTGGACCAAAGCTGGCAGGCAGGGTGACCCGGTCTACCCGGGTCGCGGCTGGGATGCGGTGTTCCTTGCGGTGAATGCTATCAAAAAAGCGGGTACGACGGAAGGGGACAAGGTGCGGGCAGCCTTCGAGGACATGGAGCCTTACAAGGGAACCAGTGCCGTTTATAAGTTTACCAAAGATAATCACTACGGGATAACTGAGAACCCGATGGTGCTGGCTAAGTTCGAAGGCAGCGCCGTCAAAATTGTCTTCAAGCCGCGGTAACCCCGTGCCGGCTATGAGTGGGACCCTGGTGGTGCGTGACTGCACCGTCGAATATGACGGCGTCGCCGTAGTCTACGGGCTGAATTTTGCAGTCGGGTCCGGAGAGTGTCTCGGCATCATCGGCCCTAACGGTGCGGGAAAGACCAGCCTGCTCAAAGCCATCGTTGGCCTTGTGGCCCACGGTGGTCAGGTGCTCATTGCCGGCCGGGATGTTACCGGACTCCCGCCCGAGGATCGGGTGCGGTTGGGGGTTGCACTGGTTCCCGAAGGTCGCGGGCTTCTGGGCTCGCTGACCGTAGCCGAAAACTTGCGTCTGGGACTCTACCCTCTTCCGCCCAGGGAGCGGGCGGCCAGGGAAGGCGAGATGCTGGAATATGTCTTCGGCCTGTTCCCGCGCTTGCGCGAGCGTTACCGCCAGCCGGCGCGGACGCTTAGCGGGGGTGAGCAGCAAATGCTAGCGGTGGGCCGGGCCCTGATGTCCCGGCCGCGTTTGCTTCTGCTTGATGAGCCAACTTTTGGGTTGGCACCCTACCTGGTACAGAGCCTGATCGGGGCGCTGGCCACGCTGAAGGCCCAGGGGCTAACCATGGTCATTGTGGAGCAGAAGCTCCCGCTTGTAAGTGCCCTTTGCGACCGGGTCATGGTAATGGCAGGGGGAAAGGTCGTACTGGCAGGCCGTCCTGAGGATTTTGCCGCGACGCAGCTGGAACAGGCGTACTTGTCCGGAGTGCAAGGTGGCCGGGATGCATCCGGGGGTCCGGATGGGAAGTCTCGACAGTGAGCAACCCTGAGGAGGTGGCTGGCCCTTGGAAGTTATCGCCGAAGGCGGCAAGCCGTTTTTAAGGCCCGACCCGGACGGTTTTCGGGCCTGGGTTGCGGAAAAAAAGCGGCGGGAGCTGGTCGATAAGCTTACCGATGAGGCCGATGCCGTCCGGCGGCTGGTTGCGGACGGGGATTACCTGGTCTACGACTGCAATTACCTGCAGCGGGGCCCGAACTCCCTGCTGCGGGAGGTGGTCCGACAGCGCAAACGCAACCTCTGGGTCGGCGGCAAGTTCACCTGGGTGGACGCCGGGCTGCTGGTGGCGGGCGGCGTAGTCGGTCAGATCGACGTCGGTTTCATCGGGCCCTGGCGGGACCAGTGGCGGCGGGTGCGTGAAAGCGGCATCCCCTGCTATGAGTGGGGCAATCTGGGGATGACGGTGCGGCTGCTCGCCGGGGCGATGGGTGTGCCTTTTTTGCCGGTGAGGTTTCTGGGCGGGACCGATTCGTTCTACCAGACGGGGGCCAAGGTGGTCCGGGACCCATTTACCGGGCAGGCGGTGACGCTGGTGCCGGCCCTTAATCCGGACGTGGCGCTGATTCACGTTCATCAGGCCGACCGTTACGGGAATGCCCGGGTATTCGGGACGGGGATCGCCCACCTGGAGTGCGCCCTGGCCTCGAAGAAGGTGATAATTTCGGCCGAGGAGATCATCGACCACGAGGACTTCCGGCGCAACCCGCAACGGACGACGATTCCGTATTTTCTGGTGGATGCGGTGGTGCATGCGGCCTTTGGCGGTTATCCCGGGGAAGTCCAGGGCTACTATGCCGGCGACATTGACCACTTCAACGAGCTCATCGGGGCCCTAGAAGGCTACCGGATGGACGAATACTTAGAGAAGTGGGTTTTTAGCCTAGCTTCAGACCGGGAGATGCTGGAAAAGCGGGTGGGTCTGGCAAAGCTTTTGGAGCTCAAAAAGCGGGCAGAAATCCGGGAGGGTTACCGGTGACGACCAAGACTTACTGCAAGTCATTTTCCGAGGGGGAGTTTCTGGTCTGTTCGCTGGCCAAGCTGGTGGAAAACGGCCGGTTCTACTGGGTGGCCGGTGCCAGGAGCCCCCTCTATGCGGTGATCATCGCCCGCCGGCTCTATGCTCCCGAGGCCCACTATATAACCGAGGACGGGGTTATCGACCCGGAGCCGGCCATCCCCTTTGACCACCCGTTTATGGGGATGATGACTTCCCGCAGCGGCTACCGGGCGGTGGCCTGGTGGACGATGAACTGGGCGGGCTTTTTAGCGTCGCTGGGATATATGGACTACGGCATTTTGAACACGGTGCAGGTGGACCCGTACGGCAACGTCAACTCCACCCACCTGGGGGGCAACTGCCGGGAGTTTGAGCGGCGGTTTGGTGGGCCCGGGGGGGCCGACGCCATTGCCGGGCTTTGCCGGCGCTTGGTTTTGGCCTTTCCCCACGAGAAGCGGCGGTTTGTTCCCCGGGTGGATTTTATAAGCTCGCCAGGTTACCTGGACGGGCCCGGGGCCCGGGAGCGGTGGGGGATGCCCAGGGATTCGGGACCGTGGCGGGTGGTAACCACGAAGGCCACCTTTGACTTCGAGGCTGAAAGCCGGCGGATGCGGCTTATCGCCGTGGCCCCATGGGCGACCAAAGAAGATGTTCTTTCGGAAATGGGGTTTGAGCCGCTGGTGGCCGAAAAGGTGCAAACAATGGAGCTTCCCACCGAGGAAGAACTCACCATCTTGCGGACCGAACTGGACGTGTGGGGGCTCACGCAACAGGAAGGCAGGTGGATACAGTTTTAAGGTGAGTGCACGCCCCGTGCTATACAGCGGGTGTCCAGCAGGAATCGGTTTTCGGGACACGGGGCGGTTCGTAGTTTTGCAGCCCCAAAAGCCCCCCAAAATCGGTTGGCACCGACAGTACCGGATCCATCCCGCCCTTGCCCCGAGCCAGTGCAAGGGGCCTTTGACGATGCTCACTTAGTCGGCATCGCCGCTCAAACTTGTCCGCATGGAAATTCTCAATGGAAATACAGAAGGATTCAGGCGCTACTGGGAAGTATGCTTTCTCAAAGGCCAGATAGCTTCCGTGCGAAACATCTGTGACTAAAAGCCGCGTTTTACTTCTCGGGATCCGTTATAAATCATTTGATGTAACATCCGGATAAGCGCCTGGCCTGTTCTGGCAGGAACTCCATCCTCCGCCACTATCGGCTGGACGTGAACACCGTCTAACGCCCCCGCCCGAACGACGGCATCCAGTACCCGCCAGTGAGTATCCTCATCGACGAGGCTTTCCTGGCGCCCTGTGAGCATGCCGAGCACGGCTGCCAGCCCATATGCCCCCCAGTTTGATATAGCAGCAACCACCAGGATGTCGGTGGATGTTACCGTCACCACCCCTGCCCCGCACGGACACCTGCATTTACGACCAGTCGGATGAAATTCCTTGACCCGGGCATGTATTCGGCCAAAGCCTATCTCATTCCCGCCATCCCCGATGCCAATGGTAAGAATACCCCGCGACACGGCTTCGTCAACGAAGTAGTGGGCGTAAGCGATAACATCGTCGCCTTTTGCCGTGCCGACCACGGTGTGGAATACACCTTTTCGTTACGGCCGCCTTTTTCTACGAATATCATCGCCCGCGGCCGGTATTTTTCGACAGTCTCGCTCACCCAGCCACGGGTGTTGGGGCCGTACGGAAACTGCAGAGCAAGGGCGCTGTTGCCAAGGGTCTGGAATCGCTGCTCATCGCCGCACACCACGCCGGCCGCCTCTATGGCCGCAACGACGGGTTCCAGGCAGTGGGGTTCGGCAATAACGAGCGGCCGCGCCCCCAGGGCAATAATCAGCGCCCGCGCAAGGACCCCAGCCCCGGGCGGACCGTCGGTCTCCCCCTTCGGCATGAACGGAGGAGTCCCCGCACCGGTAATAACCAGGACGGCATCCCCGGGCCGGATACGGTCCAGCAGTGAGCTGGCGGCAAGGTATGTCATCGGTCCGCCTTGATCCGCCCGGGCGGTGTCAAAAAGCAGATGCGTCAGGCCACGAGGAATATCTCCCTCCGGGCTCCGGTACCTCATTTCAACGGCGCACAGTCGATCGATATATTCGGCCACAATCCGCGGCATATTGAATCCTCCTTTTTCGGCTGTAACCGGAAAGCTCGGTTGATGCCCTCACCTCACGCCGCTCGACCCGGCCGTGGCCTTTCTCAACCTGAACATAATCAGGCGGCCTTGCTTGGCTAAAAAGCAGCTGCCGGTGCTGGTTTTTTAAGCCTGAAAAGATAATCCCGCCTGACACAGGTCCCGCAGCGGCCTTTGGCCGCTGGCATCCCCGGTCAGCACCGCCGGCCAGCCGCTCAATCCAGGCCCTGACCGCATCGGGCTCGGCCGAGACCTCTTGCACCGCAATC
>DAOUCL010000219.1:0-5201 GCA_034432015.1 Dehalococcoidia bacterium
GCTAATTGTGGTTGCAACGCACACACCAAACATGTCCCCTGGGTTATTCTGGCCCACGAGAATACCTCCATTCGACAAGCATTTATCCAAGGGCTTGTTGCGGGAGACGGAGCAACCTACAAGCGCGGCAAGCACACATGGCTAACAGTTGGCACTGTATCCCGCGCCTTGGCTACTGATCTGGTCCTGTTGCTTGCGCAGGACGGGATCGGTGCACACGTTGATGTGCTCCGCCGAGGCAAGAGAAACATTGGGACAGCCACAGTAGAGACTCCCTTGCTCCTCTATCGTGTGAACTGGAACCCGGCAGGTGCCACCGAAACAGAGAGAACCATAGGCGAAAGAAAAGTTCGTACGCGACACAGCCGGTGGCATGCTGATGAGTACGGTGTTTGGTACCCAGTACGCTTCATTGAGCGCATCCCATACCGTGGCCCAGTTTACAACCTTGTGAACACGTCTGACCACACCTACATTGCAAATGGTTTTCTGGTTCATAATTGTGATGCGGAGATTAATGACGACCTCCGGGAGGAGAAGGTTTCGTTGCCGGGAGGAGCGGTCTACCCGGAGATGTTCGACCCGCCCCTCCCGGCCGGGAAACTGGCGGAGGAATATTACGCCGAGCTTCTTCACCGGATGTCGCGGTCGGAGGGGCCCGAATTCCAGGGGGCCAGGTCCGGCGAGGCCGGTCGGTCCGGCCAGGGGGATGGGCAATCTGAGGGCGGTTTCGACTCCGAGCCCGAAGCCGGTCGGGGCGGGTTTGATGCCGGCGATGCCAAAGGTCGGGGCTCTGGCTTCACCGGCGGCAGCGGTCAGGTCGGTGCGTCCCACGAAGCCGGCGACGCCGACGGCTCCCAGGCGTCGGGTTCGTCGGGACAGGCCTCGGACCGGGACCGGTCCGAGGGCCACCCGAGGGGCTCGGGGACCGAGGCCGGCGGGGCGGAAACCCCTGCGCCTGGGGCCGGTCGGTGCGGCTCCTGCGCCACCGGTCAGGCCGAGCCCTGGGAGGAGCCCCCGCCAGACCAATCCGAAGTCCCGGGTGTCTTGGCGGCCGAGGCCGAGCTTATCCGCCGCCAAGTGGCCCAGGAAATCATCCGCATCGCCCAATCGGGGACGATGGCGGGCAAGCTTCCTGGCCACTGGGTCCGCTGGGCCGAGGAGAAGCTCTCCCCCAAGGTGGATTGGCGGCGGGAGCTGGCCGCGGCGGTCCGGCAGGCGGTCTCTTCCACCCAGGGGGTTGCCAGCAGTTGCCGATTTTGTTAACATCTATTCAGCCGAACGGGTGTGCGATTGAATGAAGGTCGTTCAGGCTTTTCGGTTTGAGCTGGACCCGAATGGGGCGCAGCGGGTGCTGCTCGCCAAGCACGTAGGAGCTGCCCGTTTCGCCTACAACTGGGGCCTGGAGCGCTGCAAGAAGGCCCTCGAGCGGGGGAAGAAGCTCCCCTCAGCTGTGGAGCTCCACCGGGAGTGGAACGCCTGGAAGCGGCAGCACGCCCCCTGGTGGGTAGAGGTGTCCAAGTGCGCGCCCCAGGAGGCGCTTCGGGACCTGGAGCGTGCTTTCCGCAACTGGCTTAAGGGTCGGACGGGCAGGCCCCGCTTCAAGCGGAAGAAGAGCCTGGACGACAACACGGCGCGCTTTACTGGTTCCATCCGGGTGTTCCCCCGTCACGTGCAGCTGCCGCGCATCGGCAAGGTTCGTACCAAGGAACGGACGGACAAGCTTCTGGCGCTGCTGGCGGCGGGCAAAGCCCGCATCCTCTCGGCCACCGTGGCCCGCGAGGCTGACCGTTGGTACGTGAGCTTGACCTGCGAGGTGGAGCGGCCGGAACCCGAGGTCCGGGCAGGGGAGCCGGTGGGCGTGGACCTGGGGCTTGAGGCTTTTGCCGTCCTTTCGGACGGAACCAGGCTTGAGGCCCCCAGGCCTTTAAAGAAAGCCCTTAAGCTTCTTAAGCGCCGTTCAAGGCAGCTTTCCCGCAAGCAGAAAGGCTCAAAAAATTACCGCAAGGCCGTCCTCAGGCTGGCGAGACTTCACCGGCGCATTCGCAACGTCCGCCGAGACTTTTTGCACAAGACGACCACGGAGCTGGCGAAGACCAAGCCCGTTCTGGTGGTCGAGGAACTTTCCGTGCGGGGTCTTGGGCGGGGTAGGCTTTCCCGGTCGGTGGCCGACTCAGGCTGGGGAATGTTCCGGCGGATGCTGGAGTACAAGTGCAGCTGGTATGGGGCGACGCTCCTGGTGGCGCCGCGGACGTTTCCCTCGACCCGGTCCTGCTCGGCCTGCGGGGCTTTGGGCTCAGCCCTTCCCCTCGGTGAGCGGACTTTTGTCTGCCCGGTATGCGGGCTTGAGCTGGACCGGGACTTAAATGCGGCCCTGAACTTGAAACTTTACGGATTGGCCCACCTTACGGGCCCTACCGGGAGTTCCCCGGGAAGTCACGCCTGTGGAGACCCCTCTGGCGGCGGAACGGGACGGTCTACGACCGGTCCGGTCTACGAGTCACGGGCCGGTGAAGCAGGAAGCAACCGGTCATTTGGTTCACCCTGGGTGGTGAAATAAATGACTATGTGTTGCTGAACGGCGGCGGATTACACCTATCGGCGGCCGTCCCGTCGGCAGGCCGCCTACCGGGAGGTAGTGATGCCTTCCCTCTATTGGCCGATCCCCGAGGTGGCCGTGGTGGTGGATACATCCAGCTCTATGTCCGACCGGCAGGTAGCCCAAGCCCTGGCCGAGGTGGCCGGCATCCTGCGGGGTCTGGGGAACCGGACGGCCGTGCGGGTCCTGGCCGTGGATGCGGCGGTGCAGACGTGCCAGCGGGTCTTCCGGCCGGAGCAGCTGGAGCTTCGGGGCGGCGGTGGGACGGATATGGGGGTGGGCCTCGAAGCGGCCCTGGAATCCCGGGGCGCCCGGCTCAGGCCGGAGGCGGTGGTCGTAATAACCGACGGCCACACCCCCTGGCCGGAGCGGCCCCCGGCGAACGCCCGGGTAATCGTGGCCCTGGTCGGGGACGGGCAGGCCCCGGCCTGGGCGAAAACCATCAAAATCGAGGCTTGAGCCAGGCCGGGGCCTGGTGGGGTCCCGGCGACCCTTGGCCCGTCCGGCCCCCGGCCTCCTCCGTCATTCCTTCACTTGCTGTAAGACTAGCCATTGTCTACCAGCAAATAAAAAGTCCCGCTCCAGCGCCCGTTTCGGCGATACTCTTAATGAAACTAAACCCGGCTGGGAGTTCCCGGCGTTTGGGTATTCGCCGTGCCGGCCGGCGGACGGTGCCGGGTTCCCACGGTTGTCCTTAAGGGCGCCAACGCGGCCGAGCTGCGGAATGGGCTGAGGGCCGGACGGAAGGGGACGATTCGGGATGTTCGGTCGGCTGCTGAGGTTTTCGAGGGGCGGCAAGACGGAAGAGATCCCCGGTTTGGCGGGGGTGGCCCTTCCCCTCTGTCGGGGTTGTGTGGCCGCGTCCAAGAAGGCGGGGTGGCCCATCGTCGGCGAGTTGTGTCAGGATGGGCCTAACGGCCTGTTTCACATCGTACCCCTGGTGGTGGGCCAGATATTCCGCACGACCCTGCTGGATTACATTCCTTTCAGGCTCCGGGAAACCCTTTGCGGCCGAAAGAGTCTTTCGGCCGGCGGCGAGAGATACAAGCTTGGGCCGGCCCGCTTCTGGGCCGATGCTAATATAATCAAGGAGTTCTTCCGAAGACACCCTGAGCTTGTGAACGAGCCCCTGGTGGGTTTAACTTTTAAGCGCCACGGAATTGACCTCGAAGAGGAATTGGCCATGATGGCCCTCGCGGTATTCGGGGATACGCCGGACGGGGATATATCCGACACGAGGAGGTGTCACATCGTAACTTACCACCTGGTACGTTCTAAAGGTCGTTTGCCCCTAGGTCGGCGGCCGCACTTTCTGAACAAGATTAAGGGCTTTCTGGTCGCCGGCGGGGTCATGTGGATCCCGATTCTTGCAATCGCGGTGTACCACGGCGGCCTATGGTTTCTTTTCATCCCCGCGGCCGCCTGGTTTGTGCTGATGGTTATTTGGATTTTGAATTTTAGCTAAAGCAAAGCCGCCGCAGGGGGTCAGCGTGGACGGAGAAGCCACCCTCGGTCGGGCCGTCTACGAAGTGCGGTCGGTAGGGGAGGCCGCCGAGGCCTACGTCGAGGCCCTTATCGCCCACGGCGTCGAGTACCTCTTTCTCAACCCGGGCACAGACACCTTTCCCGTTCAGGAGGCCCTGGTCAAACTGGAGAGTCTGGGCCGGCCGGTTCCTAAAGCCGTCCTCTGTCTTTTCGAGGTGGTTGCCCTGGCGGCCGCCCACGGCTACTTTGCGGCTTCCGGGCGGCCCCAGGCGGTCCTTGTCCACGTGGACGTGGGCACCCAGAACCTGGGGGGAATGGTCCATAACGCCCAGCGGGGCCGGGCCGCCGTTTTAATTTCCGCCGGGCGGGCCCCCTACACCGCCGACCCGGCCCAGCGGGGCACCCGGGACACCTACATCCACTGGCTCCAGGAGCAACTTGACCAGCATGGCATCGTCCGCAACTACGTCAAGTGGGATTACGAGGTGCGCCGGCCCGACCAGGTGGCCGAGGCCGTGACCCGGGCGTTCCAGGTGGCAACCAGTGACCCCCCGGGGCCGGTCTACCTTACCCTGCCCCGGGAAGTCCTGATGGCCTCCTTAGGCCAGGCCAAAGTGTACCGGCCGGAGCGGTTTCCCCCGGCCCGGCTCGGGGCCGGCGACCCGGCCGCCCTTAAGGAGGTCGCCCGGCTGTTGGTTGGGGCCCGGTCGCCGGTGGTTCTGACGGCCACCACCGGCCGAAGCCGGGCCGGTTTCGAGGGCCTGGTCCGGCTGGCCGAACTGCTGGCCCTGCCGGTGGTGGAATGGCGGGACCGGGCCAACTTCCCGGCAACCCACCCCCTTTACCAGGGCTTCGACCCGGAACCTTTTCTGGAAACGGCCGACGTGGTGCTGATTCTCGACCACGACGTGCCCTACATCCCGACCCGCCAGGCCGTCAACCCCGGGGCCACCATAATCCAGGTCGACTTGGACCCCGTTAAGGAACGGATACCCCTCTGGACATTCCCGGTGGACCTGGCCGTGCCGGCCGACACCGGCCAGGCCCTCGGCCTCATCGCCGAGTATGCCGCCGAACTGCTCACCGCCGCCGACCGGCGCCGGGTGGAGGCCCGGCG
>DAOUCL010000220.1:0-5362 GCA_034432015.1 Dehalococcoidia bacterium
GCCGAAAGGTGAGGGTCGTGGTATTCCGGCGGAAGGGGAAGATACTGGACGTAGGGCGCAAAGGGGCGGATTTCGGGCCGGGAAAGAAATTCGGCCAGGTCTTCCCCGGTCCGGCCCGACCGGGGGGCCACGTAAAAGCGGCTCAGGCTAAAGAGCCGACGTAATGCCTCATCCCGGTCGGCGTAGTAGCGGGGATCGAAAATCTGCACGATTTTGTCAAATCCGACCAGGAACCAGAGCTCTTTTTCGGGGGGCACCGGCCCGGCCCGGAGGGCCTCGGCCTCTTCGACGTAAAGGCCCCGGTTGGTGAGGACAATCCCCAACCCCGACCGGGCCCGGCAGTAGTCGTCCAGAATCCAGACCCGGTCGGGCAGGGCCAGCCCCTCGGGCGCTTCTTTGTCAACGGTTCGGACGGCCAGCAGAAAATACACCCCGTCCACCAGCCCCCGGTCCAGGGGAACCTGGGCCAGCAGGGCATGGGCGGCCGTAAGGGGATTAAACGAGCCCGGAAGCGCCCCGACCCGCCCGTCTCCGGCCGGCCGGACGACCACTGCCGCCGGCCGGGCGGCGGGGTCAAGGTCGCTGACCAGGCGGCGAAACCCGGCGTACGGAACGGGGTCCCAGTAGCGAACGGCTTCAGCCACGGCCGCCGGCCCCTCAGCCGCGGGCCGGCCCCTCGGCCAGGATAAGGTCTTCTAAGTCCCGGATAAGCCGCCAGCGGGCCAAGTCCGGGTCAGCCGAAAGCTCCCCAAGCTCGGCCATGAGCAGTTCACGGGCTCCGGGCCGGTGGGCGACCCGGAAGAGGTTCATCAGCCGCAAGAGCCGGGCCCGCCGGGCCAAGTCCAGGGCTGGGCGGGCCTCCCAGGCCTCAGCCGCCGCCCGGGCCGGCTCCGAAGGGTCAACGCTGCGCTCCACCCGGCTGGCGTACCGGACGGTGATAAGGCCGCTGGCGATGGACCCAACGTAAAGGACAGCCAGCCCTCCGGCAACGGCCGCCGCCCCAATAAACGGGGTGCCGTAGATGCCCAGCATGACGATAACGGTTAAAAGGGTCAGCCAGCGGCGCTCCTTTTCCAGGAGGTCAAAGACCTGGGCCTCGGCCCGCCGGCGGGCCAGCTGCCCGCGCCGGCGGTAAACCTCGTCGACCCAGGCCCGAAGTTCGGCCTCGAAAGCGGTCTCGGACACGGTTCTGCCCCCGGCGTCACAGCTCCCCGGTGATTATACCCTCAGGCCGTTCATGCCCGGGGCGCGACCGCCGGCAGTAGAAGCAGACCTACCGCCAGCCGCAGAACGATGACCAGGGCCAGGGTGAGAACCGGAATAAACCGGTCGCCGATAAAGGGTGGGACAACCTGTCGGACAAGCCAGAAGACGGGGGCGGTGACCCGGCGGAACGCCTCGCTGATAATGGTCCGCTGGCCGCCGGTAATCAGCTCCAGGACGAGCTGGCCGATAATCGTCCACATCAAGAAGGCCAGAAACCAGATCGGCTACCGGTCGTGGCTGCCGTCCGGATATAAAAGAGGGTGGCGCGGGTATATCAAGATTGTACCCGCGCCACCGGTACGCCGGCTCGTCGGACTCAGTCGTCGGCGCCGGGCTGGGGGGCCGGACCGGGGGCCGGGGCCGCGCCCGGCACCGTAACCATCTCGCCCACCGGGACCCGGACCTCGTCCACCATCTGCTGGACCTCCCGGGGCGGCGGGGCGGTGGCCAGGCTCACCCCAATCTGCAGGCCGAAGTTCACCGCCATCCCGAAGATGCCCGAGGAGAGGTGGGAGAGGCCGAACAGGTTAAACGTCGGGAACAGGTAGTTGCCCCACATGTAAATGAGGCACGCCAACAGACCCCCAATCATCCCGGCGATGGCCCCCCAGGCGTTGGCCCGCTTCCAGAAGATCCCGAGCAGGAGCACCGGGAAGAAGGTCGAGGCCGCCAGCGAGAAAGCCCAGGCCACCATCTGGACGATGAGGGCCAGCCTTGGGAAGGCCAGGAAGGCCGCCACCACCGCTGCCACCAGGATCATCACCCGGCCCATCAAAAAGCGGGTGGCGTAGGTGGCGTTCGGGTTGATGGTCTTGGCGTAGATGTCGTGGGCGACGGCCGTGGCGATCACCAGCAAGAGGCCGTCGGCGGTGGAGAGGGCTGCCGCCAGCCCCCCGGCCGCCACCAGGGCCGCAATGGTGTACGGCAGGCCGGCCACCTCAGGGGTGGCCAGGACCACGATGTCGGGGTTGATGGTCAGCTCGCCCCACTGCAGGATGCCGTCGCCGTTGGCGTCCCGGATGGAAAGCAGGCCCGTCCGGGCCCAGGCATCCACCCAGCCCGGGAGCTGGTTGATAGGCTTGCCGACGACGTCCGTCAGGAACTCCCAGCGGGAGAAGGCGGCGTAGGCCGGGGCCGTGACGTACAGCAACCAGATGAAAAAGAGGGACCAGCCGACGCTGATCCGGGCCTCTTTCGGGTCGGGCACCGTGTAGTAGCGGATCAGGATGTGGGGCAGGCCGGCCGTACCGGTCATCAGACAGAAGGTGAGGGCCAGAAACTCCCACGGGAAGCCCCGCCAGTCGGTGACGGTGATGGGCGGGGGCGAGGGCAGGTTAAGGCCGGTGGCATCGTTTATCTGCTTGATGCTGGCCAGGGCCGAGGCGTTGCTCAGGGTCCACTTGAACGGCTCGATGTAAAGGGGCAGGTTAAGCTGCTGCTCGATCCGGGTGATCTCCTGCAGGGCCCGCCCGTACATGATCTCCGAGATGGGCACCCCGGTCCGGACCGCCGAAAGGAAGGTGACCGGCACCAGGTAAGCGACGATCAGGATGATATACTGGGCCACCTGGGTCCAGGTGATGGACTTCATTCCGCCCAGGAAGGAGCAGACCAGCACCCCGGCCAGGCCGACGAAGACGCCGATCTCAAAGGGCAGGCCGACGATCCGGGCCATAATGATGCCGACGCCCGTGACCTGGGCCGTGACGTAGGTCAGGGAGACGATAATGGCGCAGATGGCGGCCACCACCCGGACCGTCCGCCCCTTCTCCGGGAACCGGGCGGCCACGAAGTCGGGAATGGTGAACTGGCCGAACTTGCGCAAGTAAGGCGCAAAGAAGAGGGCCAGCAACACGTACCCGCCCGTCCAGCCCATGATGTAGGCCAGGCCGTCGTAGCCGAGGATGAAGAGGGTGCCGGCCATCGAGATGAAGGAGGCCGCGCTCATCCAGTCGGCCCCGGTGGCCATCCCGTTGAAGAAGGCGGGCACCCGCCGGCCGGCCACGTAGTACTCGTCGAGCCGCCGGGTGAAGTTCAGGATGCCGATGACGGCGTAAAGCAGAAGCGTGAGGAGTAGATAGGCGTAGCCGATGGCCGTCCGCGAGAGGCCGAAGTTCACCTCGAGGACGGCCAGGATGGTCGTAAAGAGCAGAAGCCCGATGACGAAGGCGCCGTAAATCCGAACGAGCCGCTGCTGTAAGAGCTTAACCTCCCGCTTGGATACCCGGGTGTAATAGGTCTCCTGCGACATCGGCCGACCCCCTTACTCTTCTTCCTCGAAGCCGTATTTGCGGTCGATGATGTTGTTCATAATGAGGGCGTAGGTGAAGATCAGGCTGACGAAAACGGTGATCGAGGCCTGGCTGGCAAGCCAGTAGCCCAGGGGAAAGCCGGTCAGGATGGTGATGTTGTTAAGGGCCTTGGCGAAGGGGGGGTGGGCGTAGCCGGCCAGCAGCCAGAGGATGAAGAGGACCAGTATCAGCCAGCTGTTCGCCCGCCAGTAGGCCCGGATGCGCTGGTCCAGACTGGTGCGTTCCGGCGGTGACTGCTGCATAAGCCTCCTCCTTCGGTCAGGGTTTAAGCCTGCTTTAGCCTCCGCTCGCCGTTAGGTTCCTTTGGGCGTTTTCCCGGGCACCACCCCCTTCGGCCTACAGGGCCCGAACGGCCAGGAAAAGGTCCCCCAGGGTCCTGACCCCGAACCCCTCAAGCCGGGTCAACTGCCGCTGCCAGACCTGGGCGGCGGCCAGGGCATCGGCGGGGGCGCTGTGGGGCCTGAGGAGCTCCACCCCGTACCGGCTTGCCAGGGCCTCCAGGTCCCAGACGGCAACGGGGTCCACCCCCGGCGGGCCGCCGGCAGCCTGGGCCTCCAGCCAGCCCTCCACCCGGCCGATATCCACCCAGCGAAACCGTTCCGCCGGAAATCCGGCCCGCTTAAGGAAAGCCCGGTCGAAGCCGACCTTGTGGCCGACGATGACGGCCCCCCGGCAGAAATCCGCCAGCTCCGGGAGCACGGCCTCGATGGGCGGGGCGGCCTCCACATCCGCCGGCCGGATCCGGTGGATGGGGACCGTCGGGCCCCAGCCGTTGCGCCTGGGCCGCACCAGCCGGTGGAAGGTCTGCCCGATGAGGACCCGGCCCCCACCATCCTGACGGCCCCGACCTCCAGGATTTCGTCGACCCCTTCCCGAACGCCGGTGGTTTCGGTGTCCAGGACGACAAAGGGGACCTCGGTCAGGGGCCGGTCCAGGTCGGAGGGGGTCCCGAACGCCGCACCCCGACAGAGCCACGCCGCCAGCTTTGCCACCATGATTCCCTGGGATGATAAAACGGCCAGGGCCCGCCCATATGCCTTTATGCAGAATCTGCCGGTAATTTACCGAAAAACGGCCCAAAATAGCACTACGGCGGGCACGAATTTCATAAGCCCCCTTCCGGAATGCTGAACGACGGCCCGGACAAAAGGGGCCGGGCGGAAACCGAGGCCTTCCGCCCGGCCCGGACCCGAACCGGTGAGGCCTAATCGCTTCCGGCCCCGGCCTCCGGGGCAAGGGTCGCCTCTTCCCAGATCCGGGTGCGGTTGGTTTCGGGCATCAGGAAGAGGGCCAGCAAGAACATGACGGCCGGAACCAGAATGGGGTAGGCCAGGGCGGCCAGGAGGCTACCGGTGGCGGCGTACATGGCCGAGGTCACGTAGGGAACCAGGCCACCGCCCCAGCCGTTGCCGATGTGGTAGGGCACCGAGACGCTGGTGTAGCGGATGCGGGCCGGGAAGTATTCGGCCAGGAAGGCGGCGATGGGCCCGTAGACCATGGCCACGTAGACCACCATCACCCAGACGATGGCCACCGAAAGCCAGAAGTTAAGGTTGCCGATGGCCAGGGCCGAAGGCTCGGCCACCACATTCAGGGCGCTGTAGAGGGGATAATAGGTGAGGGCCGCCAGGGCCATGCCCCCCAGGATTATCGGCTTGCGGCCGACCCGGTCGGAAAGGGCGCCCAGGATTATAAACATCGGGCTGGCCAGCAGGATGGCCGTCCCGACGATGGCGCTGGACATCACCAAGTCGACCCTCTTGATGGTCTGCAGGAAATAAAGG
>DAOUCL010000221.1:0-1793 GCA_034432015.1 Dehalococcoidia bacterium
TTCGTGCGAATGTGGGCCTCAACCGTTTCGTCGAAGTTGGCCCGGGCGGTCTGCTTTACCAGCCGGACCGCCTCGGCGGGCGGGTAAGTTCGGGTCCGGTCGACGAGCTTTAAAACCTCGAGATATTTCTTGCCCCGATTTGCCATTTCGGCCTTCCCTCAGTCGACAACTTCGATGCCCATACTCCGGGCCGAGCCCTCCACCATCCGCATCGCCGCCTCCAGGTCGTTGGTGTTGAGGTCGGGCAGCTTGATCTGGGCGATCTCCCGGATCTGCTGGCGGGTTACCCGCCCAACCTTCTGGTGGCCGGGGGCGCTGGCACCCTTTTCGACCCCGGCCGCCTTTTTAAGCAGGTCCGAAACCGGCGGCGTCTTGGTTACAAAGGTGAAAGACCGGTCCTCGTAGATGGTGACGACGACCGGGATGATCATCCCGGCCTGGGCGGCCGTCCGCTCGTTGTACTCCTTGCAGAAGGCCATAATGTTGACCCCGTGGGGCCCCAAAGCGGTGCCCACCGGGGGGGCCGGGGTAGCCTTTCCGGCCGGGATCTGAAGTTTTACGACGGCGCGTACTTTCTTAGCCATAAGCGTTTAACAATAACCAGGCCTAAGTTTCAGAGCCGCTCGACCTGAAGCAGGTCGAGCTCGAGGGGGGTTTCGCGGCCGAAGATGGAGACCAGCACCCGGACCTTACCCTTCTCCGGGTAGATCTCGTCGACGACGCCCGTAAAGTCGGCGAAGGGGCCGTCGATGATGCGGACCGTCTCGCCCTTCTTAAAGCCGATCCGGATGGGCCGCTCCTCCTCGGCCCGACGCATCCGGCTCAGGATCGCCTTAACCTCTTCGTCGGAGAGGGGGACCGGCCGGTTGCCGCTTCCGACAAAACCGGTCACCCCCGGGGTGTTCCGGACGACCTGCCACGATTCGTCGTCCAGAATCATCCGCACCAGGATGTAACCCGGGAATATCTTGCGCTGGACGGTCCGCCGCTGACCTTCCCGAAGCTCCACCTCTTCTTCGGTGGGGATGACGATGTCGAAAATCTTGTTCTCCATCCCCATCGACTTGATGCGCTGGCGCAGGTTGGCCTCGACCTTATTCTCATAGCCCGAGTAGGTGTGGACGACATACCAGGCCGCCTTGGGCTCCCCTTCGGCCGGGGGCCGCTCGGCCTCGGGCTGGACTTCAACCTTCTGGTCCGGTCGGCCGGTCTCTTCCATCTCCACCTTCAGCCAGTTTTAGGATAATAGCAGCCGCTCCATCAGCCAGGCAAAGATCACGTCGACGGTCCCCAGCAGGGCCCCCACGGCCACCGAAACCACAATGACCACGAGGGTCAGCCGGATGACCTCCTCCCGGCTGGGCCAGGTGACTTTTTTAAGCTCGGCGATGACCTCCTGGATAAACTTGATCCCGAGCCTGGGCCGGAGCCGCCGGGCCAGAACTCCCGGCCGCCGCTCGGGCCTCGGCTTGGTCTTGGAGGCCGGCTTGGGGCCAGACTTAACCGCCATCACCTCGTCTCACGGTGAGGGGTATGCCGCCGGCAACGGGGACAGTACTTCCGGAGCTCCAGCCTGTCCGGGTCGTTGCGGCGGTTCTTCTCAGTAGTATAGTTCCTCGACCGGCACTCCGTACAGGCGAGGGTGATGATAACCCGGGCCTCGCCTTTCTTGGCCATCTTAACCTACCCTACTCGATGATTTTGGTAACGACCCCGGCCCCCACCGTCCGGCCGCCCTCCCGGATGGCGAACCTTAAGCCCTCTTCGAGGGCCACCGGGGCAATCAGCTTTAC
>DAOUCL010000222.1:0-10649 GCA_034432015.1 Dehalococcoidia bacterium
CCCTCCTTGCCGGCTGCGCCCAGACCGGCACCCCGGCCCCGGCGCCGGCAGCACCCACCCGGCGGGCAGGACCGGTGCGGGTGGGAGTCATCTACCCACTGACCGGGCCCATCGCCAGCACCGGGGTCAACTGCAAGTACGGGGTGGACCTTGCCGCCGAGGTCGTCAACGGGCGCTACGACCTCGACCTTATCCTCGCCCGGGAGGAGGGACTGCCGAACCTGGGCGGGGCCAAAGTCGAGCTGGTTCCGGCCGACAGCCAGGGCACCCCGGAGAAGGGACAGGCCGAGGCGGAGCGGCTCATCACCCAGGAACAGGTGGCGGCCATCATCGGCGCCTACCAGAGCGCCGTCACCGCCACCGCTTCCCAGGCCGCGGAGAGGCTGGGGATACCCTTCGTCAACGCCGATTCTTCGGCGATAAGTCTGACCGAGCGGGGCTTCAAATGGTTTTTCCGGACGGGCCCCCACGACGGGACCTTTGTCGACAACCTCTTTGCGATGCTTAAAGACCTGGAACGGACAAAGGGCATCAGGGTCAAGAACATCGGCATCGTCCACGACAATACGCTGGCCGGCGTCGATTTCGCAAAGAACACCCGGGACTTCGCCGCCAAATACGGCTACGAAGTTGCCGTCCAGATCGCCCACCCGACCAACACGACGGATGTCACCTCGGAGGTCCAGAAGCTCAAGGCGACAAATCCCGATGTCCTCTTTCAGCTTTCGTATACTTCCGACGCCATCCTTTTCATGCGGACGTACAAGCAGCTGGACTACAACCCGCCCATGATCCTGGCCTACGGGTCCGGGTTCGTAGACCCCCAGTTTACGAAGACCCTGGGCAAGGACGCCAATTTCGTGATAAGCAAGGCCGCCTGGGCACCCGATATCGGGCAACGGAAACCGGCAGCCGCGGCGGTGGCGGAGATGTTCCGGCAGAAGTTCGGCCAGCCGATGACGGAGGATTCGGCCCGGTCCTTTACGGCGCTGCTGGTGCTGGCCGAGGCGATTAACCGGGCCGGGTCGACCGACCCGGAAGCCATCCGGCGGGCACTGCTTGAGACCGATATCCCGGGCGACCGGCTTATCGTTCCCTGGAAAGGTGTGAAATTTGACGAGAAGACCCACCAGAACATTTACGCCCGGAGCGTGAACATTCAGATTATCGACGGCGAATACTACACCGTCTGGCCCTTCGACCTGGCTACCCGGGAGGTGATCTGGCCGATGCCAAAATGGGGCCAGCGGTAGCAGGCGGACTCAGAGGCGGGAGGTGCAGGCAGAAGCCCGGATAAGCCGGCGGGAGTTCCTGGAAGTTGCCGCGGCCCTGGGGCTGGCCGTGGCCGGCTGCGCCCCGGCGCCGGCCGCGCCCGGGACCAGGCGCGGCCCCCGAAGGCAGGCGGCACCCTCAAGGTGGCCATCATCAATGAGCCGCCGACCCTGGATGCGGCGTACACCACCGCCCTGGTCACCAACTGGACCATGGCCCACGTCTTCGAGGGGCTCTTCACATACAACTCCAGGTTCGAACCGGCCCCCCACCTGGTGGAGCGGTACGAGGTCGACCGGACGGCCACCAGTTTCACCTTCCGCCTGCGGCGGGGTATCCTGTTTCACAGTGGGCAGGAGCTTGCGGCCGCCGACGCGGCCGCCTCGTTGCGGTGGTGGAGCCAGGTGGGCGCCACCGGTCGGGAGGTGTTCCGGCGGGTGAACCGGGTCGAGGAGTCGGACCGCTACACCCTTACGGTGACGTTCCGGGAGCCGACCGGCCTTCTGCCGGAGTTTCTGGCCCAGACGGGGGCGATAATTGTGCCGGCCGGGGTTGCCGAGCGGGTGGGCAAGGACCGGCTGCCCGATGAACTCTGTATCGGGACCGGACCCTTCCGGTTTGTCGAGCACCTTCCTGACCGGTACATTAAGCTCCAGCGGCGGGAAAAGTACGTGCCCCGGGGAGGAGGCGCCGGACGGACCGGCGGGGCGGCGGGTGGCCTACTTCGACGAGCTTCTGTTCATTCCGGTGCCTGAGGACACCGTTCGGGCCGACGGGATTGCCACCGGCGAGTACCACTGGACCAGTACAGCCGGCTCAAGGGTGTGCCGGGGGGTGAGGCGCTGCTGGTGATGCCCTTCGGTTAGCTGGGGCCGTTCTTTAAGCAGGGCCTCTTTGCCGACCGGCGGTTGCGGCAGGCGGTGCTTGCGGCGGTGGACCTGGAGCATGCCATGCTTACGGCGTTCGGCTCGAAGGAGTTCATCCGGCTCGGGCCGGAGCTGGCGCCCCTGGAGACCCCCTGGTACAGCGACGCGGGCAAAGGGGTCTACAACCGGCCGGACCCGGAGCGGGCCCGACGGTTGATGCGAGAGGCCGGGTATGAGGGGCAGCCGGTGCGGTAGATGACGACCAGGGCCTACCCGTTTCATTACAACCTTTCCCTCTCTTTCCGGGAGCAGCTGGAGCGGGCCGGATTCAAGGTGGACCTGCAGGTGCTGGACTGGGCGGCGCTGGTCAACCGGCGGAGCAACCGGGAGCTTTGGGACGTCTTCGTCACCCACGGGGTCGTCTTTGGGGACCCGGCCATCCGCTCGCCCTTGAGTGCGGCCTGGCCCGGCTGGTGGGAGTCGGAGCGGAAGGACCGGATTCTGGCCGCCATCTGGGGCGAGCCGGAGCGGGAAAGGCAGAAGCCGCTGGTAAGGGAGCTTCAGCGGCTCATCCGGGAGGAGGTTCCCTGGATACAGGCGGGGCAGTTCGCCGAGCTCAGGGCCATCCGCAGGGAGGTAGCCGGCTACCGGAGCTTTCCGCAGTGGTTTTTCTGGAACTGCGGTTTTGCCGGCCAGGGGCTCGCCAGTCCAAGGAAGGCGGCTAACCTGGTTCGGACCCGGTGGAACGAACCGCAAAAAGTCTCAAGATGTTGCCGCCGACGATCAGTTCCAGCTCCGACGGCCTGACAAAATCCATGTTTATAAACAGATAGTCCAGGGCCTGGCGGTAAGTGCAGTTGCGTTCAACGTTCGGCATGTCCGAACCCCAGACCAGCCGCTCGGCGCCGACCAGGTGGTAGAGGCTCCGGAGCACCGGCCGCAGTTCGGGGTAGGGGAAACGGTGGTCCCGCCCCCAGTGAATGGGGTAGAGGATTTCGAACAGGAACTGGTCCCGGCGGAAGAGGCGCAGCAGCGGTTCGGGCGGGTCGAGCACCAGGTCGGGCGGAAAGCCGTGGGTGTAAACGCAGGGGATATCGGGGAAATTTTCGGCCCAGCGATTCAGCCGTTCGACCTCCGCCAGCAGGTTTTCCCGGGTGGGTTCGGGGATGCCCTGAAGCTCCCAGAAGACGGGGATCCGCAGCCGACGCACCTCCTCCCAGAAGCCGTCGAATGACCCGTCATCAAAGCCCCGCCGGTAACCCTCGGTAAAGAGGCCCCGGTTGGCGTAGTAAAGGCCCCGCAGGCCTAGTTCCTCAATCGACCGCCGCAGGCGGCGGAGTTCCGCCGGGGTATCCGCCCGGGCCTCATCGATGCTGGCCAGGCCGATAAACCTGCCGGGGTAACGGCGCGCCGCAGCCGCAAAGTAGTCGTCAAGACGGCCGTAAAGGTGGGCGTTCTGCAAAACGGCGCAGTCTATTCCGGCGTGGGCCATCTGCTGGAGCATGAACTCCGGGGGACTCTCCATCTGCTGTAAAGAAGGCGGGAAGAACTGAAGGTAATAGTCCTCCCCACCCAGGGTCCACTCCAGCCGGCCGAACCGGCCCACCCGGAAATCGGCATCAAGGAGGGCGTCCGGCGAGGTTGGGGGACCGGCCAGGGGTCTGCAATCATCCGCAAGCCGGTGGTCCCGCAGGCGGCGGACCGGGTTGCTGTGGGTGGCGGCGTACAGCTGCAGGAAGAGAAGGTGGTCCCGGACGGTCGGGAAGCCGTTGGCCCCGCCCAGGTGGGGAAAAATGTGGACGTGGGAATCAACGACCACGGCTGGCTCCTCCTTGACGTCCTCACCTTGTCATCATACAATTGTACGGACTTAATGACAAATCTGGTAGGGGACCGATGCTGGACCCGAAAGATCCTGTCCCCCTTTACCATCAGCTGGAGCTCCGGCTCCGGCGCGCCATCGAATCCGGGCAGTTCCGGCCGGGTGACCGCTTGCCCACGGAGGCGGAGCTGCAGCGGCTCTACGGCGTAAGCCGGGCGACCGTCCGGGCCGCCCTCCGCCGGCTTGAGGAGGACGGGCTCCTTTGGCGGCACCGGGGCAGGGGCACCTTTGTCCACCCGCAGGCCGGGGGGGTCCGCATCGAACGCAACCCGGCCCGTCTCCTGGAGTTCGAGCAGGACATCCTGCGGTCGGGTTTCCAGCCCCGGGCCGAGGTCCTATCCGTCGAGCAGGTGCCGGCCCCCGACCGGGTCGCCGAAATGCTTCGGATTGGGTCCGGCCGGGAGGTTCTGAGGGTTCGCCGGCTCGGCTGGGCGGACGGCGAGCCCCTCTGGCTCGAGTCCCGCTACCTTCACCCGGAGATCTCCCACCTGGTGAGCCCCCAGGACTTCGGTCGGGCCTCGGTCACCCGCTGGCTCCAGGCGGTGGTGGGCATCCCTATCGCCGGCACCCGGCTGCGGGTGACCGCCGGCGCGGCCACGCCCACCCAGGCCCGGTACCTGGGAACGGGAGCCGGGGCGCCGGTTTTGATTAACGAGTTCGTCTTTTATGATGCCGCCGGGCGGCCGGTGGAAGCCGCCCGGGCCGTCTTCCGCGCCGACCGTTACGCCTTCGTCTTCGAGGTCTTCCCGGCCACCGGTACGTCCAGTTTGACGGCCGAGCACATGACAACCCGGAAGGAGGGCTGAAGATGCTGGCGCAGCAGCTTACCCGGCGGAGTTTCCTTAAGGGCGGCCTTGCCTTTACCGGGCTGGTTTTTGCCGGCTGCAGGTCCCAGCCGGCCGTTCAGGTCCCGGCCCCCGCCCAGCCCCGACCGGGGGGCACGCTGGTCTACGCCCAGAATCAGCCCCTCAAGTCCCTGGACCCCATCAACCCCCAGACCTATCCGGCCGCCTACGAGGCGAACTATACCATCTACGACACCCTGGTCCGGTTTGACCCGGAGCTGAAGATTGTGCCGGGGCTGGCCGAGCGGTGGGAGCGCTCCCCGGATGGGCTCAGCTGGACCTTTTACCTTCGGAAGGGGGTGAAATTCCACGATGGCACCCCCTTCAACGCCCAGGCCGTGGAGGCCCATATCCGGCGGATTCAGGACCCGAAAAACGCATCCCCGAACAAGAACCTCTGGGACCACATCAGGGACGTAAAAGTTATCGACGACTATACCATTCGCCTTTCGACGGAAAAGCCCTTTGCGGCGATGCTGCATTACCTGGCCCACGGGTCGGGGGGCATTGAAAGTCCCGAGGCGGTAGCCAGGTTCGGCTCCGAGTATCCGCAGCGGCCGGTGGGCACGGGGCCTTACCGGGTGGAAAGTTTCAACCCGGGTACGGAGCTGGTTCTGGTCCGCAACGACGAATTCTGGGGCGGCCGGCCGTGGCTTGACCGGGTCGTCATGCGCTGGGTCCCTGAGGTAAGCTCCCGGGTTGCGATGCTCTATGCCGGCCAGGCCGACCTGGCCAACGACATACCGCCGGAGGAGGCGGAGCTCATGGGGCGGAATCCGGATACCAAGGTGCTGCGCCAGCAGGGGCTCCGCACCTTCTGGGTGGAGTTCAACCTGAATCTGGAGGTCTTCAAGGACGTGCGCGTCCGACGCGCCCTCAACCACGCGGTGGATAAAGAGTCCATCGTCAAGAACCTCTTTAAGGGCTATGCCCGGGTGCTGGACTCGCCGGCGGCGCCCGCCATTCCGGGCTACCGGCGGGCGGGGGAATACCCTTACGACCCGAACCGGGCCAGGCAGTTGCTGGCCTAGGCCGGCTGGCAACCGGGGCCGGACGGCATCCTGCGCCGGAACGGGCTGCCCCTTAAGTTCAGTATCAACACGGCCGAAGGTGAGTACCCCAAGGACATCCAGGTGGTCGAAGCCGTCCAGGCGAACCTGCGGGCCATCGGCTGCGACGTCACCATCTGGAAGGTGGAGGCCGCTGCCCGCTGGTCCTACCTGCGCGTGCCCATCAGCGAGGCCAGATACGAGGCCGTCTTCTTCGGCTTCAACCCATCCAACGGCGACCTGGGCTATCACCTGAATTCCCTCTTTCGGTCCAACCCTGACCCGAACAGGGCTCCCTACGTCTGGAACCTGATGTGGTACTCCAACGAGCAGGTCGACCGCCTCCTTGAGCAGGCGGACCATGAGGTTGAGGCGGAGCGGCGCTGGGAGCTGCTTGGTCAGGCCCAGCGGCTCATCTGGGAGGATGCGCCCTGTCTGTGGCTTTACGTTCCGGACCTTCTGGTTGGGGCCCGGCGAAACGTCGAAGGCGTGTTCATCTGGCCGACGGTCTTCACCGTGGTTCGGGAGGCCTGGAAATCGGCCTGATGGGGCGGTACCTGCTGGCGCGGCTGCTACTGTTCGTTTTTAACGTCTGGCTTGCCGTCACCGCGGTATTTTTCATCTTCCGGCTGGTTCCGGGCGACCCGGCCCAGCTGATCGCCGGGGAACTGGCCCCGGAGGATGTGGTCCAGTCCATTCGCCGGCAGCTCGGCCTCGACCAGCCCCTCCACGTTCAGTACCTGAGATACCTCGGGGGTCTGCTACGGGGCGACCTGGGGGTTTCCAAGGTTTATCAGCAGCGTGCCATCGACCAGATTTCGGCCCGACTGCCGGCCACCTTGCTTCTGGCCCTGGCGGCCATGGGGGTAGCTTTCTCTATCGGGATCAGTGCCGGGCTGGCGGCGGCTGTCCTGCGCAATTCCTGGTTTGACAACCTGATTCTGGGCCTAGCCGTTCTCGGCGTCTCCGTTCCCGGATTCTGGCTGGGCCTGATGCTCATCATGGTTTTTGCAGTTGGTCTCGGCCTGCTTCCTGTCTCGGGATTTGGGACCCCGGCCGCCCTGATCCTGCCGGCGGCGACCCTTGCCGCCAACCAGCTGGCCGTCATCGCCCGCATGACCCGGGCCGGCATGCTGGAAGTGCTCGCCCAGGACTACATCCGGACGGCCCGGGCCAAAGGGCTCCCGGAGCGGCTCGTCCTGCTGCGCCATGCCCTGAAAAACGCCCTGATTCCGACGGTCACCGTGGCCGGGCTGCAACTGGGCTATCTGCTCGGCGGCTCGGTGGTGGTCGAGACGGTGTTCGCCTGGCCGGGGCTGGGCCGGCTGATGGTCGAGTCGGTGCAATTCCGGGACTACACCATGGTTCAGGGGGTTGTCCTCGTCTACGCGGTGGGGTCGCTGGCCGTCAATCTGCTGGTTGACCTCATCTATTCCGCCCTCGACCCGAGGATAAGGTATGCTTGAACCACCCTGCGTCGCGACCGGTCCCGCCGAAGCCCTCAACCGGCTCCTGAGCCGCCGCCCGGGTCGGCTGCCGGTCAACCGGCCGCTGGTCCTTGGTGGCCTTATACTGGCGGTATTCTTCGCGCTGGCCGCGGTGGTGCCGGTCGCCTATCCGTACGACCCGACCACGCCCCGCCTCGAGGCCAGCCTTGAGGGCCCCTCGCCCGTCCACCCCCTGGGGACCGACGACCTCGGCCGGGATCTCCTGGCCAGGCTTGCCCACGGGGCCCGTTTCTCCCTGCTGATGGGCGTTGCGGCGATGGTCCTGGCCGCCGGCATCGGGGTCCCGGCCGGCCTTTTCGCGGGGTACCGGGGTGGCGCCTGGGACCTGGTGCTGATGCGGCTGGTTGACGCCCTGGTCAGCCTGCCGAGCATCATCCTGGCCGTCGCCCTGGTGAGCGTGCTGGGTGCCGGTCCTGGCAGCGTCATTGTTGCGGTGGGGGTAACTTCCGTGCCGGCCTTTGCCCGGCTGGCCCGGGCATCGGCGCTTTCGCTGCGGGAGCAGGAGTTCGTGATGGCGGCCCGGGCGGTCGGGGCCGGGGAGGTCCGGATCCTGGGTCGGCACCTGCTGCCGAACGCCCTGCCGCCCATCGTCGTTCAGGCCTCCCTGGGCCTGGGCAACACGGTCCTGGCGGCTTCAGCCCTGGGATTTTTGGGCCTCGGGGTCCAGCCGCCGACCCCGGAGTGGGGTACGATGCTGAGCCGGGGCCGGGTGTACGTTTCCACGGCGCCCCATCTTGTAGCTTTCCCCGGCCTCGCGATCAGCCTCCTGGTTCTGGGATTCAACTTTCTGGGCGACGGACTGCGGGACCTGCTGGACCCGCGGCTTAAAATCCAGACTGAAAGGAGCAGCCGACCTTGACACACCGTTCGGCCACACCGCCCCTGACAACGACACAGGTTCGGGAGCTGCTGGAGAAGGTTCCACGCCTTAGACTGCTGCCCCTGCCCACACCGGTCCACGAGTGCCAAAGACTTTCGGCCGCTTTGGGCGGGCCCCGGATCTTCATGAAGCGGGACGACCTGACGGCCATCGGGCTGGGGGGGAACAAGACCCGCAACCTGGAATTCAGACTGGCCGAAGCCCTCGAGCTCGGGGCCGATACGGTGGTCGCCGGCCTTGAGGCACAGTCGAACTCGGCCCGCCAGACTGCCGCGATGGCGAACCTGCTGGGGCTGCGAACGGTCCTGGTGCTCAGGCACGACCGGGACTGGGACTGGCAGGGCAACCTGCTCATCGATCGGCTGCTGGGGGCCGAGATCCGGTTCGTCAGGACGGAGGAGCCGGACGGGCTGGACCGGGTGCTCACCGAGGTCGCCGAAGCGGAGCGGCGGCGGGGCCACCGCCCCTACGTGATGAACCACGCCCCCGGCTTTGCCCTTGGCTCGGCCTTCGCCTACCTGCTGGCTACGGTGGAACTTCTGGAGCAGCTAGAGAGCCTTGGTGTCCGGCCAACCCATATTTACCTGAGCTCAAGCGGGAAAGGGCAGGCCGGCGTTGAGCTTGCCCGCAGGCTTCTCGGCGCGGATTTTAAGGTGGTGGGGATCAGCGCCCGGCCGGCGCCGGAGGCAGCGAGAGAGGTGGCACGGATCGTGGGGGAGGCGGCGGCCAGACTTGGAGTCGACGTTGACGTCAAGCCGGAGGAGATTGAAAATGAGGATGCCTATTCGGCCCCGGGCTATGGCGAGCTCTCGGCGGGTACGGTCGAGGCCATCAGGCTGGTGGCCCGGGCGGAGGGGGTAATTCTCGACCCGGTCTATACAGGGAAGGCGATGGCGGGTCTGATCGACCATATCCGCCGGGGCCGCCTCGGGCCGGCGGATACCGTCTGCTTTATCCACACCGGAGGTGTGCCGGCCCTCTTTGCTTACAAGGCGGAGCTCTTGGCCCGCATCGAAGGCGAGCAGACGGTGAACCGGTGACGAGGAACTAACCCTGGATTTAGGGGTTATCCGGGAGGCCCGACCGAAAACGGCCTATGGGTCAGCTTAACCCGGCCGCGTCGCGGAGCCCCTGGGGGTTGGTCCCATGTCCGGCAGGTGACCTACCTGTTTGGCTGGCAGGACCGGCAGGCCCCGGGCTGGGTTAGGCGGGTGAGCGGGCTGAGTGGTCCGGCTCATTGCGAATGTCTCACAACCGCCAGGTTGATGGTCGCCCCAAAGTGCCGTTTTAGCCGGGCCGCACCATTGTCCCGGTACTCCGGCCTCAAAGGCGTCCTTCGGTCTTATCAGGTGGAGACCCGGCCCCGTCTTAGGGCCCGGCCGGGCAGGGCCCCGGTGTGGCGGCCGGCGTCGATGACCAGCTCGCCGTTGACAATCACGTATTCGATGCCCTCGGCAAACTGCTTCGGCTTTGTCCGGCTGGCCGGGGCCCTTACCTTCTCAGGGTCAAAGACCACAATATCGGCCTTAAAACCGTCCCGCAAAAGCCCCCGGTCGGGCAGTCCCAGCCGCTGGGCCGGAAAGGACGTAAGCTTGCGGATGGCCTCCTCCAGCCGCAAGAAACCCTCCTCCCGGACAAAGGCCGAAAGAATCAGGGGGAAAGTCCCGTAGGTCCGCGGGCTCGGATACTCCCCCAGAAAGACCGAATCGCTCCCCACCATCGAAAGCGGATGGCAGATAAACTTCGGCAGGCTCGGCCCGTCAACCCCGGACGTGACGTAGCTTATCCCCAGGTCCTCCGAAAGTAAAAGCTCGCACAGCGCATCCACCACCTCAAGCCCCAGCATCCGGGCAACCTCCGCCGCCGACCTGCCCTCGAACCGGTGGTTTTCGGGCCGCTTAAAGTTCGTAAGCCACATTTCGTCCCAGGACGGCCCCCGGGGCGCAACCTCCTTCCGGAGTCTTGCCCGGGCCTCGGGGTCTGCAAGGACGGCCTTTAGCCTTTCGGGTCCGCCCGCGTGGGCCCAGTCGGGAAAGACAATTAAAAGCCGGGTGCTGCTGTAAATGTACGGGTAGCTGTCAAAGGTGATGTCCAGCCCCGATTTGCGCCCGTCTTCGACCAGCCCCAAAAGCCTTTCGGCCCCGCCGGGCGCCCCGACCCGCAGGTAAAAATGGGTGATGTGGACCGGCACACCGCTTCGGCGGCCGATTTCAATGGCCTCTTTAAAGGGGTCCAGAAAGCGGTCGCCCAGCCGGTAGCGAACATGGGTGTGGTAAATTCCGCCGAGCCTGGCCGCCTCCTGGCAGAGGGCCGCAAGCTCTTCGGTCTGGGCGTAGCTTCCGGGCGG
>DAOUCL010000223.1:0-2620 GCA_034432015.1 Dehalococcoidia bacterium
CCCCTCTCCGACCCCCCGACCCGCCGTGACCATGCCCACCCCGACCCCCCGGGCCTACCCGTAGGACGCAAGCGGGTCACCACGACCGCCATCACCCTCCCAGGGGCGGAAGCCGGCCGAAGAAACATCGAAAATAGACGGGCAGAAATCGACCGCCCACCCCAGCCCCTAAGCCACACCCCGTCACCCCACTATCCACCGTTGTTATGTCGTATTACCCAGCAATCAAAGGCGGACCGGTTTTGCGAAAATATTATGTCGAGTATAAGCCGATGTGGTCGATCATTTTTATCCACGAACTTTCTGTAAACCCTCGATGCCGGTGCGGACGGCCTCCAGGATACGGCTCAGTCGGGCTTCCAGTTCGTCTGGGGGCAGTTGAATCAGGGCCGAATCTACCACAATGGATACGTTTACCATAATAGTTACCCCACCGACCCGGCCGTTCGTGGCCGAGGGCCCGCCATCTTCCCCCACCGCCCGTCGCCTTGCGGGGGCGGCCCCTCCCGGCCGTATTCCCCGGGTCCTGCGCCGTTCCGGTCCGCCCGTCTCGCCCTCATCCTCAATCAGGCCGGCGTAGCGGGCGAGGGCCAGGAAGAGCCGGGCGGCCTTGGCGGCGCTCTCTTTCCCCATGCGGTAGTGACGAACCAGCCGGTTATGCACCTCCTCAAAGCTGGTTAGCGGTCCCCGCTCGGTAAAGAGGGGCGCATAAGCCGCTTTCAAGAGCTCCTGCAGGCCGAGCTTAAAGGCGCTGCCCCGGGACCTAAGCACCAGGGCCCTTTCGGTGACCCTGCCTGCCTCGTCCACCAAACCCAAGAATCGCAAGGCCCCGATTACTTTGTACTCGTTACCCGGTGCTACCCCCTCCCGGGCCAGCACCTCTTCATCTACCCGGGTGAGGTTCCCCCGTTGCAGCAGGTTCAGTCCGGCTATTGTGCCCTGCACCGGACCATACGGCGGAAGATTTTTAAAAGGCCGTGCTATGCTTACTCCCCACTAGGGACTTTATCCGTGACCCCACGGCCGAGCTTCGCCGTAGACTTTTTAAATAGTCTGTAGCACTCGGCCGGTCCGATTAAAGTGTAATAAGTTCCAACCTGACTTGGGATGAGACTTTTCCACAAATATTTCGCCCGGCCTGAACCTGGACTAAGCCCGGGGCTTGCCGGTTTTGGCAATCAGCGTGTTTAAGCGGGCAGTCATGCCCCGTCCGTCGGGTGCCGGGGCGCACCGGCCGTGCGGCCCGGGTACCCCCATAACCCGCCGGTATTACAAGCCCACCAACCCCGGGCGCGGCTGGGCCAGCACCCAACCCCAAAGGGTCAACCGGGGCCCCAAAAGTCCCCGCCAAGGGTTCAGTCCGTTCCTTAGTGTCGAAGTTAGATCAAAACATAATCGGACTATTGCTGAGGCCCGGACTTTAAGTTATAGTCCTGTAAACGGGAACTTAAAAGGCCAGGGGAATAGTTCGGCGAGAGTAGTCCGGCGCGTAAGGCCCCGCAGGTTGGCCAGCACAACGGGGATGGTAAAGTCCGCTGCAAATTCGGCCAGCACCTGCCGGCATGCGCCGCAGGGAGCAACCACCTCCGCCGTGTCGGCCGCCACCGCCAGGCAAATTACTTTGCGGGCGCCGCCCATGACCGCCCGGAAAACTGCCACCCGCTCGGCGCAGACGGTAAGGCCGTAGGAGGCGTTTTCGATGTTGGCCCCGGCGTAGACCCGCCCGTCGTCCCCCAGCACCGCCGCCCCGACGGCAAACCCGCTATACGGGCAGTAGGCCCGTCGCCGACCCAGCCGGGCCGCCCGAATCAGCCGGAATTCGAGTTCCCGGTTCAATTTTGACCCCTTCCAGGTAGGCGTCCTGAATCCGGCTCCCCGCCCCCACCTCGCAGTCCAAAAGTACGGCCCGGGGTCCGACCCGACAGTTGGGGCCGACCCGGGTCTTGCCCCCCAGGTAAGTCAGGGGAAGTAGCACCGTTCCCGCCCCCACCTCCACCGAGGGTTCTACCCAGACGGCGTCGGCCCCGACCAACCAAACTCTTCCTCCCAGCAGGGCCGCCCGCACCCGGGCAAATACGCAGCTTTCGGCCCGCACCAGGTCGGCCGGGGTATTTATCCCCAGCACCTCATCCGGGTCAAAGACCGTCAGGCTTTCGACCTTAAGGCCCCGGGCGGCCGCCCAGCCCACCAGGTGGGTCAGGTAATATTCGCCGTTGGCCGCCCGGGGCAGGTTTGCCAGCCCTTCCCACAAGGGCCCCAGGTTGAGGGCGTAGACCCCGGCGTTCCATTCGGGAATCCGCCCCTCCTTCGGCCCGGCCTCCCTCTCCTCTATCACCCCACAGACCCGCCCATCCGCGTCCCTTAGGATGCGTCCCATGCCGGCGGGGTTTCCGCCCAAGCAGGTGATGAGGGTAATGTCGGCCCCCGCCGCCTCATGGTGGGCGACCAGCTGCCGAAGGGTTTCGGCCTTCACCAGGGGCGTGTCCCCCCCGACCACAAGGACATTGGCTTCGGGCCCCAGGGCCGACCGGCAGACGGCCAGGGCGTGGCCGGTGCCGAGGGGTTCTTCCTGCAGGACGTAACGATACCCACCGCCCAGGGCCGCCCGGACCTCCTCGGC
>DAOUCL010000224.1:0-4166 GCA_034432015.1 Dehalococcoidia bacterium
CTGCATGGCGGTGGGCCTCCTTCCTTGGTTTCCTGGTATCTCAAGGATAAGGCCCGCCGCTTTTATTTATCCATCCCAGACTTTTTTGGTGCATCCTAACTCCCGCCGCCGATTGACAAACTACCCGGCGTGTTTTACTATCTAGCTTGTTCACCATCAAAATCGGGGTTGGTAAGGGGGAGATGCAGGAGCCTGGTGTTGCCCGGCATGAGGCGAGGCCCGTCGAAGAAGCCGTGGAGGTGCTGCGGGAGGCCGGAAAACGGGCGCCCCGCCTCTTCGGAATCCCCACCGGGGTCGAAGGCTTAGACGAGCTTTTTTACATCACCCGCTTCGAGGATGGGGTTCCCCGGAAGGTGCCCCTGGGCGGCTACCCGGCCCTGGCGGTTATAAACCTTACGGGCGTGGCCGATACGGGCAAGACCCTCATGGTGGAACAGTTCGCCATCAAACAGGCGTCCCTCGGGTATCCGGTTTGCTTCGTCACCGTTGAGTCCCCGGCGCCCTTCGTGGCTGCCGCCCTCCGGACCCGGGCGGCGGCCATGGGGGTGGATTACGCCCAGGTCCAGGATCGCATCGTCCTCATCGACGCGGCCTCCCACGCCCAGTTGCGGGACGACCTGCCCACCCTGCTGGCAACCCTGGCCCACGCCATCCGCCGCTTCGACACCAACTCGGTGGTCATCGACTCGGTAACCGGCCTTTTCGAGGCCAAGGAGATCTTCGCCCGTCAGGTGGTCCGGCAGCTCTTTAACTTTATGAAGCGCTGGTATCAGACGGCCCTCTTTGTCTCCCAGAAGCGGACGGGTCACGAGGAGCTCACGGCGGAGGCGGCCGGGGGCTATGCCGTAAGCCACATTGTCGACTGCACCATCGTTTTGGCCAAGCGGCTCATCCAGACCCCGGCCGAGGCCCGCCTTTACCGGCGGCCCATCGGGGAGGTCATTCGGATGCTCCGAATCGACGGCTGCCGGCTCTGCGGCCACAGCACGGCCACCCACCTGCTGGAAATTACCGAAACCGGCCTGGTCAAGGTCGGACCCCCAATCTCACGCCTGGGAGGTAAAGAAGCCGATGCAGCAGGTTGAACCCCAAGAGGTCAAACCCGACGGCCTTTCGCTGTTGGTTTTCTTAAAGTGTCTTGAGCTCATCGGCGGGCCCCGGCGGCTTTTCGAACTGCGCAACCTCACCTGGGTGCCCAGCCTTATGGAGGCCGCCTACGCGGTGGTCCTGCGGGAACACTTCAACCGCACCGAGGACGAGATCGCCCAGTTTCTGGGCCTGACCCGGCCTTCGGTGCGGAACATCCTCCGGGCCGACCCGGAGGCGGTCCGGGAGCGGCTGGAGGGGGCCCTCGAGGAGCGGCGCCGCACCGCCCACGTCCACATCGCCGGCGGCCTGGCCAAGCTCGCCTACCGGGCCATCAAAACCGAAGGGGCCACCCTGGGCCTGCTGGATGAGGTGGCCGCGGCCCTGGCGGCCTTCCAGCAGATAAAGACTTAAAACCCTAAACCTGCAACCTCGGGTCGAGGGCCTCCCGCAGGCCGTCGCCTAAAAAGTTAATACTTATCACCGTTAGGGAAATAAGGGCGCCGGGGTAAATGGCCAGCTCCGGGACCGTCCGCAGGTAGCGCTGGGCGTCCTGAAGCATGTTGCCCCAGGAGGCCTGGGGTGGCTGGACCCCGTAGCCTAAAAAGCTTAGGGCCGACTCCAGTAAAATGGCCTGGGCCACCTGGAGGGTGGCGGCCACGATAATGGGGGCCAGGGTGTTGGGCAAGATGTGAACAAAAATTATCCGGCCGGACCCGGCCCCCAGCACCCGGGCGGCCTCCACGAATTCCCGCTCCCGGAGGGAGAGAAACTCTGCCCGGATGATCCGGGCCACCGCCGGCCAGGAAAGTCCCCCGATAATCAAAATCACAAAGGTCAGATTGGTCTGAACGAAGGAGCTCAAAACCAGGGCCAGGGGCAGGATGGGGATGGCCAGCATCACGTTGATGAGGGCCGAAAGGAGGGCATCTACCCGGCCGCCGTAGTAGCCCGCCGGCGCCCCGACCAGCACCCCGATGGCCACCGTCAGGACCGCCGCCCCAAAGCCCACGCTTAAGGATATTCGGCCGGCGTGGAGCAGTCGGCTTAGAAGGTCCCGGCCCACGTCGTCGGTTCCCAGGGGATGCTCGCGGCTGGGCGGGGCCAGGATGTCAAGGCTGGCCGCCTCCGGGTCATATTTTGAAATTACGGGGGCCAGGGCCGAGGCCCCGACCAGCAGGGCCAAGATGAAGGCGCCGGCCAGGGCCAGGTGGTGACGCCGAAACGTCTGCCAGGCGCGCCGGGCGGGGGTCAGGGTCTGCTTGAGTTCAACAGTTTTTTCGGTTTGACCCTGGGTCACCGTCGGCATCGTCCTAGCCCAACCTGATGCGGGGGTCGACCCAGCCGTAGGCCAGGTCGGCCAGGAGGTTCCCAAGTACGGTGAGGACGGCCATAAGCATAAAGGCGGCCATGAGCACCGGGTAATCCCGGCTGGCCAGGGCCTCGGCCAGGAGCCGGCCCATTCCCGGCCAGGCGAAGACCACCTCCGTTATCATCGCCCCGCCCACCAGGCTCCCGCCCTGAAGGCCGATGAGGGTAACCAGGGGTAGCAGGGCGTTCGGCAGGGCGTGGCGGATAATGACTGCCCCCTCGCTTAGGCCCTTGGCCCGGGCCAGCCTGATGTAGTCCTGGTGAAGCACCTCCAGCAGGCTGGAGCGGATATACCGGCTCCAGGCCGCGATGTACATGGTGGCCAGGACGCTGGCTGGCCCCACCAGGTGGAGGATCCGGTCAAGCGGGTCGTGCTCAAGGCCGATGTTGGCGATCCCGCCCGAGGGCAGGAGGCGCAACTTTACCGAGAAGACCAGGAGGACCATCATCCCCAGCCAGAAGGTGGGGACCGAAACCCCCAGCATGGCGGCGATGCTGGCCAGGTACTGCACTACCCGCCACCGGCTCACCGCCGACACAACCCCGAAGGGAACCGACAGCAGGAGGGCGATAAGCAGGGCGGCGGCCATGAGCTGGACGGTATTGGGCAGCCGGCCGGAAAGAACGCTGACCACCGGCTCCCGGTATCTAAAAGAGATGCCCCAATCGCCCCGCAGGACGCCCCCGAGCCACCGGAGGTACTGGACCGGGGCCGGCTGGTCGGTTCCGAGCAGGCGGGAGATCCGCTCCAGGTCCTCGGGGCCGGCGTCGGGCCCGGCGTAGAGGGCGGCCGGGCCGCCCGGCGCCAGCTGGAGGAGCCCGAAAAGCAGGACGGATATCACCAGCAGGGTTGGGACCGCCAGCAAAGTCCGGCGGATAAGATAGCGATTCATCGGTTACTGTTCAACCCACCACTCCGCCGCGTTCCACATCTCCAGGTAGGCTGGGGCCGGTTTGTAACCTTTAAGCCGCTTATTTACCGGGGTGTGGTCGGCCCGCCAGGCGACGAAAACGTAGGCCGGGTCCTCGTTGATCAGCTTGAGGGCCTGGGCGTAAAGGGCCTTGCGCTGCTGCCGGTCCAGGGTCGCCTGGGCCTTAAGCAAAATTTCGTCCAGCTGGGGGTTGCAGTAGCGGCCCCAGTTGGTGGTCGGGTTCTTCTCCGGGCAAAGGTAATGCTGGGCCAGGTCGGCGGGGTCCACGTAGCGGCCGGTGTAAGAGTAGGCCAATTCATACTGGCCCCGGGGTAGGGCGTTGCCCCACATGGTGGCGACGTCGACGTTTCTTATGCGGGTTTCGATTCCCACCTCTCTCCACTGGCTGCCGATAAACGACAGAATCTGGACCCGCTCCTGCTCTCCGGCGATGTTTAAAATCTCGAAGCTCAGCCGCTGGTCGCCCCGGACCCGAATCCCATCCGGCCCGGGCTTAAAGCCCGCCTCCTCCAGGAGCTGGCGGGCCTTCTGCGGGTTGTAGTCAAACTTGTCGATGTCGTCGGTGTAGGCCCAGGAGGTCGGCGGGATCAGGCTCCAGGCCGGCTGGACCAGGCCCCGAAGGACCGTTCCCGTCAGGGCCTTGCGGTCAAAACCGTAATTGAGGGCGAGCCGGACCCGCCGGTCGGCCAGCCGCGGGTCCTGGTTGTTCACCCAGATGATCCAGGGCGAGGTGGAGTTGGTCGTGATGAGCTGGATGTGGGGCATCCGCTGGACGAT
>DAOUCL010000225.1:0-1893 GCA_034432015.1 Dehalococcoidia bacterium
CCCCCCGAGCGGTGAATCTCTTCGACGACGATGGACGCCTCGGTAATTCCCAGCCCGCCCCCGCCGTACTCTTCGGGGATTAAGATGCTGAGCCAGCCGGCATTGGTAAGGGCCCGGACGAACTCCTCCGGGTAGGCCCGGCGGCGGTCCAGCTCCCGCCAGTACTCATCGGGGAACTGCCGGCAAAGGTCGGCCACGGCCTTGCGGACCATCAGCTGGTGCTCGGTCAGCCGAAAATCCATCGCGGTTTGATTCTCCTTTAAATCTCGCCGACGGTTCGGCGGCCCTCCCGGTGAATCTTATCGATTACCTTCAGGGTGCCGTATAAGGCCTGATTAAAGGGGGTCGGGATCCCCAGCTCCCGCCCGTATCGGACGATAACCCCGTTAAGGGCGTCTACCTCCAGGGGTTTGCCGCTCAGGACGTCGTAAAGCATCGAGCTCCGGGATGGGGGCAGCCGCTCGGCCCGCTCGACGATCTTTTCGACTACGTCCGGGTCGAGGCTGATGCCCCGGGCCCGGGCGACCGCCTCCGCCTCCCGCATCAGGCCGATGAATACCTCCCGGCCCTCGGGCGTCTGGAGGATATCGGTGTGGTAGCACCTGGCCAGGGCCGTCATGGCGTTGAGGGCGCAGTTAAAAAGCAGCTTTGTCCATTTAACCTTGGCAATATCCTCGGAAATTTCCGCCGGGATGCCGGCCGCATCCAGGGTCTTTTTAATCAAAACCGCCCGCTCCGAAGGCCGCCCGTCCAGCTCGGCGAAAACCACCCGGCCGCCGTCGGTGTGGGCGATGACCCCGGGGGCGACGATAAAGCTGTCGATGTAAACCACACCCCCGAGAACCCGGTCCGGCCCGAAAATTCGGACCAGCTTCTCCTCGTTGTCTACCCCGTTCTGGACGGTGAGGACGGCCGTGTTCGGCCCGACCAGCGGTCGGATCTGTTCGGCGGCCGTTTCGGTGTCGTAGGATTTTACGGCGAAGACCACCAGGTCCACCGGGCCCACCGTGTCCGGCCGGTCGGTGGCCGCAACCCGGACCTCGAAGTCCCCGTTGATGCTTTTGACTTTGAGGCCTGCGGCCTGGATGGCCTTCAGCTGGGCACCCCGGGCGATAAAGATTACGTCGTTTCCGGCCAGGGCCAGTCGTCCCCCGATGTAGCCCCCGACCCCGCCGGCACCTACAACGGCGACCCTCATGCAAGCCCTCCTTCTCGGCGCAGAAATTCCCGGGCCAGAAAAAGCCCGGCAATCGTCTTACAGTCCCGAATCTCGCCCCGTTCGATAAGGCCGATGGCCTCGGCCAGGGGCACCATCAGCACCTCGATCCGCTCGTCGGGGGCGGCCTTGCCCCCGCCGGGGGCAAGGTCTAACGCCAGGTAGAGGTGCATAAGTTCCGTCGAATAGCCCGGGGCCAGGTAAAACCAAGCGAGCCGCACCAGCCGCCCGGGGCTAAAGCCCGTCTCCTCGGCCAGCTCCCGCCGGACGCATCCTTCCGGGGTTTCCCCGGGCTCGATGCCCCCGGCCGGGATTTCGATAAGCTCGGCTTCCGCCGGCTTCCGGAACTGCCGGACGAGGACCACCCGCCCGTCGGGCAGAAGGGGGACAATTCCGACGGCTTCGCCGTGGACGACGATTTCCCGGACAGTTCGGAACCCGTCCGGAAGCTCCACCGTGTCTAGCCGCAGGCCCACGACCCGGCCGCGGTAGATTTCCCGGGATTCGACGGTCCGCTCAACGGCCATCTGCCGACGTTATTATACTAGCCTGCCGTGAGCTCCCTCACAAACTCCGGGTAAACCTCCGCCAGCTCGGCCAGCACCGGCCCCCGCAGCCGCCTGAGCTGTTCTTCGGTGGGCTCCGGGGTTATAGGGATTTCGTCGGGGATTTCGAGT
>DAOUCL010000226.1:0-5230 GCA_034432015.1 Dehalococcoidia bacterium
CCAGCCGCTCCCCGGGGCGGGCCCGGCGGACGATGACCCGGCGGCCCCGCACCTGCTCCAGGTCGAAGGCGTGGAGGGGCTGGCCCCACTCCAGCATCACGTAGTTGGTGACGTCGACGACGTTGTTTATCGGCCGCATTCCGGCCGCCCGGAGGCGCCGCTGAAGCCAGCCGGGCGACGGTCCCACCTTAAGGCCGGTGATGACGGTGGCGCAGTAGCGCAGGCAAAGGTCCGGGTCGACGATTTCCACCTGGATGATTTCGCCGATGGGAGGGCCGGCCTCGGGGTATTCGGCCGGGGGCTCGGTCACGGGCCGGCCGGTCAGGGCCCCTACCTCCCGGGCCACCCCCAGCAGGCTGAACCAGTCCGGCCGGTTCGGGGTGGGCTTGGTTTCGAGGATTACATCCCCCAGGTAGTCCCGAAGGGGCGCCCCCACCGGGGCGTCGTCGGGCAGGATCATGATGCCCGAGTGGTCGTCGGAAAGGCCCAGCTCGGCCTCGGAGCAGACCATCCCCCGGGATTCGATGCCCCGGATCCGGGCAGCCTTGAGCCGGACGAGTTTGCCCTGCTCCGGGTCGATGAGGGTGGCCCCCACCGGCGCAAAGGGGACTTTAACCCCCGCCCGCAGGTTGGGCGCCCCGGTCACCACCGTCTCCTGGTGGTCGCCCAGGTCGACGGTGGCCAGCCAGAGGCGGTCGGCGTTGGGGTGTCTTTCCAGGCGGACCACCCGGCCGATGCGGATGCCGTCCCAGAACTCCCCCACCTTCTCGATAGCCTCCACCTCCAGGCCGGCCATGGAGAGCCGGTGGGCCAGCTCTTCGGGGCTCAGGTCGGCCTTTACGTAGTCGCTCAGCCAGCGCAGGGAGATGCGCATCTTAGACCCTCCCCTCTTACCAGCGAAACTGCCGCAGAAACCTTAAGTCGTTGGCGTAGAAGTGGCGGATATCCTCGATGCCGTATTTGAGCATGGCGATGCGTTCCGGCCCACCCCCGAAGGCGAACCCCTGGTAGCGGTCGGGGTCGAGGCCGACGTTGCGCAGGACCTGGGGGTGGACCATCCCAGCCCCCATGATCTCGATCCAGCCGGATTCGCCGCAGACCCGGCAGCCCCGGCCGCCGCAGTGGAAGCAGTCAATGGACATGTCGCAACCCGGCTCGACGAAGGGGAAATAATCGCAGCGGAACCGCACCCGCCGTTCCGGCCCGAAAACCATCCGGGCGAAGGCGTAAAGGGTCCCCTTAAGTTCGGCGAAGGTGAGGCCCTCGTCGACGGCCAGCCCCTCGAACTGGTAGAACATCGACTCGTGGGTGGCATCGGTGGCCTCGTAGCGATAGCAGCGGCCGGGCACGATGACCCGGATGGGCGGCTTGAACCTCTCCATCACCCGGATCTGCATGGGAGATGTGTGGGTCCGTAAAAGCATGGGCCGCTCGGCTTCGCTGCCGCTGGGGGTAAGCCAGAAGCTGTTCCACATGTCCCGGGCCGGGTGGTCCCGGGGGATGTTAAGGGCCTCGAAGTTGTAATAATCCCACTCCACCTCCGGCCCTTCCACCACCTGAAAGCCGAGCTTGGTGAAGGCGGCGATGATCTCCTTAAGGACCAGGGTCGTCGGGTGGTAGCCCCCCAGGTCCACCGGCCGGCCCGGAAGGGTAACATCCAACCGCTCGGCGGCCCGAACGGCCAGGGCGGCCTCCTTGAGGGCCGCCTCCCGGGCCTCGTAGGCGGCCTCCAGCTCTTCCTTGATGCGGTTGGCCACCGCCCCGACCCGGGGCCGCTCCTCGGGGGGCAGGCTTCCCAGCTGGCGGAGCACCTGGGTGAGGCGGCCCCGGCGGCCCAGGTAGGTCACCCGCCATTCTTTAAGGGCCTCCAGGTCCTGAACCTGTTCCAGGGCGGCCAGGGCTTCGGCCCTGAGCCTTTCCAAGTCTGTGGTAATCACCGGCCACCTCCTTAAAACAAAAACGCTGTGCTCCTCAGGGACGGAGTCACAGCGAACTTTTCCTCCGCGGTACCACCCTGATTGGGCCGGGCTCGGTGGGCCCGCCCCCCTCGTTGTAACCGCCTTCGGCCCGGTAACGGGGGCCGGCCGGGGCAGCCTACTTGCCGTCCAGGCCCAGGCGGGGCCTCCCGGGTTCAGCCGCCGGCTCAGAAGGGAACTTCGGCCGGGCCCGCCGGGGGCGGCTCCCAGTCCGCGACCGCCCCTCCCTGACCGGCATCGCCGGCCTACTCGCTTCGTCTTCGCCTTTAGGCTATTTTAAAGGGCGGCCCTGGCCACTTCGACCAGCTCCCGGAACCGGTCCGGGTCCCGCACGGCGGTGTCAGCCAGAACCTTGCGATTCAGGGCGACCCCGGCCTTTTTAAGGCCGGCCATGAAGCGGCTGTAAGAGAGACCGAGCTGTCGGGCGGCCGCGTTGATGCGGATAATCCATAGGCTCCGGAAGTCGCCCTTGCGGTCCCGCCGATCCCGGTAGGCGTAGTCGAGGGCGTGAATGAGGGATTCCCGGGCCACCTGATAAAGGCGGTGGCGGGCCCCCCAATGGCCTTTGGTCTCTTTAAGGACTTTCTTATGGCGCCGCCGCTTGGTGACGCCGCGCTTTACCCGCATGCTTTTAAAAACCCCCCGTCCTAGATTATACCCGACGCCGCCTCAGGCGTGGGGCAGGGCCTTGCGGATCCGGCGGGCCATTCCGGGGGCCACCGGCTGGGGCTGGTGGAAGAGCCGTTTGGTCCGCTTGGCCTTCTTGCGGCGCAGGTGGCTGCGGCCGCCCTTCATCCGCAGCACCTTGCCGGTGGGGGTTACCCGGTAGCGCTTGGCCAGCGCCTTATGGGTTTTTGGCCTCGTCGCCATAACTAGGTCTCCTGCGCCGTGGCTTCGACTTTTTCGGGTTTGGGCTTGGGCTGGACCTTCTTCGGGGCCGGGCTTAAAACCATCACCAGCGTCCGCCCTTCCGAAGCCGCCGGCTTTTCGATAATTGCCTTGCCCTTGAGGCGCTCGGCCACCGCGTTGAGCACCCGCTGGCCGAGCTCCGGGTGGAGGATGGTCCGGCCCCGGAAGAAGACCGTAAGTTTAACCTTGTTGCCCTCTTCGAGGAACTCTTCAACCTGTTTGGTCTTAAAGGCCAGGTCGTGCTCGTCGATGTTGGGCCTGAGCCGGACCTCTTTAAGCTCGCTGACCTTGTGTTGCCGCTTGCTCTCTTTTTCCCGCTTCGCCTGCTGGTAGATAAACTTGCCATAATCCATCAACCGGCAAACGGGCGGGTTCGCCTGAGGTGCCACCTCTACCAGGTCCAGCCCCCGCTCCCGTGCCAGCTGTAAGGCCCGGTGCAGGGGTAAGATGCCGATCTGCTGGCCGTTTTCGTCGATGACCCTGACTTCCCGGGCCGTGATCCGTTCGTTTATGCGATACTGTGGGATTAGTCGCTCACCCCCTCTGGAATGAGAAATTTGCCCGTTGCGGACCTAGCCGCTAGCTGCACTATAGCATCCGGACGCCGGACCCGTCAACCCCGGCGTGAGTTTAACAGATTTAAGACAAGGGCATCCTTTCCGGGTGCTCGGCCGGCTTTGGCGCCGCAGCCTTTGCTTGGCCTTGGGGCTGAGCTCAGCTATCGTTATGCGATTGGCCTGGTAGGCCCACTACCCGAGGCGGCTTCGCCGGCCCACTCCCACCCGGAAGGATGCCCCGGTGCTTTTTAACTCGGCCGGGCCACTGTCTTAAGTCTAGACCCGCCCCGGGCGGCCTACCCCAAGGGAAAGGTCCGAACCGGCCGGTAGGTCGCCCCGGCCGGGCTTAACCGGCTCTCCATCAGGACCACCTCCCGGACCAACATCCGGCCGACCTGCCCGTCGGCCCGGCCGGTATCGGGGGGCGGCAGGCTGGCGGGGGTCTTCAGGCGGCCCAGGGTGATGTGGGGGACGAACTCCCGGCCCTCGGGGGCGAACCCCAGGGCCCCGAGGCCGGCTTCCAACTGCCGCTGGAGTCTGGCCAGCCGGCCGGTGGGCTCCTTGACCCCGACCCAGACCACCCGGGCCCGGCGCTCGCTGGGGAAAAATCCGACACCCCCAACCTTTAACTCAAAGGGCCCGACCCCGGCCGTCCCCCGCTCCAGGGCCCCGAAGATGGCCTCAAGCCGGTCGGCCCCCACTTCCCCCAGGAACTTAATGGTCAGGTGAATGCCGGCAGGGTCCACCCAGCGAATATCGGCCCCCGACCAGAGCCGCCGGAGCCGGTCCTGGAGTTCGGCCAGGGCGGCCTTTAACTCCGGCGTCAGGTCGATGGCCACAAAGAGTCTCACCCCTCTCCCTTAAGGCCCAAAAGGTTTTGGGCGTTCTCCCCGAAGAAGGCCCGAACCCAGGCCGCCCCGTCCGTCGGCGAGAGGCCGGCCTGCCCCAGGTAACTAAACATCCGCCCATAGTTTATAAGGGGAAAGTCGGTGCCGAAAAGGAGCCTTTCGGGGCCGGCGGCTTCGGCCGCAAGGCGGATGACCTCGGGCCCGTACAGGAGGGGGAGGGCGGCCGTATCGAACCAGACGTTGGCGAGGGCGGCCTTAACCTCGGGCATCAGGGCGTAGAAGGGCAGGCCGCCCCCCAGGTGGGCGAAGACGAAGCGGACGGCCGGAAAGGCGGTGTAAAGACCTTCCAGGCGCTGGGGCCAGACGGTCCCCTTTCCGGGGTAGCGGTGGCCCACCGGCTCGCTGGCGTGAATAACAACAAAGAGGCCCAGCCGGGCGGCGGCCTCGAAGACGGGGGCAAGGGTCTGGGGCTGGTCCAGGTCGAGGCCCTGGCCGTCGGGCATCACCTCGCCCAGGCCCACCGCCCCGGCCTGGGCGGCCCGCTCCAGCTCGGCCACGGCGGCGTCGGGCTTTTGGAAGGGGACCATTACGCAGGGGTAGATCCGGCCGGGAAAGCGCCGGGCCGCCTCGAGGAGGTAATCGTTGGTGAGGCGGCAAAGCTCCGGGTCCGACCAGCCGAAGTTCATGGCCACCGCCGTCCGGACACCGGCCCCGTCGAGGGCTGAAATTAGCTCCTCGGCCGTGGCCATCCGGGCGAAGCGACGGCCGTAAAGCCGGGCAAAGTAGGGTTCTCGGCCGAAAAAGGCCTCCCGACGCCCCGCCATTTCCGGGGGGAAGATGTGGACGTGAAAATCGATAATCGGTCCGGTCACCGGTGCTAGGATAACACGCCGGGCCCCGGGTTGGGAATTTGGGCTATAATCGGGGCGAAATTGGGGTA
>DAOUCL010000227.1:0-2672 GCA_034432015.1 Dehalococcoidia bacterium
CACCTTCTCAGCGGCCATGGCCAGGTCGCCCTCGTTCTCCCGGCCCGCATCGTCAACGATGATGACAAATTTGCCCGCCCGGTAGTCTTCAAGGGCTTCTTCAACGCCGCAAAAAGGCATCTTCTTTCCTCCTTTTCAGCCCAGGCGCCCCGACGCTTTTAAAAGCCGCTCGACGTAGCGGCCCAAAATATCCGTCTCGATGTTTACCAGGTCCCCAACACCCTTTAAGCCTAAAGTCGTCTGGGCCCGGGTAAAGGGGATGACCATAACCGAAAAGCTTTGGCCGTCGACGGCCACCACCGTAAGGCTTACCCCGTCGACGGCCACAAACCCCTTGGGTACGATATAAGGCCCGAGGCCCGCCGGAACCGAAAACCAAAAGTTTACGGCCTCCCCCTCGGCCTCAGCGGCCAAAATCTCGGCGACGGCCTCCACGTGCCCCTGGACGATATGTCCCCCAAGCCGGCCCCCCACGGGCACCGCCCGCTCAAGGTTTACCCGGTCCCCGGCCCGCAGCCGCCCCAGGTTGGTCTGACGCAGGGTCTCGGGGCTTAATTCCACCCAGAAACTTTCGGCATCCCGGCCCACCACCGTAAGGCAGGCCCCGTTGACGGCGATGCTTTGCCCAACTTCAAGGTCCGAAAGCACCTTTTCGGCCCCGATTTTAAGCTTTGGGGGTTCTAAAAAAAGCACTAGACCAAGCTCTTCAACGATCCCCGTAAACATCGAAGCAAGGATAACCTGTTATTAAAAAATCTTCCCCAAGCCGGCAAAACTCGACTTCTTTTAGGCCCACCGCCTCCGAAAGCCTCGGCCGGCCCAGACCCCCCAGGGGGCCTAAGGCCTTCTTGCCCCCGATAAGCTTGGGGGCGATAAAAGCTAGGACTTTGTCGATTAAGCCCAGGTCAAAAAGGCTTCCCAAAAGCCGACTCCCCCCTTCGGCCAGCACCCAGGCGATGTTTTGTCGGCCCAGTTCGGCTAAGAGGGCTTTCAGGTCGACCCGACCTTCCGCCGCGGGCAAAACCAGAACCTGGGCGCCCCGGTCCGAAAGGGCCTTAAGCCTTTTGGGGTCGGCCAGCTCCGTCGTGGCGATTAAGGTCGGGGCCGCCCTGTCCAGCACCCGGGCCTTAAGGGGCGTCCGGCCCCAGGAATCGACCACCACCCGCACCGGCTGCCGGGGGGCCGGGACCTCCCCGAACTCTTCCGGCCTTGCGGTCAGGGCCGGGTCGTCCTTTAGGACGGTGCCGACCCCCACCATCACGGCGTCCACCCGGGCCCGGAGCCGGTGGACAAAGGCCCGTGCCTCGGGGCCGGTAACCCAGCGCCCATCCCCCGTATAGGCGGCGATTTTGCCGTCTAAGGTCATGGCGTATTTGGCCAGCACAAAAGGCCAGCCGGTGGTTATGAACTTGAAAAACCACTCGTTAAGCTTTTTGGCCTCGGCCTCGTGTTCGCCTAAAATTACCCGGATGCCCGCCTCGGTAAGGGCCTTTATCCCCCGGCCGCAAACTAAGGGGTTAGGGTCCAGGGTGGCCACGTGGACCTCGGCAACCCCGGCCCCAATAATGGCCTCGGTGCAGGGCGGGGTCCGGCCCTGATGAGAGCAGGGCTCTAAGGTCACGTAAAGGGTTGCCCCCCGGGCCAGCTCCCCGGCCCGGCTTAAGGCCACCACCTCGGCGTGGGGTCCGCCGGGGGGCGACGTGGCCCCAAAGCCTACGACTTTGCCCGCCCGGACGACTACGGCCCCCACGGCCGGGTTGGGGCTGGTGGTGCCCAGGACTTGCCGGGCCAGCCCCAGGGCCTGGGCCATAAAATCGGCCGCCATAAATTCCCCTCCAAATTTTTGGGCCTGAAGGCAGGCGCCCCCAGGCCCAAAAGCGTTGGCCCTTAAAGGTCACCCCACCTGCCTTCTCCCATCCGGACTGTACCGTCGGCCCCGGATTCTCACCGGGTCCACCCACCCCCTTAGCAAAGGGGGCGGGGTCGCGGGCTTCTTTCTCACCGCCGGTCGGGAATTGGCCCCCGCTTCTAAAGCCGGGGCCTCACCCTGCCCCGAAGGACCGATGGGTTTTACCCGATATTCGGTTGTGCTCCTATAATTCTACCATATGAGGGGGCTTATCCGAGCGCCCTTCGGTCCGACTAAAACCGCCTTTTGCTGGGGCGCACGGCCGTGCGCCCCAGCAATAAAATCAGCCATCGACCGGGACCTACCGGAAGCTGTGGGCGGCGCCGACTTGGCCGAGGTCGGCCAGGCCCGGCGGCTCGATAAGCCGAAGGTCCCACCCATCCGGCCGGCTCGCCCCGCTCGGGATTCCGGCGGCCGGCACCCGGAGGCGGTGGAGCTCTTCGGCCAGGAGCGAAAGGCTGCCCCGACTCCGGTTGACCCGGCCCGAAACCGCCAGCAAAGGCGCCGTCCGAACAACGTCCCGGCGGCGCTCGTAAAGGCCCGGCAGGATAACCACGTCGGCCTCGCCGAACTCGTCGTGAAGGGTTATAAAGCAGAGGCCCCGGGCATTCTCCGGCCGCTGGCGAGCAACCACCAGCCCGGCCACCGTCACCCGGGTACCGTCGGGCAGGCCCGGCAGTGCCCCCAGCGGCACGACCCCCTCCCCCAGGGCCGGCCTGAGCAGGCTTACCGGGTGATAGGCTACCGACAGGCCCATCACCCG
>DAOUCL010000228.1:0-2534 GCA_034432015.1 Dehalococcoidia bacterium
AGTCGGCGTTGGGCAGGAAGTTCAGTCGATAGCTGTGCTCGGGGTTTAAAATCGCAAACTCAACGTCGTACGGGTCCAGAAGCTGGGCCCGCATAAGCCCAAGGTCGGAGCCGGCAACCCCGCCCTCGGGGACGGCATCGAGCCTTACGCCCCGGTTTGCGCCCTTAGGGTAAGGGTTTTGGGGAATCTGGCTGAAGCCCGTCTCCTCGATGTAATCGACCCAGCGCCTCGGAAGGTAAGGATAAAGGTCCTTTATCGACTTTATGTTCGGGTGGACATCACAGTCGACCAGACCGCCTGCCTTAAGCATCGCCGACCTCCGCCGGTATTATAAAATCAGGGTGACGGGCCTCGAAAGGCCCCATCAGCCCCGAAACCTGAGCACCGAGGTTGCGACTTTGGGCCGAGACTGGGGTAAGCCTCTTTATTACACCGACCCCGGGGAGTTTGCCCTCTTTACGGACCTCTACGAGCTGACGATGGCGGCCAGCTATTTTGAGAACCGGATGTTTGCCCCGGCCACCTTCAGCCTCTACATCCGGGAGTACCCGCCCAACCGGGCCTACTTTGTGGCCGCCGGAATCCAGGAAGTCATCAAGTATCTTTATCACATTCGGTTTACCGAGGACGACCTCCGCTACCTGGCTAGCCTGGGGCTTTTTAACGCCGATTTCCTCGACTTTTTGCGGGAATTTCGTTTCACCGGGGAGGTTCGGGCCATCCCCGAGGGCCGGATATTCTTCGTCAACGAGCCCATTATGGAGGTCACGGCCCCCATTATTCAGGCCCAGCTCTTTGAGACTTTTATCTTAAACGCCGTGGGCTTCGAAACCCTGCTGGCAACTAAAGCCTCCCGTTGCTTCTACGCCGCCCGGGGTCGGGTCTGCGTAGACTTTTCCTTCCGCCGGACCCAGGGCTTCGACGCCGGGATGAAGGTAGCCCGGGCCTGCTACATCGCTGGGTTCGCCGCAACCTCCAACATGCTGGCCGGAAAGGCCTTCGGCATCCCGGTGGTGGGTACCATGGCCCACTCCTACATTGAAAGCTTTCCTAGCGAGCTGGACGCCTTTCGGGCTTTTGCCAACCTCTTCCCGGACAATACAACCCTGCTGGTGGACACCTATGACACCATTAGCGGGGCCCGAAAGGCGGTGGTGGTGGCCAAGGAGCTGGAGGCCCGGGGGCACCGGCTACGGGCGGTGAGGTTGGACAGCGGCGACGTGGGCGAGCTGGCCAAGGAAGTGCGGCGGATCTTGGATGAGGCCGGCCTGGGCTACGTCCGGATCTTCGCCAGCGGGGCGATGGACGAGTACCGCATCGACGAGCTTTTGCGGGCCGGGGCCCCCATCGACGGCTTTGGGGTGGGGACAAAGCTGGGGGTATCGGCCGACGCCCCCTGGGCGGATATCGTTTATAAACTTGTTAAATACGACGGCAAACCGGTCCTTAAACTCAGTCCCGGCAAACAGACCCTGGCCGACGAAAAGCAGGTCTACCGCCTCCGGGATAAGGGCGGCAAGTTTATCAAAGACATAATCTCGTTGCGGGATGAGAACCCCCCGGAGGCTTCGGCCGAGCCGCTGCTGGTGCCCATGATGGCCGGGGGCGAGCCCCTGGTCGACCCCACCCCTTTAGAAAAAATCCGGGAAACGTTTTTTGCCGACTTTGCCGCCTTAGACGACCGGCATAAGGCCATCTACAACCCCGAGCATTACCCGGTGGAACTTAGCCCGAAGCTGGCGGCCCGCCAGGCCGAGGTTATCGAACAGGTGCGGCGCAAAGAAGTTGCCGCCGGCCGGCCTGAACCGGGGGACGGCGGCCGCGCTGTGTAAGTTCAGAAAGATTTGAGGCAGCGGCCCGGCCGCACAGGAGTTTACCCATAACTTTGGCGTCAAGTGGGAGGTTGGCCGGCCTCAAGAAGTTCCCGGGCGAGCTCGGTCGCAAAAGCGCCCTGCCGAAGCTTGCCCCCAAGTCAGAGCCGCCCTCTTCTCGCGGAGGGCAAGCCCCAACACCGCTGCCCACAGCCTTCTCAACCCCAAGGCCGGCCACTCCTCGGTCAGCAGCAACCGGTTGCCCCGGTTACCCAGCGCCGGCACCTGACGCTATTAACATAACGTGCTTTGCACCTTTATCCACCGGGACGAGGAGCGGTCTCGAGGCCAAGCCGAAGGTTCGGCGCAGCCGCCGAAGGCGGCTAGCCCGCTGGCCTTAACCGGGCCGTGTAGCCCATAAGCCGGTCGGCCGGAACCTGTCGCACGGCTCAGGCTGCCAAGGTCCAGTTTACACCCAGTTTATTGGATAAACTCCTGATACAGCCAGGAGATTACCCATAACTTTGGCGTCAAGTAGGTGGCTGGCGGGACTCCAGCAGTTCCCGGGCGACCTCGTAGTTTAGCAGCCTTAGAAAACCCCGCATCGGGCGCAACGGCGCCCTGCCCATCCCGTTCGCTCGGTATCCCAAGCTTGCCCCCAAGCCAGAGCAAAAGGTCTTTGAAGGGGCTCTCCTCACGTTTTACTTCCCACAGAAAAAGCGC
>DAOUCL010000229.1:0-3805 GCA_034432015.1 Dehalococcoidia bacterium
GCGGCCGGTAGGCCAGGTTCCGGCCGTTCTGCCCGTTGGCCCCCGAATCCCAGATCCCTTCATCGGACCCGATGAAGTAGAACCCCGAGTGGGTCGTCTGGTCGAACCTGAGGTCCGTGAAGATGTAAAACTCAACCTCCGGACCAAAGTAGGCCGTCGTGGCAATGCCGGTTTCGGTCAGAAACCGTTCGGCCTTCCGGGCAATATGGCGCGGGTCCCGGGTGTAGGGCCGGCGGGAGATCGGGTCATAGACGTCGCAAATAATGCTAAGGGTAGGCACTTTGTAAACCGGGTCGATAAAAGCCGTCTTCGGATCCGGAATCACAATCATATCGCTTTCGTGGATGGCCTGGAACCCCCGGATGCTCGACCCGTCAAACCCCAGCCCCTCCTCCAGGTCCCGGGCGCTCACGGCCGAAACTGGGGCCGAGAAGTGCTGCCACGTGCCGGGCAGGTCCACGAACTTGAAGTCGATAAACTCCACCCCGCGGCTCCGGGCAAACTCCAGCACGTCCTCCGCCGTGGGGTTCGGGTAGACAGACGTTATCGCATCCCTGGCGACGGTCACCATAAAGCGTTTACCTCCGATAAGCTCCGAGCTTTCCAGTTTCAGTTTAGGGCCGGCCCCGCCCCCGTAATATGTCTGGACGCCAAAAATCCCGGCCGGCCATTTGTGCACGGTGCACAAAAGCGTGCTATGATCTCTTGCCGAGAATAACCCCAGGAGGTTAAAAGATGGCGTCCTTCGACTGGCTTGCGCAGATTCGGGCCGAATTCGAGCGGCTCCACGGGCTCTACGACCTTGCGGTCGGGGACCTCACGCCCGAGCAGTGGCACGCCCTGCCGGCCCCGCAGACGAACCACATCGGATTCACCGTCTGGCACTACGTCCGCACCGAGGACAACATCGTTCGGTTTGTCCTGCAGGGGCGGCCCACCGTCTGGATGGAGGGGGGCTGGGCCGAAAGGCTGGGCCTGCCCCCCAAGGGAGCCCAGGGAACGGGGATGAGCCTGGCCGAGGCCCAGGCCCTCCGCATCGGGGACACCGAAGCCTTTAAAGACTACATGCGGCAGGTCTGGTCGGCAACCCGGGAGTTTCTGGCGGTGGTGGACGACGAAACCCTGGGCCGGACCTTTACCATAAAGCCCCTGGGGGAGCTTTTGGGAGGCCGGGCCCTGTTGCAGGTCTGCCTCTGTCACGGCTTCGGCCACCTGGGCGAAATCACCATGGCCCGAAGCCTGCTCGGCCTGCCCCGAACCACCTCCATTTAGGCCGCGATATAATTAAGTGGCCACGGGGCCGGAAAGACCGGCCGCGATCGGAGGCGGAATGGTGAACTCCCTGGGGTTGCTTTTTGTGGGGGCGTATCTGCTGCGCCTGGCGGCCGCGGCCGCCGGTACTTTAATTAATTTAAAATTTGGGGCCCTGGACGCCGCCGGTTTTCACCACGTCAAGGCCACGTCCCTGGGATTTGCCATCGCCGGCTTTTACATCGCCGAACTGCTCAGCGCGCCCCTTTCCGGGGCCCTGAGCGACCTGTGGGGCCGGCACCGCCCCCTTCTTTTGGGCCCCATCTTCGGGGTCGTTGCCATTCCCTTCGTGGCCCTCTCCAACGCCCTCCTCGGGGTGTTTGCCGCCAAACTCTGCCAGGGGCTCTCGGCCGGGGTTTCGACCCCGCCGATGCTGAGCATTCTGGCCGACGAGGCCGGGGAAGATGAGGCCCGACGGGGCCGGGTGATGGCCCTTTTTGAGGCCGCCACCATCCTCGGGCTCGGCAGCGGGGTGGTGGCCGCCGGCTTCCTCTGGGATTTTTTGCGCCTCTGGGCCTTCGGGGTGGTGGCCGGCCTCTACGGCCTGAGCCTCCTGGCCCTCAGCACGGTGCCCATCCGGCGGGGGGTTAGGGCCGACCACTGGCGCCTTAAGGAGCTGGCGGCAGGCCTCCGCCACATCCTCGGCCTGGCACCGGCCTGGGTCGCCGTCAACGCCGTGGTAGGTGTCTGGTTGAGCCACGCCGCCTTCCAGATGACCCGCCGCAAGGACCCCGCCCAGCTCCTGGTGGGGGGCTTCACCGGCTCCGAATTTGGCACCGCCGCCGGAATTGTCCTGCTCCTCTTCGTTGTCGGGGTGGTGGCCTGGGGCCAGGTCCTCGGCCGGGTGGGGTCTGTCCGGGCCATGCGCATCGGTCTGGCCGGGCTCGGCCTCACGGCCGCAGGCCTCTTTCTCGTGAATCACTCGATTGGCGCAAGCCACACCCGCATCGTGGTCCTCCTTCTGATTTCGGCCGCCGGCCTCCTGGTGATGAGCGGCTTTACCCCTGCCGCCCTGAGCTACCTGGGGGCCATCTCCGAGCGTTTCCAGGCCGAGCGGGGCACCATTATGGGCATCTATTCGGTGCTGCTCGGGGTGGGGCAGCTTATCGGTAGCAGCCTGGGGGGAATCTTCGCCGACTGGCGGGGGGTCGATGGCCTGATCTTGCTTACGGTGGCCCTGGGGGGCATCTCGGCCGTGGCCGTCTCGAGGCTTCGGGCCGCGCCCGAGGCCGGGCCGGTCAAGGCCGCCCGGCCCGTCCCGGATTAGCCGGGGGCTTCGGCCGTTCCCAGCAGGGGCAGCCGCCGCAGGAATCCGTCAACCCCATCGGCTTCGGGGAACATTTTGTGGGGGTTAAGGAGCCCCTTGGGGTCCAGGGCCTCCTTCAGCCGGCGCATAACCCCGACCGCATCGGGCCCCAGGGCTTCGGTCAGAAACTCCCGTTTGAGGGTGCCGATGCCGTGCTCCCCGGTAAGGGTGCCCCCCAGCTCCAGGGCGGCCCGGAAGATGGCCGCCGCCGCCCGCTCCACCCGCTCCAGCTCCCCCGGCCGGCGCAGGTCGAAGATGATGTTCGGGTGGAGGTTCCCGTCGCCGGCGTGGCCGAAGACGGGGATCTCAAAGCCGTATTCCTGGCCGACCTGCCGGATGCGCCGGACCATTTCCGGGATCGCCGCCCGGGGCACCACAATATCTTCCCCCAGCTTGTTGCGACCCCGCCGGCCCAGGGCCGGCGAAACCGCCCGCCGGGCCTGCCAGAGCCGCTGCCGCTCCGCCTCGTCGGCGGCCACCTGGACGGTCGAGGCCCCGAGTTCGCCGCAGAGGGCGGCCATCTGCTCGACCTCATCCCGGACCGCCTCCGGGTGGTTGCCGTCCTGCTCTAAAATAAGCAGGGCCTCGGCCTCCCGGGGCAGGCCGGCCTGAAGGTAGTCCTCGACGACGTTTATGGTCAGGTTATCCATAAGTTCGATGGTTACCGGCAGGATGCCGGCCTCCAGGATGGCGTTGACGGCGCGGGCGGCGTCGTCCAGCCGGGGAAAGACGGCCAGGGCGGTGGCCCGGTGTCGGGGCCGGGGCAAAAGTTTAAGGACCACCTCGGTGATGATGCCCAGGGTCCCCTCGGAGCCGACGAAAAGCTGGGTCAGTTGGTAGCCCGTTTTGTTCTTGATAAGCTTCCCCCCGAGCCGCAAAATCCGGCCGTCGACCAGCACCACCGTAAGCCCCAGCACGTAGTCCCGGGTAACCCCGTATTTGAGACACCGGGGCCCACCGGCGTTGGTGGCGACGTTCCCCCCGATGGTGGACTGGTTAAGGCTGGCCGGGTCGGGCGGGTAAAAGAGGCCCTCCCCCTCCACCGCCCGCTGCAGTTCGGCCGTCACCACCCCCGCCTCGACGACGGCCACCCCGTTGGCCCGGTCGACCTCCAGGATCCGGTTCATCCGGGCCAGGTTCACGACGAGCCCGCCCCCGACGGGGATGGTTCCCCCGGCCAGGCTGGTT
>DAOUCL010000230.1:0-2998 GCA_034432015.1 Dehalococcoidia bacterium
CACGGCGGCATCTCCGTCTTCGCCGGGGTGGGCGAGCGCACCCGGGAGGGGAACGACCTCTGGCTGGAGATGCGCCACTCCGGGGTTATCAGCAAGACCGTCCTGGTCTTCGGGCAGATGAACGAGCCCCCCGGCGTCCGCCAGCGGGTGGCCCTTACCGGCCTGACCATGGCCGAGTACTTCCGGGACGAGCAGGGCCAGGACGTCCTGCTGTTCATCGACAACATTTACCGTTATACTCTGGCGGGCATGGAGGTCTCGGCCCTCCTGGGGCGGATGCCGTCGGCCGTAGGCTACCAGCCGACCCTGGCCACGGAGATGGGGGAGCTTCAGGAGCGGATCACTTCCACCAAGCGGGGTTCGATTACCTCTTTCCAGGCCATCTACGTCCCCGCCGACGACTTCGCCGACCCCGGGGTGGCCACCACCTTCGCCCACCTGGACGCCGTGGTCATCCTGGACCGGGCCCTCACCGAGCAGGGCCTTTACCCGGCGGTGGACCCGCTGGCGTCGACGTCCCGGGCGCTGGACCCGCGGGTTGTCGGCCAGGAGCACTATACGGTCGCCCGGGAAGTTCAGCGGGTACTTCAGCGCTACCGGGAGCTCCAGGATATCATCGCCATCCTTGGGATCGAGGAGCTGAGCGAGGAAGACAAGCTGGTGGTCCACCGGGCCCGGCGGCTCCAGCGGTTCCTGACCCAGCCCTTCTTCGTCGCCGAGGTCTTCACCGGCACTCCTGGCCGCTACGTGCCCGTCCGGGAGACGGTCCGGGGCTTCAAGGAGATTCTGGAGGGCAAGTGGGACCACCTGCCCGAGGCGGCCTTCTACATGGTGGGCACCATCGAGGAGGCGGCCGAGAAGGGGGAGCGCCTCCTGGCGGCCGCCCGGTAGGGGTTGGGGAAAAGATGGCCGACCTGGTGAGGTTTGAAATCATAACCGGGGAGCGGGTGGTTTACGCCGCCGACGTGGAGTCGGTCACCCTGCCGGGCATTGAGGGCGAACTTACCGTCCTGCCCCACCATGCCCCCCTCCTCACCCTGCTCAAGCCGGGGGAACTGGTCGTCCGCCGGGGCGGGGAGGAGGTCGCCATGGCCGTAAGCGGCGGCTTCCTCGAGGTGATGCCCGACAAGGTGGTAGTCCTGGCCGACACGGCCGAACGGGCCGAAGAGATCGACATCGCCCGGGCGGAAGAGGCCCGCCGCCGGGCCGAGGAGAGCCTGCGCCGGGCCACCACCGAGGAAGAGCTGGCCCGGGCGAGGGTGGCCCTTCAGCGGGCGCTGGTCAGGTTGCGGGTGGCCGAGCGGCGCCGGCGCCGGGAGCGGCTCCCGCGGGGCGCCGGGGAGCCCGGCGCGTAGGGCGTGACCGCCGGGGTAAAAGACGGCGCCTTCGTCATCAGCGGCGGGGCCCGCCTCGGGGGAACGGTCCGGGTAAGCGGGGCCAAAAACGCCGCCCTGCCCCTCATGGCCGCCGCCCTCCTCACCCCGGACGAGGTTTACCTGGAAAACGTCCCCCACATCGACGACGTGGAGGTCCAATCCGCCGTCCTGCGGGCCCTGGGGGCCGAGGTGGAATGGGTCGACGAGCACACCCTCCGGATCCGGGCCGCGAACCTGACGGACCACGTCGCCCCGACCCAGCTGGTCCAGCGCCTCCGGGGAAGCTTCCTGGTGGTGGGGGCCCTGCTAGGCCGGCTCGGCCGGGCCGCTTCCTGCGCCCCCGGGGGGGATGTCATCGGCCAGCGGCCCATCGACGTCCACTTGGCCGGCTTCAGCGCCCTGGGGGCCCGCATCGAATTCGAGGACAGCATCTACCGGTGCGAGGCCGCCCGGCTCGAGGGGGCGCCGGTCTTCATGGATTACCCGAGCGTCTCCGGCACCGAGAACCTTCTTATGGCCGCCGTCCGGGCCCGGGGAGAAACCCTCATCGTTAATGCCGCCCAGGAACCGGAGGTGGTGGAGCTGGCGGCCATGCTCAACGCCATGGGGGCCGAGGTGACGGGGGCCGGAACCAGCGTTATCAGGGTCCGGGGGGTCGACCGGCTGCACGGCACCCGCTGGCGCCTTATCCCCGACCGGATCGAGGCCGGAACCTTCGCCATCGCCGCCGCCCTGGCCGGGGAAGAGGTGGTGGTGGAGGGGTGCGTTCCGGAGCACCTCTTTGCCCTGACCTGGAAGTTGCAGGAGGCCGGGGCCGAGGTGGTGGCCGGGGAGGACCACCTGGTGGTCCGGGGCCGGCGGCCCCTCCGGGCGGTGAACGTCCAGGCGGTGCCCTACCCGGGGTTTGCCACCGACCTCCAGTCGGTGATGGGGGTGCTCCTTACCCAGGCCGAAGGGATAAGCGTGGTCCACGAAAGGGTCTACGATAACCGGTTGCTTTACGTCTACGAGCTCCGGAAGATGGGGGCGGATATCGAGGTGAGCGGGCAGACGGCCCTTATCCGGGGGCGGACGCCCCTTTTCGGGGCGGAGGTGAGCGCCCTGGACATCCGCTCGGGGGCGGCCCTGGTGCTGGCCGGGCTGGTGGCCCGGGGCTCCACCCTCATCCGGAACGTCTACCACCTGGACCGGGGCTATGAAAAATTTGATATAAAACTAAGGCAGCTTGGGGCAGCCATCGAAAGGGTGGATTAGCGAATATGTTTACCCGGCGAATCGGCATCGACCTGGGAACGGTTAACGTCCTGGTCTACGTTAAAGGCAAAGGGGTCGTCATCAACGAGCCCTCGGTGGTGGCCGTCTCCCGCCACGACAACCGGATTCTGGCGGTGGGCAACGCGGCCAAGGAGATGCTCGGACGCACCCCGGCCACCATCCAGGTGATCCGGCCCCTCCGGGACGGGGTGATCGCCGACTACCTGGTAACGGAGGCGATGCTCCGCTATTTTATAAGCAAGGTCGCCGGCGGCTTTCGCCTTTTCAAGCCCGAGGTGATGGTCTGCGTTCCGGCCGGGGTAACCTCGGTCGAGTACCGGGCGGTCCGGGATGCGGCCGAACAGGCC
>DAOUCL010000231.1:0-9661 GCA_034432015.1 Dehalococcoidia bacterium
TTGCGGCCGTGGTCGGCCAGTTCCACAGCTCCGTCACCCTGGCCCTGGGCCCGGTGGCGGACCAGCTTCAGGTCCCCCTCTTTTCAACCCAGTCCTCGGACACCAGGATAACGGCCAACCACTACGGGTTCGTCTTCCAGACCCACACCATCACCGCCGACCGGGCGGCGGCCGTGGCCCAGTTTATCAAAGAATACGGCTTTAAAAAGGTCGCCATCGTGGCCGAAAATACCGACTACGGCGCCGGAAACACCGACGCCCTCAAGGCGGAACTGGGCCGGGTCGCCCCGACGGTGGAGGCCCGGAGCTGGGTCTTCGACCGCCAGACCGCCGACCTTACGCCCCTTCTCCTGCAGGTTAAAGATTTCGGCCCGGACCTCATTTACAACCTGGGGGTGGGCGCCCCGGCCTACCTCGCCGTTAAGCAGGCCACCGACGTGGGCCTGTTGCCCCAGACGCCCATGGTCATATCCTACGACCTGCCCATTCGGCCCGAGTTCTGGCAGAACCTGGGTCCCCTGGGCAAGGGGATCATTTTTGTGGCCTACTACCACCCGAAGCAGCCCCTGACGGATGCGGGCAAGTGGATGCAGCAGCAGTACGAGGCCAGGCACCGGGAGCCGGCCCTCTACAGCTCCTTTGCCGCCTTCGGCAATGTCATCATCGTCGCCCAGGCCATAAATCAGGCCTGCTCCACCAGGGGACCCGATATCGTCAAGGCCCTGGAGACCGGCCGCTTTAAGTCCTGGAACCTGGATTCGGCCACCTTCCCCCGGGCCGAGGGGGCTGACTGGCACCGGGTAAAGCAGCCGCTACTGCTCCTCCAGTATATGGCCGTCAACCAGCCCTTCGACCAGGCCACCATCCTTTTCCCGCCCGAGATGAAGACGGGCACCCTTCAGCGCTAGGGGTTATGGGCCAGCTTCCGCAGGTGGTCGCCGCCGGCCTGATGATGGGGGCCCTCTACGCCCTGATGGCCGTGGGCATCACCTTTATCTACAGCCTGATGAAGATGATCAACTGGGCGATGGGCGAGTTTTACATGCTGGGAAGCTACGCCCAGTTCGTCCTTATAACCCTGGTTCTGGGCCCCAGCCTCTGGTTTCTGGGCGTCCCCCTGTCGATGGTGGGGGTTTTCCTGCTGGGCCTGGCCATTCAGAAGGGTCTGCTGGCACCCATGTTCGGGCCGGAGGCGGAGCGCCGGGACGAGTACGCCACCATCGTCACCATCGCCCTATCCGTCCTCCTGCAAAATCTGGCCACCATCTTGGCCGGGCCTTACCAGTGGTCGCCCCCAGAATATCTGCCGCTGGTGACGGTTGGGGGCATCTCCGTTAACGGCAGCCGGCTGGCGGCCGCCGCCGGGGCCCTGGTCCTTCTGGGTGCCTTTTACTTCCTGGTCCGCCGAACCTGGCTCGGGTTGGCCTTCCTGGGGGCGGCCCAGAACCGGGTTGGGGCCGAGGTGGCGGGAATCGACGTCCGGCGCCTCGACGGCCTCGCCTTCGGCATTGGGGTGGCCCTGGCGGCCGCCGCCGGGGCCCTCTTGGCCCCGGTCTTTCTCGTCCATCCCACCAACGGGGCCGTAAGCACGGTAAAGGGGTTTGAGGTCATCGTCATCGGCGGCCTCGGGTCGCTGACGGGCAGCGTGGTGGCCGCCTTTCTGCTGGGCCTGGTGGAAAGCTTCGGGTCCGTCCTTATATCCCCGGCTTACCAAGACCTTTACGGGTTTGTCTTTTTAATCCTGATGCTCTTCTTGCGGCCCCAGGGCATCTTCGGGGAACGGGAGCGGCGGGTCTAGGATGGGCGAGCTTCGGGAAGTCGGGCCGGCGGCCGGTGCTGGGGCCGTCGCCCTGACCGGACGCCTCGGCCGGGCGGCGAGGCGGGGCTGGGTTATTCTGCCGGCGGGCCTTGCCCTGGCTGCCCCCCTCTTCTTGAGCGCCTACGGGGTCCACGTGGCCATCATCGCCCTTTACTACGCTGTTCTTGGCATCTCCTGGAACCTGGTTGCCGGCTACACCGGCCAGTTCTCCCTGGCCCACCACGCCTTCGCCGGCCTCGGGGCCTACGCCTCGGCCGGGGCCGTCTTGGTCCTGGGCTTCCCCGTCTGGGGCGGCATCCTGGCCGGGACCCTGGGGGCCGCCCTGAGCGGCTACCTGCTGGGCAGCCTCACCCTCCGGATGCGGGGGATCTATCTGGCCATCACCACCTGGGCCTTTGCCGAGTCGTTTCGAATCCTCCTTTCAGTCAACTACCAGGTCACCCGGGGCGATATGGGCCTGACCGTGCCCCTCCTCCTGGGAACCCTCGACCCCCTGCCCAATTACTACGTGTTTGTCGGCCTTACGGCCGGAACATTGCTCCTTGCGGCCGCCGTGCTGGGGTCCAAGGTCGGCCTGCGCATCCGGGCCGTCCGGGACGACGAGGAGGCCGCGGCCGTCCGGGGCATCGACGCGGTCCGCTGGAAGATGTTCATCTTCACCCTGAGCGCCGCCGTCGCCGGCCTGGCCGGGGCCGTCTACGGCCACTACATCGGCCTGCTGGCCCCTTCCCAGGTCCGATTTACCGAGATGGCCTTTATCATCATCGCCGTTGTCCTGGGCGGATTTCGGTCCTTCTGGGGGCCGTTGGTGGGGGCGGTGGTTGCCGAAGGGCTGGCCGAGGCCCTGCGCCTCTCCGGGGAGGTGCGGCTGGTCCTCTTCGGCCTCTTCGTTATCGTCCTGATGAGGGCCTACCCCGCCGGCCTGGTCGGCCTGCTTGCGGCCCTGGGCCGAAGGCTCGGCCCCCGACCCAGGTCCTAGCGGGGGGCCGTCTCCGCCACCAGCCGGTTGAGGATCGCCTCCAGGTTTTTGAGGGCTTCCCCGTAGCCGGCCCAGTCCCCCTGACGGAGCCTTTCCAGGGCCCGGTCGTAGGCCTCCTTGGCCTGCCGGGCCAGGTCGGCCACCGTCCCCGGGACGGTCGGCGGGCCCGGGGATGGGGGTTGGGTTGGGAGGGGCAGGCCGATTACCCGGGCCAGGGCCTCCTCCAGGGTCGGCTCCATCGCCAGCCGGTCCCCAACCGCCACCACCACCCGCTTGAGCTCCGGAATCTGGCCCCGCTCGGCCTGTAAATAGATCGGCTCCACGTAGATAATGGACCGGTTTATGGGGATCACCAGCAGGTTCCCCCGGATGACGTCCGAACCCGCCTGGCTCCAGAGGGTAAACTGGGCCGAAATCTGCGGGTCCTGGTCGATGCGGGCCTCAATCTGGATGGGCCCGAAGACCAGCTTCTCCTTGGAGAATTTATAAACCACCATGTCCCCGTAGGCCGGGGCGTCGGAACGGGCCGCCAGCCAGGCGATCATGTTGGGCCGGCGGGCGGCCACAAAGGGCTGCATCAAGATAAACTCCTCCCGGGTCTCCCCCGGCAGCCGCATGATCACGTAGTAGGGCTGGACATCCACCACCTCCCGCCGGGGGCCGAATAGCTCCTTCGGGATCTCCCACAGGTCCTCCCGGTTGTAAAAGACCGTCGGGTCCGTCATGTGGTAAAGCCGGTAAAGCTCGGCCTGGGCCCGGAAAAGGTCCTCGGGGTACCGGAAGTGGCGCCGGATACTTTCGGGCGCCCGGTCGGCCGGCACAAAAAGCCCCGGGAAAATCTTCTGGTAAACCCGGATGAGGGGGTCCTGGGGGTCGAAGACGTAGAGGGTGACAGTCCCGTCGTAGGCATCCACGACGGCCTTGACCGAATTCCGAATGTAGTTAAAATTGGCTGCCCGGGTCCGGTAGGGGTGGGCGTGGGGAAAATGGGGGCTGGTGGTGTAGCCATCCGCAACCCAGACCAGGCGGCCGTCGGCGATAACGATGTACGGGTCGGAATCGAAAGTTAAAAACGGGGCCACCGTTTCCAGCCGCTCCCGGATGTTTCGCCGGAAGAGGATGCGGCTCTGGTCGGTGATAAAGTTGCTCAGGATAATGTTGGGGTCGCCGAAGAACCAGGCGAAGGCCGCCCGCCGGACCCAGGAATCGAGCCGGATGCCGCCCCGGCCGGCGTAGCTGGAATAAACGTTTTCGTCCCCCCGGGGGTAGTCGAATTCGGCCGCCAGGGTGTTGACGATGATATAGTTGCGGGTGCGCTCCCCGTGGTAGACCTCCGGCCGCTCAATGGGGATTATCCCCGAAGGGGGAATGTCCTTGATGAAAAACCTGGGCAGGCCTTCCGGTCCGGCCTCGTTCACCGGGCTCATTACCACCCCGTAGCCGTGGGTGAACACCAGGTGCCGATTCTGCCAGGTGTTGGCCTCGGGCGGCAGCTGGTCGGACAGCTCCCGGGCCGAAATCAGAACCTGCCGGTACCTGCCCCCGACCACGTAGCGGTCGATATCCACGTCGACAAACTCATAATATGGGCGGATGCTCTGGAGCTGCTGGTAAACGGTGAGGGTGGGCCGCCAGTCCCACAACCGGACGTTTTCCAGGGTGCTCCGGTTCTGCTGGACTTTTTCCGGGGTCAGCTGGTCGTCGGTCTCGTAGGGGACTTCCCGGATCCGGTCCAGGCCGAAGGCCAACCGGGTCATCCGGATGGTGTTCTCGATGTACGGGCGCTCCTTGGCCAGCTCGGTGGGCCGCACCTCGAACTGCTGGACCAGGTTGGGAAAGACGGCCCCGCCGAAGACGGCCCCCACCACCCAGACCCCCGCCACGATGACGGCCGGCTTAAGCCCCAGGAAGGGAACGGCAAAAAGGCTTAAGGCCAGCAGGAGGCTCAGGCCCGTAAGCACCCGGAAGGCCGGAAGCTGGGCATTGACGTCGGCGTAGCTGGCCCCGGGCACGACCCCGCGGTTCGAGTAGACGACCTCATAGCCCGAGACCACGTAGTTGGCGGCCAGCGCCAGCCCCAGGAGCCCCCCAAGAACGGCCAGGTGGGCCACCACCGCCCCCGGGACCACCACTTTGCCCGACCAGCCTTCCTCGGCCGAAAGGTTGATAAGATAATATGCCCCGGTGCCGATAAGGCCGATGATTAAAAGGGCGATGAGGGCCGAGGCCAAAAACCGGAGCGGGGGCAGGGTGAAAAGATAAAAGCCCACCTCCTGGCCCAGGATCGGCTCCGTGAGGCCGAAGGGTTCGGCGTTAACCCACTGCAGAAAGGTGAGCCAGCGGCCGGCGGCCAGTCCCCCGAAGATGAGGCTTCCGCCGGCCAGCGCCCCCAGGAGGACCGGCCGGGGGATGACCGGGCCCGCCAGCTCCCGGAAAACCCCGAACCTGGGCCGCCGGCCCAGAATCCGGGAGGCCGCCAGCAAATTCGCCCCGAAGACGGCCCCGGCCAGGAGGGTACCCCCAAGGAAGGCCAGGGCCTGGGCCGAGACCCGGGTCAGATAGACCGGGGCAAAGCCTAAAGAATCAAACCAGAGGTATTCGACGTAAAGCTCGGTGGCGATGACCCCGAGGGCGAAGAGGCCGGCGAGGCCCAGGCCGGCCCAAACCAGCAGGCCCACCCCGCAGCCTGCCCGCCGCCGGGGCGGCCGGGTCCGGGCTAGCCGCTCCCAATCGATTTCGGAGAAGGGGTCCCTGGCCACATCCACCTTCTTTTGCCGGCACCCCCGGCCGGCCGTTTAGCCGGCCCGGAAGACCGTGCCCGCCACGCCCTCGCCCGTAAAGAGCCGGCGCAAACTGCCGGGGGCACCCCCGTCGATGACCCAGGCCGTGCCCCCGGCCCCCACCGCCCGGAGGCAGGCCTCCACCTTCGGGATCATCCCCCCGCCCGCCACCCCGGCCGCCACCAGGGCCGCGGCCTGGGTCGGGGTAAGCGCCGGCACCGTCCGGCCCGTCCCGTCCAGCACCCCCGGGGTATCGGTCAGGAGGACCAGGTCGGCCCCAAGGGCCGCCGCCAGCTCGCCGGCCACCGTGTCGGCATTGAGGTTAAGACAGACCGGCCGAAGGCCGTCGGCGGTGGCCTCCAGGTAAAGGCCGATGGGCGCCACCACCGGCAGGTAGCCGGCCGAAAGGAGCCGGTCAAGAAGCCCCAGGTCGATTCCTTCCACCCGGCCCACGAACCCCAACTCGGGGTCAGCCGGCCTCGCCCGGATGAGCCCCCCATCCACCCCGGCCAGCCCCAAAGCCTTCACCCCCAGGGCCTGGAGGCCGGCCACCAGCTGCTTGTTTACCAGGCCGGCCAGGAGAGCCACCGCGACCTCGAGGCTGGGGCCGTCGGTCACCCGAAGTCCTCGGACGAAGCGGGGCTCCAGCCCGAGGCGCCGCTGCCAGTCGCTGATGAGGGGACCACCCCCGTGGACCAGAACCAGCCGGACGGCCTGCCGGCCCAGCCAGGCCAGGTCCCCCAGGGTGGCATCTTCGGCACCGAGGGTGCTGCCGCCGATTTTTACCACCAGCGGCCGGATGCCAGGGGTATCCATTTAAGACCTGCCTTACGTAGTATACACGCTGTTTAACCGGACGTACTCCTCGGTGAGGTCGCAGGCCCAGGCCGCGGCCTGGTGGGGGCCCAGGTTGAGGTTAACCGTAATCTCCACCTCGGCCGAACCCAGGTAGCGGCGGGCGGCCTCCCGGTCGAAGGGGACCGGGCGGCCATCCCGGAAGAGGGTAAACTCCCCCAGCCTTATGCTGAGGCGGCCCTCCTCCACCTCCACCCCGCTGGCCCCCAGGGCGGCCACCACCCGGCCCCAGTTCGGGTCCCGGCCGTAGACGGCCGCCTTCAAGGATACCGAGCTGGCGATGGCCCGGGCGGCCCGCCTGGCCTCGGCCAGGGAGCGGGCCCCCATCACCGTCACTTGAATTAGATGCTGGGCTCCCTCCCCGTCCCGAACGATTTCTTTTGCCAGGTATAGACAGACCTCGCCCAGGGCCGTTCGGAAGGCCTCGGCCAGGGGGCCTTCGGGCCCCACCGGCCCTAATCCCGACCGGCCGTTGGCCAAGAGGAACACCGTGTCGCTGGTGCTCATATCCCCGTCCACGTCGATCTGGTTGAAGGTGGCCTCGACGGCCTCCCGGAGGCAGGCCTGCAGGAAGGCCGGCTCCACGGCCGCGTCGGTGGTAATAAAAGCAAGCATGGTGGCCATATTCGGGTGGATCATCCCGGCCCCCTTGGCCGCCCCGCCGATGCGGAAGCTGCCGGCCCCGGTCCAGACCTCAAAGGCGACCTCTTTGGTCCGGGAATCGGTGGTGGTGATCGCCTTGGCAAAGTCGGCCCCGCCCTCCCGGCTTAAGGCGATCCCGGGGACGGCCGCCCGGACCCGGTCCATGGGAAGCTGGGTCCCGATCACACCGGTGCTGGCCACCAGCACCTCCATCGGGTCGATGCCCAGCTTCCGGGCGGCCAGCTGGGTCATCTCCAGGGCGTTATGAAGGCCCTCCTCCCCGGTGGCCACGTTGGCGCAGCCGCTGTTGACGATGACGGCCCGGACGGGCCGGCCGACCCGGGCCCGGGAGACCTTGACCGGCTGGCCCGGAATCCGGCTGGTGGTGAAGGTTCCGGCCGAGTCGGCCGGGACCTCGCTGTAAAGCAGGCCCAGGTCTAGCTTAAAGGCCGCGTGCTCCCCTTTGATGCCGGCGTAGGTGGCCCCGGCCAGGAAGCCGGCGGCAGCCGTCACCCCCCACCCGGCCAGCTTTTCGAGCCTGAAACTTTCGGTCATCGCCTACTCCTTAAGGATAAAGGGCGACCTGCTCTAAGCCCATCGTTTCCGGAAAGCCGAGCATCACGTTCATATTCTGGACCGCCTGGCCTGCCGCCCCCTTCACCAGGTTGTCCAGGCACGAGACGACGATGAGGCGGTTGGTCCGGGGGTCCACACACGGGTAGACGACGCAGTTGTTGTTGCCCAGGGTGTGTTTAGTCTGGGGCGGGGCCGAGGCGACCTTAACGAAGGGCTCCCGCCCGTAGTAGTCCAGGTAGAGTTCCTGCAGGCGGCGGTTGGCCGCCGCCGGGTCCCCCAGGTCCTGCCTTAAGGGGGCGTAGCAGGTTGCCAGGATTCCCCGGGTCATCGGGACCAGGTGGGGTACAAAGGTCACCGCCAGGTTCGGCCCGGCCACCGGCCCCAGCTCCTGGAGGATCTCGGGCAGGTGGCGGTGGCCCTTAAGGCCGTAGGCCTGGACGTTCTCGTTGACCTCGGAAAAATGGGTAAAAAGGCTCAGGCTCCGGCCGGCCCCGGAGACCCCCGACTTGGCGTCGGCGATAATCTGCCCGTCAATAACCCCCTCTTTTAAGGCCGGGTAAAGCCCCAAAATGATGCCGGTGGGGTAACAGCCGGGGTTGGCCACCAGCCGGGCCGAAGCCACCTCTGCCCGGTGAAGTTCGGTGAGGCCGTAGACCGCCTCCTCCAGGAGGCTCGGGGCCGGGTGGGAGGTTTCATACCATTCTTCGTAGGTCTGGGCGGAGCGAAGGCGGAAGTCGGCGCTGATGTCCACCACCCGGATGCCCCCCTCCACCAGTGGCGCCACCGCCTCGGCGCTCGCCTTATGGGGCAGGGCCGAGATAACAAAATCCACCTCCCCCAGCTCCGGCTCGATGGTGAGGTCCAGTTCGGTCAGGTGGGGGAAAACGTCGCCCAGCTTCTGGCCGGCGGCGCTTCGGCCGGTAACGGAGGCTATCCGCACCTCCGGGTGGCGCATCAAGATCCGCACCGCCTCCGCCCCGGCATAACCGGTCACGTTCAGAATGCCGACCCGCAACATCGTTACCTCCCGATGAGAACGACCTCTTCCTGGGCCGGAGTGGTCACCTCAGGGCCGTGGGGACCCAGGTAAACGTTAATCTCGGACCGGACCCCAAAATCGCCGAAGTAGAGGCCCGGCTCGACGGTGAGCCCGAGGCCGGGGATAAGGGCCCGGGTGTCGCGGGTCTCATAGTCATCTAAATTTGCCCCCTTGCCGTGGACATCCCGGCCCAGGTTGTGGCCCAGGCGGTGGGTGAAGTAGGCCCCGAAACCCCGCTCCGCCACCAGGTTCCGGGCCGCCCGGTCCACCTCCCAGCCCTCAACCCGGCGGCCCGACCCCAAGGCCTCGGCCAGAAACTTCAAGGCCAGGTCCCGGGCCGCCCGAACTACGTCGAAGGCCTGCCGGTACCGGGCCGGGACCTCCCGGCCGGCGTAGCCGACCCAGGTGATGTCGGCGTAAACCCCGCCGGGCCGGCGAGCCCAGAGGTCGATGAGCACCCAGTCCCCGGCCGATATGACCGACCCGGACCCCAGCGGGTCGTAGTGGGGGTCGGCCGAATGGGCGTTGACGGAGACGTTGGGGCCCGAATCGGTTTCCAGGCCGGCGGCCCCAAACTCCCGCCGAATGAAGCCGGCCACATCCCCCTCGGTGACCCGGCCCAGGTTCTCGCCGATAAACCCAAAGGCCGCCAGCACCACCCGCCCCAACTCCCGGGCGGCCAGCCGGTGCTCGGCCAGCTCCTGCTCCGTCCAGGTGGCAAAAAGCTCCTGGTAAAGGTCGGCCGAGGGTAAGATTTCGAACCCCAGGGAGGTTAAAAGCTCAAAAGTTCCGGCGTCCACGTAGGACATGGTGGGCAGCGCCCCGCCGGGGGAATACTCCATCAGGACCCGCCGGCCGCCCGGGAAAAGGCCCCGGAGGCCGGTCACCAGCTCCTCCCGGTTGCGGTAAACCCGCCGCTGCAGGCCGACAAAGCCCCCGGCGTCCACCTGGTGGACCAGCAGGGTGGGCTC
>DAOUCL010000232.1:0-12109 GCA_034432015.1 Dehalococcoidia bacterium
CATCGAGCCCGCCGACACGGTGGTCCTGCTGCCGGCGGCCACCCGCTATGAGATACCGGGGGGCGTTACCGAAACCACCACCGAACGGCGGGTCATCTTCAGCCCCGAAATCCCGGGACCCCGGGTTGGGGAGGCCCGCCCAGAGTGGGAGGTCTTTATGGAGTTGGCCCGCCGGGTAAGGCCCGAGTTCGCCGACCGGCTCACCTTCCAGGATACCGCCGAGGTCCGGGCCGAAATCGCCCGGTGCATCCCGGCCTACCACGGGATCCAGCACCTGAGCAGGCCGGGCGACAGCTTTCAGTACGGGGGTCCCCTCCTGTGCGCCGGCTGGCAGTTTCCAACCCCGGACGGTCGGGCGCGGTTTAAGCCGGTGGCCCTCCCGTCCCGGCCCATCCCCGCCGACGGCTTCCTGGTGGCCACCCGCCGGGGGAAGCAGTTTAACAGCATGGTCCAAGAAGACCTCGACCCCATCAACCTGGCGCCCCGGGACGCCGTCTTAATCAGCCCGGCCGACCTGAGCCGCCTCGGCCTGCGGCCGGGCCAGCCGGTGGAGCTGGTCAACGCGCACGGGAGCTTCCGGGGGCGGCTCTTCCCGGCGCCGGTGGCCCCGGGGACCCTCCAGGTCTACTGGCCGGAGGGCAACGTCTTGGTTGACCCGGCCGTTCGGTCGCCCCTGGCCCGCATCCCGGCGTATAAGGAGGTCGTCGCAACCCTCCGCCCGGTGCCCGACGGCCCTTAGCCCCGGGCCTCGAGTTTAGCCACAAGCTCGGCGGCCCGCTGCCGGAAGCGTTCGACCCCGGCCAGCTTGATCCCTTCGTAGCCCCGGACCTCGTCGGGGAGGGCGGCCACGGCCAGGACCAGCCCGTAGGTGGATTCGTCCAGCCTGGCCAGGGCCCGCGTCACCAGGGCCCGGTACTCGTCGATGAGCCGGCGCTCCACCTGACGCACCCGGGTGTACCCGAAGATGTCGAAGGGGGTTCCCCGGACCCGCCGCATCGCCCGGAGCAGGCGGAACACCGGGGTAAACCACGGGCCGAGCTTAAGCTTGCCCTTGAGGCCGAGGGCCCGGAGCAGGGGCGGGTGCAGGTGCCAGTAGACCCTGGCCCCGGGGCCGAAGCGGGCCTCCAGGTCGGCCCGAACGGCCGGGTCCAGGTGGAGCCGGGCCACCTCGTATTCGTCCTTGTAGGCCATCAGCTTGTAGAGATACCGGGCCACCGCCTCGCTGATGGCCGTCCGGCCGGGGGTTCGGGCGGCCTCCACCTCCCGGACGTGCCGAACGAACTCCACGTAGCGGCGGGCGTAGGCCAGGTCCTGGTAGTCGATGAGGTCCGGCACCCGGACTTCCAGCAGGCGGCGGAGTTCTCCGTCGGCCCCGACGGAGTCGATAAGCTCCCGGGCGGCCGGGTTAAGGGTCGGGGCAGGCCGCTCGGGCCGGCGGGTGGCCCGCATCCCCTCGATGTCCACCCGGCGGGGGTCCGCCACGGCCAGCCGGCCCCAGCGGAAGGCCAGCAGGTTCATCTCGACGGCCACCCCGTTAAGGCGGATGGCCTGTTCGATGGCCTCGGCCGAGATGGGAATCGTCCCGGCCTGGTAGGCGGCCCCCAGGAGGACGATGTTGGCGGCCATGTGGTCGTTGAAGAGGGCTTCGGCCACCAGCTGGGCGTCCAGGTAGACGTTGTGCTCCCGGCGGGAGACGGCCTCAATTTTACCGATGAGGGCCGAAAGTTCGGGGAAGGCCAGCCGGTTGTTGGCGACCATCTGGCCGGTGGGCACCCGGCTGGTGGAAACCACCGCGACGGTCCGGCTCGGGTCGGCCTTGGCCAGGCTGGGGGGCTGGGTTGCCACCAGGATGTCGAAGGCGAGGTAAAGGTCGGCCCCGGCGGCCGACACGTTGTTGGAGGCCTCCGGCTCCCGGTCGAAGACCTTCAGGTGGGAGACCACCGGTCCGCCCTTCTGGCTGAGGCCCGTCTGGTCCAGGGCCCGCACGTGCTTGCCGTCCAGCAGGGCCGCCGTCCCCAGGATCTGGTTAACGGTCACCACCCCCGTTCCGCCGATGCCCGTCATGTAGAGGGCGTAGCCGTCGGTGGGAACCTTAAGCTCCGGCTCGGGGAGTTCCAGGTCGAAGGCGGGGTAACGCCGCTGGCGGCCTTTGGGCCGGTGGGGCACCTCCACCGTCAGGAACGAGGGGCAGTCGCCCAACAGGCACGAGTAATCCTTGTTGCACGACGACTGGTGAATCTGGGTTTTGGTGCCGAACTCGGTTTCCACCGGCTGGACGCTCAGGCAGTTGGACTTGCGGCCGCAGTCGCCGCAGCCCTCGCAGACCCGCTCGTTAATGTAGACGTGGCGGGGCGGGTCCGGAAGCCGGCCGCGCTTGCGAAGCCGCCGCTTTTCGGCGGCGCACATCTGGTCGTGGATAAGCACCGTGACCCCGGGGATGGAGGCCAGAAGCTCCTGGGCCTCTACAAGCCGGTCCCGGTGCCAGACCTCGGCGTTGGGGGCCAGGCCCACACCCCGGTATTTGCCGGGGTCGTCGGTGGTGATGATTATCTTGCGGACCCCTTCGGCCTCCAGCAGGCGGGTAAGTTCGGCAACCCCCACGGCCCCCGGGACCGGCTGGCCGCCGGTCATGGCGATGGCGTTGTTGTAGAGGATTTTATAGGTCATCTTCACCCCGGCCGCAACGGCAAACCGGATGGCCAGGTAGCCCGAGTGGAAGAGGGTGCCGTCGCCCAGGTTCTGGAAGAAGTGGGGCGTCTCGGTGAAGGGGGCGATCCCTACCCACTGGGCCCCCTCGCCCCCCATGTGGGTGATGCCCGTGACCTGCCCGATGGTTTCCCGGTCGGTGATGAGGGCCATGCCGTGGCAGCCGATGCCGGCCCCCACCAGGCTGCCCGGGGGCACCTCCAGGGAGCGGTTGTGGGGGCAGCCCGAACAGAAGTAGGGGGTCCGGGCGACGGTTATGGGGGCGGGACGGGAGCGGACGGCCTCCAGCTGCCGGAGGCGGGCCTCCACCGCCCCGATGGGGAACCGCCGGAGGAGGCGGCGGCCCACGGCGGGGGCGATGGTGTCGGCATCCAGCTCCCCGTGGGCGGGAATCAGGGGCCGACCGGCCTCGTCGAACTTGCCGATGACCAGCGGCCGGTCGGGCATGGAGTAAAGGATGTCCCGGATGGCCGCCTCCAGGAAGGGCCGTTTCTCCTCGACAATCAGGATCTCTTCCAGGCCCTCGGCGAACTCCCGCACCGTCCACGGTTCCAGGGGGAAGAGCTGGTTTATCTTAAAAAGCCGCACCCCCAGGCGCCGGAGGGCGGCGTCGTCCAGGCCCAGCTCGGCCAGGGCCTGCCGGAGGTCGTAGAAGGTCTTGCCGGCGGCCGCAATGCCCAGCCAGGCGGGCCTGGTGGGAAGGACGACCCGGTTAAGGCGGTTGGCCCGGGCGTAGAGGCGGGCCAGCTCCAGGCGGCCGTAAAACAGCTGCCGCTCGACCTCGAGGATGGCCGGGGTAGCCATCGCCCGGGGGTTGGGCCGGTGCTCGAAGGGGCGGCCGTCCAGCTCCAGGGTCGGAAGCTCCGGCCTGACCCGGTCCGGGGCGACCTCGGCCGTCCCGGCCCCGTCGGCCACGTTGGTGACCACCTTAAGGGCCACCCACAGGCCGGAGCACCGGGAGAGGGCAAACCCGTGGAGGCCCAGGTCCAGGACCTCCTGGACGTTGCCGGGGAAGAGCACCGGCATCCCCAGGTCAGCCAGGGCCATCTCGGTGGCGCTGGGCAGGGTGGAGGACTTGCAGGTGGGGTCGTCGCCGGCGTAGGCCAGCACCCCGCCGGTCCGGGAAACCCCGACGAGGTTGGCGTGGCGGAAGGCGTCGCCGCTGCGGTCAACGCCGGGGGCCTTGCCGAACCAGACCCCCAGCACCCCGTCGTACTTCGGACCGGGGAAGGCGGTGGCGAGCTGGCTGCCCCAGACGGCGGTGGCGGCCAGGTCCTCATTGAGACCCGGTGTGAAGAAGATTTCGTGCTCCCGAAGGAGGCGGGACTGGCGGACCAGCTCGAAGTCGAGGCCCCCGAGGGGGGAGCCCGGGTAGCCCGAGATGAAGGCGGCGGTTTTAAGGCCCCGGCGGCGGTCGGCCCGGCGCTGGTCGATGGGCACCCGAACCAGGGCCTGGATGCCGGTAAGGTAGATTATTCCTTCCTGGGCCGTGTACTTAAGGTCAAGGGAGAACTCCTTGGGGCGCCGGGTTTCGACGCGGGTAACCATGCTGCCGCCTCCTGGTCAGGCGTTTTGGCCCAATTTAACACCACCTGATATTAATACAACCTTCGGCCCTCCGGCAACGGCCCGGCCTCATTGGTATAATATTTCTTTGGCGAGGAGAGGTCGCCTAGTCCGGTTTAGGGCGCCCGCCTGGAGAGCGGGTAGGGAGTGTCCCTCCCTCGTGGGTTCAAATCCCACCCTCTCCGCCAAACACAACGGGCCGCGTCCACCGACGCGGCCCGCGGTTTTTGCGCCGACGGCCTTCTAGTAGGCCTGCCCTTCCCGCTCCCGGCGCAACCGCTCCTGCAGCTCCTGCTGGACCCGCTCGGCCTCGGTCCGGGCCTGTTCGGCCGCCTCCCGAATGGTCGCCCGGGCAGACTCCACCGCCTCCTCGGCCGTAGAGCGGGCCCGCTGGGTGAGGTTTTCAACCCGGCTGCGTAGCTCCTGGGTGCGGGCCTTGAGCTGCTCCCGGGTTGCCGCGCCCGGCTGGGGTGCCAGCAGCATTCCCAGGGCAAACCCCGTAAGGCCGCCGACTAGAAGACCCATCAGAAAACTGGGACCGTTACCTCGCTCTACCATCACGCAAACCCCTCCTTAAAAGTCTATTAAAGAGCACGGCCCCGCCCCGGCGGACGCCCGAAACCACCGCGGCGGTCCGGATGACCGGCCTTAAGACCTGGTCGGTGGTGAACCGGACGGTACCCCGGACCTCGGCGGCCGTCCGCTGAACCTGGGTTAGCAGGTCTTCGAGCCTGGGCTTGAGGTCGAGGGCCAGGCGAATGACCACCAGCCCGGCGATAAGCATCACCAGGCTCTGGATCCCCATTATCACCGCCAGGATAATAATGGCCAGGTCGCGGAGTTCGGCGAGCGTCATCCCCTCACGGCCGCCTCAGTGTTTAGCGCCCCAAGTATACCACAAAAATTATAAATCCGGTCCGTTGCGGCCTGCCTGGCCCGGGACCGGTCTTTTGGCAAGGGCCGGCCGAATCCGGTAATCTAATTTAGCGCCGAAATCCCGGGTTTACGCGGGGGGTTGCTATGCCTGGGCCGCTCGACGGAATAAGGGTCGTCGAATTCTCCCAGATAATCGCCGGACCCTTCGCCGGAATGCTCCTGGCCGACATGGGGGCCGACGTCATAAAAATCGAGCCTCCCCAGGGGGAGCCCTGGCGGCTGAACATGCAGTTTGTGCCCGGCGAAAGCCGCACCTTCATCTCCCTTAACCGGGGCAAGCGGAGCCTGCCCCTTGACCTCACAAGGCCGGAGGCTAACCAAATCGTCGACCGTCTGGTGGCCGATGCCGACGTGGTTGTCGTCAATTACCGGCCGGATGTCTCCCAAAAACTGAAAATAGATTACGAGCGGCTTTCGGCCATCAACCCGAGGCTCATTTACTGCGACAACACCGCCTTCGGCCGGCGGGGTCCCCACAGCCAGCGGCCGGGCTACGACATCATCGCCCAGGCGATAACGGGCTTGATGGCCAGCGAGGGCAAAATTGTCGACGGAGTCCCCCAGTACATCGTTTCCACCGCCATCGCCGACTTCGCGACCGGCCTGGCGATGGCCTGGGGCATCTGCGCCGCCCTGTACGTGCGGGAGCGGACGGGAAAGGGTCAGAAGATTGAGACGACCCTGCTGGCCAGCGCCCTGGCCGTTCAGACCTCCCGGTTCACCTGGATTGAGGTTATCGACGCCGAGCCCTACCGCCGGTTCATGGCCGACCTGGGGCGAATGCGGGCCGAGGGCCGGAGCTTCGAAGAGGTCTACGCCCGATACCTGGAGTTCCGGCCGAGGCCCCCCGGCAACATCTACTACCGAACCTACCAGACCAAAGATTCGGTCATCGCCGTGGGTTGCCTAAGCGACCCCCTGCGGAAGCGGCTCCTTGAGGTGCTGGGCCTCCACGACATCCGCTTCGACCCGGGGTACGACCCCCAGAGTCCCGAGGCCGTTGAGTTCGGCAAAGAGCTGGTCAAGAAAGCCGAGGCCATCTTCCGCCAGCGGACCACCGCCGAGTGGCTGCGGATTCTGGACGAGGCCGGAATCCCGGCCGGTCCGGTTCGGTTTACCGAGGAGCTTTTCGAGGACGAGCAGGTGCTCGCCAACAACCTGGTGGTGGAGCTCAACCACTCGGTGGTGGGCCGGGTAAAGATGGTGGGGCCCATCATCAGCATGAGCGAAACCCCCCTCGAGGCCCGCTCGGCATCCCCCGCCCTGGGGGAGCACACCGACGAGATCCTGGCTACCCTGGGCTATTCCCCCGACCAGGTGGCCGAGCTGAAGCGGCGGGGGGTAACCCGCTAGGCCGGAGCAGCCCCATCCGCCCGTACCCGACCATTCTCGGCCTGGTCCTGCTGGCCGTGGCCGCCGGCCTGGGGCCCGCCGCCACGGGGGCCGACCCGGGGCCTGCCCTTGGGGTCCGGCCGCCCCTGGCCCCTTCCCCCGACGGGACCTGGCTCGCCTTCACCACGGGTGATTACCGCCTCGGCCTGCGCCCCCTGCCGGCCGGGGCCGTCCGAGTATTTCCGGCCGAGGGGGTTTCGGGCCTGCGCTGGGCGCCGGATTCGGGGCGGCTGGGGGTGGTGGGGCACGGCGGGCGCCGGGTCTGGGAGGTGGACCCGGTTCGGGGCACGGCCGAGGCCCTACCCCCGCCCCCCGACGGACAGTGGTTCGGCTTCCCCGAGTACCTGCCCGACGGGGACCTCGTCCTGGTAGCCGCGGGCCGGGACGGCCGGTTCGCCCTGGTGAGGCGCCGCCGGCCGACGGCCAGCTGGGAGGTCCTTTTTAAGGGCCCCCAGCCCCTGGCCGGGCCCCGGGCTTCGGCCGACGGTAAAAGATTGGCCTTCCTGGTCGGAAGCCCGGGCCTGACGGAACTGTGGGTGCTGGACCTGGAGTCGGGTGCGGCGAGAAGGTTAGCCCCCGGCCTGGCCGAAAACCCGGTCTGGTCGCCCAACGGGGCGGCCCTGGCCTTTGAAAGGCCCGACCCCGCCGGAACCCGACAGGTGGCGACCCTGGACCCCGAAACTGGGTCGATCTACCCTTTGGGTCCCGGCGGCTTTCCCCACTGGTTTGGTGACGAACTTCATTGGGTCACACCCGAGGGCCGGGTTGCGGCCTGGTCCCCAATGTCACCGGGGGTTCGGGTTACCGAGACGGGCGTTTCCGGGGTCGGTTTTGCCGCCTGGGCCGACGCCCCTTTGCTGGTCCTCTACCACGGTGGTGGGCTGAGCCTTTCCGACCGGGCCGGCCGGAAGCTTTTGCACCCAGAGGGGCCCCGGCCGACGGTGGGTGCCGCCGGTCCCGGACCGGGGATTACGGCGGGGTCCTTTGGAATCCCGAGCACCGGCTACGTCACGGACCTCTTCCGGCCGGGCCATCCCGGGCTGGATATTGCCAAGCCCTTAGGGGTTCCGGAGAGCCAGGCCCCCATCGTGGCGGCCTACCCCGGGCGGGTGGTCTGGGCCGGGGATGCCTGGAGCGGCCCCTACGGGGGCTACGGCAACCTGGTCGTTATCGACCACGGGCTGGTGGCGGGTGTGCAGGTGGCGACTTATTACGCCCACTGGCGGACCGGCTACGTCCGGGTTGGGGAGTGGGTGGAAGCGGGCCGACGCCTGGCGGACCAGAGCGACTACGGCTGGGCCACGGGTGTCCACCTGCACTTTGAAGTCCGGGAAGGGGGGACGCCGGGCGCCTGGCGGCCCTACTTTGACGGGACCCCCGTCGACCCGGCGGGACCCCGCTACTTAAACCGGGCCCTCCGGGTGGGGGATTTCGTGGTGGCGTCGGGTCCGGGCTGGGCCTTCCGGGTGCTGCTGCCCCTGGTACGCCGGTGAGGGCCCGGCCCCGGGTTATAATCTGAGGGCAAGCGGAAGCGATGGCCGAGGAACACACCCGCTTTCCCGAGGACCCCCGCCGGATCGTCGTCAAGGTCGGCACCAACGTCCTTACCGCCGGCACCAGTCGCCTCAACCTGGCGGTTATGGCCCAGCTGGTGGGGCAGGTGGCCGCCCTCCACCGGGAGGGCCGCCAGCTTATCCTGGTGACCTCCGGGGCCATCGCCGCCGGTCGGCAGCGGCTGGGGGTGAAGCGGGACCGCCGGGATATCCCCTTCCGGCAGGTGATGGCGGCGGTGGGCCAAAGCCGCCTGATGTACGCCTACGACCTCCTTTTCGGCTGGCACGACATCGTCATCGCCCAGACGCTGCTCACCCGGGCCGACCTGGCCGACCGGGGCCGGTATCTTAACGCCCGGAACACCCTGTTGGCCCTCCTGGACCTGGGGGTCGTGCCCATCGTCAACGAAAACGACGTGGTGGCCGTGGACGAGATCCGGGAGACCCGCTTCGGGGATAACGACACCCTTTCGGCCCTGGTGGCCAACCTGGTGGACGCCGACCTTCTGGTAATCCTGACGGACATCGCCGGGCTTTACACCGCCGACCCGAAGCGGTGCCCCGACGCCCGGCTCATCCCGGTGGTGGAGCGGGTCGACGAGCAGATTGAGGCCATCGCCGGGGGGGTGGGGTCCGAACGGGGCACCGGGGGCATGGCCACCAAGGTCCAGGCCGCAAAGCTGGCCACGGCCGGGGGCACCGCCGTGGTGGTGGCCGACGGCCGGGAGGCGGATGTCCTGCTCCGGGTGGTGGCCGGGGAGCCGGTGGGAACCCGCTTCCTGCCGGCCGGGACCCGGCTGGAGAGCCGCAAGCGCTGGATGCTTAGCGGCCTCTCCACCCGGGGGGAGGTGGTGGTGGACGCCGGGGCGGTGGAGGCCCTGCGCCACCGGGGCAAGAGCCTCTTGCCGGCCGGCGTCCGGGAGGTGCGGGGGGATTTCGACCGGGGCGACGTGGTCAACCTGGTGGGCCCCGACGGGGAGCTCATCGGCTGCGGCATCGTTAACTATTCGGCCGCCGACCTCGGTAAAATCAAAGGCGTAAGGTCGGAAAAGATCGGCCAGGTCCTCGGCTACGCCTTCGGGGCCGAGGTGGTGCACCGGAATAACCTGGTGCTCTTTTGACGTACCGGGAGGTTTTTAAATATGGTGAGTACGGCGGAGCGCCTTGAAGCAATGGGTCGGGCGGCCCGGGCCGCCGCCCGGAAGCTGGCCTATTTAAATGCCGAGGTCAAAAACCGCGCCCTCGAAAACGTCGCCGACGCCCTGGTTCGGGAACAGGATGCGATCCTGGCCGCAAACTCCCAGGACCTCGCCGCCGGCCCGGCCGGCGGCCTTTCCGAAGCCCTGCTCGACCGGCTTCTCCTGACCCCCGAACGCCTGCGGTCCCTGGCCAACGACGTCCGGGCGGTGGCGGCCCTGCCGGACCCGGTGGGGGAGGTCTTCGACATGCGCACCCTGCCCAACGGCCTTAAAGTGGGCAAAAAGCGGGTGCCCCTGGGGGTCATCGGGGCCATTTACGAGAGCCGGCCCAACGTGACGGTGGATATCGCCTGCCTCTGCCTTAAGTCGGGCAACGCCTGCATCCTGCGGGGCGGCCGGGAGGCCATCAACACCAACCGGGCCCTGGCCGGTCTGCTCGTCCGGGAGTTTGCCGCCGCCGGGGTCCCCGAGGGGGCGGTCCAGCTTGTGGACGACCCTGACCGGGCCCTGGTCGGGCAGATGCTCCGGATGCGGGAGTACATCGACCTTTTGGTTCCCCGGGGTGGGGCCGAATTCATCCGTTACGTGGCCGAGAACGCGTCGATGCCGGTGGTCACCGGGGGGATCGGCGTCTGCCACACCTACGTGGACGAGGCGGCCGACCTGGATAAGGCCGTCCGGATTGTTTACAATGCCAAGGTGCGCCGGCCGTCCATCTGCAACGCCCTCGACACCCTCCTGGTCCACCGGGCCATCGCCCCCGCCTTTCTGCCCCTTATTGCCCGGGAGTGGCTGCGGGCCGGGGTGGAGATGCGGTGCGACGAGACCAGCCTGAGCATCCTGCGGGCGGCCGGCTTTTCGGAAGGGGTTGTCCCGGCGCGGCCGGACGACTTCGGCCGGGAGTTTCTGGCCCTCCGGGCGGCCGTCAAGGTGGTTGATTCCCTGGCAGAAGCCGTCGACCACATTGAGCGCTACGGTTCGGGCCACTCCGAGGCCATCGTCACCGAGAACTACAGCGCGGCGATGCGCTTTCTCGACGAGGTGGACGCCGCGGCCGTTTACGTGAATGCCAGCACCCAGTTCACCGACGGGGCCCAGTTCGGCCTCGGGGCTGAGGTGGGAATCAGCACCCAGAAGTTCCACGCCCGGGGCCCCATGGGCCTTAAAGAGCTGACCTCTTACAAGTGGATAATCCTCGGCGACGGGCACGTTCGGCCGTAGTCGACAAGACCCACGGAGGGAATTGCATGGTTGTTTACCGGTTTGAGCGGCAAATCAGGACGCTAACGTCGGAGGGCTACCAGATCAGCCGGGACGACCGCCAGATCGGCCGGGTGGACCTCCACTTCGCCTCGGATGTGGTCTACGCGACCCTGGCCATTGAGGAGGGCCTGACCGAGGACGAAATCCTGGAGCTCATCGAGAAGATCGACGAGGACCTGGTGATGAGCGCCGACGTCCTGCGGGACGACTTCATCGTCACCGTCTACCAGGGCCGGGAGGTTGGGGTGTACTCCGACGAGTCCTTCTCCGAAGACGAGGAGTTCGAGGAGGACGAGGAGCCCTTCCGGTAGTTCCGGTCGCGGGCCAGAAGGAGGGTCAGGGCGACCGTTCCCACGCTTACCCCGAACCAGAGGGTACCCAGCCGGATGAGGAGGGCCCCGACGGCCGCCTGGGCCGGCGAAAGGCCCACCAGCAGCTGACTGAGGCCGGTGATGCCCCCCTCGGCCACCCCCAGCCCCCCGGGGGTCAGCATCAGGCTCGACCCCAAGCTGGTCACCGAAAGGATAAAGGCGCCCTTTACCAGCAGGTCGATTCCCCCTTCGGCCCCCAGCCCCCAAAGCACCAGGTAAAAGGCCAGGCATTCCCCCGACCAGGAAATGAGGCCCAGCAGGGTTCCCAGGGCCAGGCTTTGGGGCCGGAAAAGGATGTTGGCCCCGCCGTGGAACTCCCGGACCCAGTGGGCGTAGCGGCCCAGGCCGGGCAGGCGCCCGACTACCCGGGCGGCCAGCTCCCCGGCCTGTCGGTTCAGGGCGAGGCCCACCACGGCCGCCGCCAAGAGGAGCACCCCGGCGGCCACGGGGAGGCCGATGCCGAACTGGGCCAGGCCGGCCGCGGCCAACAAAAGCAAGGCGAGGCCGTCGGTGAGCCGCTCGGCCACCACGATGGGGGCCGTCCGGGCGAAGGGCACCCCAGTGTACCGCTCCAGCAGGTGGGACTTGAGCCATTCCCCCACCTTCCCCGGGGTGATGACCATGGCCAGGCCCCCGAAGAAGATGAGCAGGCTGTCCGTGGGCCGGAGGCCGCGGACTCCCAGCCGGCCAAGGAAGTAGCTCCATTTGCCGAAGCGGAGCAGGTAATTAAACAGGGTGAGGCCCAGGATCGGGCCGAATAAGGCCCAGGGGAAGCCCAGAAGCTCCCGGCCCATCTGGCGGATGTCGGCGTACGCCCCGAGGGCGGCCAAAACGAGGAGGCCCAGGGCCAGGGCAAGGATAAGCCGGCGTCCGAGCAGGTTCGGCCTCAAGCCCGGGCGTAGACGGAAATATGCTTGGTGCTGTGGGCCGTAAAAGGCTCCCGGCCCCAACCGCCCCACCGCTCCTTGAGTCGGAGTCCGGCCAGCCGGGCCATCAGGTCGAGCTCGGCCGGCCAGGCGTATCGGAGCTTTACCGGATAAAGCCTGAGGCCGGATTCGGTTATCACCACGTGCACGCTGTGGACCTGCTGATTTACCGGGTCGTGGGTGGCCGCCTCCAGCAC
>DAOUCL010000233.1:0-21410 GCA_034432015.1 Dehalococcoidia bacterium
TCGATGAGCGAGTCCACGGCCTCCTGGAGCATCCGCTTCTCGTTGCGGATGATGATCTCCGGGGCCCCAAGCTCCATCAGCCGCTTGAGCCGGTTGTTGCGGTTGATAACCCGCCGGTAGAGGTCATTAAGGTCCGAGGTGGCAAACCGGCCGCCGTCCAGCTGGACCATCGGCCGCAGGTCAGGGGGCAGCACCGGCAGGACCGTCAGAATCATCCACTCCGGCTTGTTGCCGCTCTGACGGAAGGCCTCCACCACCCGGAGGCGTTTGGTCGCCTTCTTCCGGCGCTGACCCGAGGAGGAGTTTATCTCCTGCCGAAGCTCCTCCCGGAGGCAGTCCAGGTCGAGGCGCCGGACGATCTCTAAGATCGCCTCGGCCCCCATCCCGGCCCGGAAGAGGTCGCCGTATTTCTCCCGGAACTCGGCGTACTCCGCCTCGGAGAGCAGCTCCCGGGGGCGGAGCCGGCGCAGCTCGTCCTCTTTATCGGCCAGCTGCTCTTCCAGTTCGGCCCGGGCGGCCTCAAACCGAGCCTGAAGTTCACTCAGCCGCCGTCCGGCCTCCTGCAGGACCTGCTCCACCCCGGCCTCGTAAAGGGCCCGGTAGCGCCCCAGGTCCTGCTGGTACTCGTCGGCCGCCCGCCCCAGTTCCCGCCGGTAGGCGTCAGCCAGCTCGGCGATGTGGGACTCGGCCACCGGCTCCCCGGCCCCCACCAGGGTCTGCCCCCGGAAGGTTACGGCCTCGGGGGCGGCCTTGCCCAGGGCTTCCCGGAGCAGGTCCCGGGCGGCGGCGAACTCGGCCTCAAGGGCCCTTACCGTGTCGTCCCGGCGGGCCTCAGCCCGGACGTTGTTGGCCTCCAGCTCGGCGGCCAGCCGGTTAAGCTCCCCATCCCGCCAGGCGTTAACCTCGGCCTCGGCCGCCGCCAGCTCCTGGCGGCGGGCTTCGAGGGCCTGGTCAAACTCCGCCCGAATTTTCGCCAGCAGGTCGGCCTTACGCTCCTCGTCGACTTCGATAATGATATATTGCGCAAAATAGAGCACCCGTTCCAGGCTGCGGGGCGAGACGTCTAAAAGCAGGCCCAGCCGGCTCGGGGTCCCCTTAAAGAACCAGAGGTGGGCCACCGGCGCGGCCAGCATGATGTGGCCCATCCGCTCCCGCCGCACCTTGGAGCGGGTAACCTCTACCCCGCACCGTTCGCAGATAATGCCCTTATGCTTTGCCCGCTTATACTTGCCGCAGTAACACTCAAAATCTTTAGTCGGCCCAAAGATTCGCTCGTCGAAAAGGCCGTCCTTTTCCGGTTTGAGGGTGCGGTAGTTAATCGTCTCGGGCTTGGTGACCTCCCCGTACGACCACGAAAGGATCTGCTCGGGCGAGGCCAAGGAGATTCTAATGGCGTTAAAGTCGTTAACCTCCAGCATCGCCATCTGGCTAGCCCTCCAATAAGTCCGAGGTCTCGATGCCGCTGATGTTAATCCCCAGCTCCCGGAGAATCCGCTCCTCGTCCACCTCCGGCGTCCCAAACTCGGTGAGGGCCACCGGCTGCTCCTCTTCGTTGAGAACTTCAATGGAGAGGGCAAGGCTCTGGAGCTCCTTGACCAGCACCTTGAAGGACTCGGGCACGTGGGGGTGGGCGATGTCCTCGCCCTTAACGATGGCCTCGTAGGTCTTCACCCGCCCCACCACGTCGTCCGACTTGACGGTAAGCATCTCCTGCAGGGTGTAGGCCGCCCCGTAAGCTTCCAGGGCCCAGACCTCCATCTCCCCGAACCGCTGGCCGCCGAACTGGGCCTTGCCGCCCAGGGGCTGCTGGGTGATCAGGGAGTAGGGTCCGGTCGAGCGGGCGTGGATCTTGTCCTCGACCAGGTGGACGAGCTTCATCATGTAGATGTACCCGACCGTTACCGGCTGGTCAAAGGGCTCCCCAGTGCGCCCGTCCCGGAGGACCTGCTTGCCGTGGATCGGGATGGGATTGCCCGTCTCCCGGCTCAGCTGTTCGGCCTTCTCCAGCAGGGCCTCATAGGTCTGCCCCGGGTCGATGGGGTCCTGCCCCAGCTCGGCCAGCCGCTCGTTGACCCAGAGCTCCAGGCAGACCCGCCGGGCCTCCCCCACCACCCGGTCGTCGAAGAGGCGCTCGCCGTCGTAGCCGAGGCCGTTAAGCCAGGCCTTGGCCCGGGCCTTGTAGGCCTCTATCTCTTCCAGGGAGCGGGCGTCCAGCACCGGCACCGTCCGGCCGAGGGCCCGGGCCATGAACCAGGTCCGGGCCAAGGCGTCCTCGATCTCGGCCTCGGTGGCCCCGTCGAAGACGGGGGTTATCGCCCGGAACCCCAGGGCCTTGGCCGCCCAGCCAAGGTGGGTTTCCAGCACCTGGCCCAGGTTCATCCGGGAAGGCACCCCGATGGGGTTAAGGATGATGTCCACCGGGGTCCCGTCCTCCAGGAAAGGCATGTCCTCCTCGGGCAGGATGATGGCCACCACCCCTTTGTTTCCATGGCGGCCGGCCATCTTGTCCCCCTCGGCGACCTTCCGCCGCTGGGCGATGCTTACCCGCACCAGCTTGTTTACCCCGGCCGGAAGCTCATCGTGCTGCTCCCGGCTGAAGACCTTCACGTCGATAACCTTGCCGTACTCGCCGTGGGGCACCCGCAGGGACGTGTCCTTGACGTCCCGGGCTTTCTCCCCAAAGATGGCCCGGAGCAGTTTTTCCTCGGGGGTAAGCTCCGTCTCGCCCTTGGGGGTCACCTTGCCGACAAGGATATCCCCCGGCTGGACCTCGGCCCCGATCCGGATGATGCCGTTCTCGTCCAGGTCCCGCAGGCTCTCCTCCCCAACGTTGGGGATATCCCGGGTGATCTCCTCGGGGCCGAGCTTGGTATCCCGGGCCTCAACCTCGTGCTCCTCGATGTGGACCGAGGTGTAAACGTCATCCCGAACCAGTCGCTCGCTGATGATGATGGCATCCTCGAAGTTCCCGCCCTCCCAGCTCATGAAGGCCACCAGCACGTTCTGCCCCAGGGCCAGCTCCCCTTGGTCCGTGGACGACGAGTCGGCCAGCACCTGCCCCTTCCGGACCCGCTCACCCTTGGTGACGATGGGCCGCTGGTTGATGCAGGTGGCCTGGTTGGACCGGTAGAACTTGTTCAGGGCATAGATGTGCTCCTTGCCCTCGTCGTCAACGACCTTAATCATGTGGCCGGTAACGCTTACCACCGTCCCGTCGGTCTCGGAGGTTATCACCTGGCCGCTGTCCCGGGCGGCCGGACCCTCCATCCCGGTGGCGATGATGGGCGCCTGCGGCCGGACGAGGGGCACGGCCTGCCGCTGCATATTCGAGCCCATCAGGGCCCGGTTGGCGTCGTCGTGCTCCAGGAAGGGGATGAGGGACGCCGACACCGAAACGATCTGCTTCGGGGATACGTCCACGAAGTCGATCCGCTCAGGCGGCTGCCTGGAGAGGGTCGGCCCGTGGCGGACCTCGATCCGGTTTTCTAGGAAGTGGCCGGCCTCGTCCAGGGCCACATTCGCCTGGGCGATGTAGTACCGCTCCTCCTGGTCGGCCGTAAGGTACTCCACCTCGTTGCTGACGAAGGGCCGGACCCGAACCCGCTCAATCGGCAGCCGGCTGATCCGCTCGGCAAGCTCCCGGTCGATACGGGTCCCGGCCGGGGCCAGCTCCTCACCGTTCTCATCCCGGACCGGCTCCCGCAGGATCCGGCCGACCAGGTCTTCAACCCGGTTCGGGACCTCGTGCTTCACCCGCCGGTACGGCGTCTCCAGAAAGCCGTACTCGTTCACCCGAGCATAGGTCGCCATGGAGGTGATGAGGCCGATGTTCGGGCCTTCGGGCGTCTCCACCGGGCAGATCCGGCCGTAGTGGGAGTGGTGGACGTCCCGGACCTCGAACCCGGCCCGCTCCCGGGAGAGGCCCCCCGGGCCCAGGGCCGAGAGCCGCCGCTTGTGGGTCAGCTCGGCCAGGGGGTTCGTCTGGTCCATGAACTGCGAAAGCTGGGAGCTGCCGAAGAACTCCTTAATGGCCGCCGTCACCGGCCGGATGTTGACAAGGGCGCTGGGGGTCGCCTCCTCCGGGGGCGTGATGGTCATGCGCTCCCGGACGACCCGCTCCATCCGGAGCAGCCCCACCCGGAACTGGTTCTGGATAAGCTCCCCGACGGTGCGAACCCGCCGGTTCCCCAGGTGGTCCACGTCGTCCGGCCGCTCGTCGGACAGGAGGCCCCCGCAGCGGTCGCACCGGCCGGGGGTGGTGGGGGGATTCACCCGGGTGTAGTAGGCCAGCCGGCACCGGGGACAGTACTGGGGACCCAGGTCGTAGTTGTTGAGCAGGATGATCCGCCGGACCATCTCCACCAGGTCCTCGGCCGTCAGGGCCTTCCGGCCCGGGTCCACATCCAGGTCAAGGCGGCGGTTAAGCTTGTAGCGGCCGACCCGGCCGAGGTCGTACCGGCGCGGGTTGAAGTAAAGCGTATCCAGCATCTGCCGGGCCGCCGCTTCATTCGGCGGGTCGCCCGGCCGCATCCGCTTATAAAAGTCCTCCAGGGCAGCCTTCTGCCCCTCCCGGGACCGGTCCCGGGTCAGGGCGTTTTTAACCGGGTCCCGGGCAAGGGTTGCCCGAAGCCACGAAAACTCCGGGTTAGTGTCGACCCCCGCGAAGAGGTCGAAGAGCTCCTCGTCGCTGCCGAAACCGATGGCCCGCAGGAAGGTGGTCACCGGCAGCTTCTTTTTGCGGTCGATCCGGGCCGAAATTCCCGTCCGGGGGCTGCTTTCAAATTCGAGCCAGGCGCCCCGGTTGGGGACCACCTTGCCGAAGCAGAGCCGCCGGCCGGAAATCGGGTCCGGCTCAAGGCTCAGGTAAACCCCCGGCGAGCGGATAAGCTGACTTACGACCACCCGTTCGGCGCCATTGATAACGAACGTACCGGTGGAGGTCATCAGGGGGAAATCCCCCATAAAGACCTTCTGCTTGCGCTCGATCTCGGTTCCGTCCTCCCGCCGGATGACCAGGGTTACTTCTACCCGGAGGGGGGCGGCGTAGGTGACGTCCCGCTCCCGGGCCTCCCACTCGGTGTACTGGGGCTTGCCGAACTCGTAGTCGCCAAAATAGAGGGCCATCCGCCGGCCGGTGAAGTCCTCGATGGGCGAGACCTCATCCAGGACCTCCCGCAGGCCCTCCTCTATAAACCAGCGAAACGACTTGAGCTGAACGTCAATAAGGTTAGGCAGGGGCAGAATATCGGGGATTCGGGCGTAGGATTTTTTAGGCAACCTCTGGTTGTTGGAATCCAAAGACATAAGCCAGCACTCCCCCGGTTAATAAAATTTACCGGTGTTTATACCCTTGAACGGGGAATTGGCAACGTTCCAAGGAGGACACGTTAAGGGTGAAATAGGCCGCAGATCACACTCAACCAGTTTACACTATACCACGGTCCCCGGCCGCTGTCAAGGGTCCCGGCGCGACCCGCCGGCCTCGGCCGGTCAACTCGGGTCTTCGGACCACCTCCCAGTCGGGATGCATCGGCGGGCAATCCTTATTATAACACGGCCGCTCCGGCGCGCCTCCCTTTGTGCCTGGGGGGTCGGCCGGCCTATACTTTTACCCGGACGACCCAAAACTCGGCCAGAAGGTGAACCTGCCATGACGGTCGAACAACCCTCCGCCTTAACCCGGGACGAAGCCCTCAAAATCGTCGACGAGCTCGTAAAGAGCCCCAACATCAAAAAGCACCTCCTGGCCGTCGAGGCCTTCATGCGCCGCCTCGCCCGCCACTTCGGCGAGGATGAGGAAGAGTGGGGCCTCACCGGCCTCCTCCACGACGCCGACTACGAGGTGACCGAAAAGGACCTGAGCCGCCACACCGAGATTACGGCCGAGCGCCTGCGCCGATACGCCGGCACCGAAAGGATCGTCCGGGCGATCCTGGCCCACAACCACAAGGCCCCAATGGATACCACTATGGCCAAGGCCCTCTATGCCTGCGACAATCTGACCGGCCTTATTGTTGCCTGCGCCCTGGTCCACCCCGAAAAGCGGCTCGAGCCCCTTACGGTGGACTTCGTCCTGCGCCGCTTTAAAGAGAAGTCCTTCGCCCGGGGCGCCAGCCGGGAAGAGATTTTAACCTGCGAATCCAACCTGGGCATTCCCCTGCCCGAGTTTATCGGCCTGGGCCTCGAGGCGATGAAGGGGATCGCCGCCGAACTGGAGCTTTAAAGGGCCGGCTTTCCGGGCCGGAAGGTGAGCCACCCCAGGTAGGAAAATACCCCCAGATTCCCCACGGCATTTATCAGGCCGAGGCCTGGCCGGACGGCCTCCGGGACCAGGTTAAGCACCGGGTCGGCGATTACCAGGTTGGCCAGGTAGGTCAGGCTTACCAGCCCGAAGGCCAGGGTCAGGGCCCGGCCCGAGCGAACAATCGGGGCCAGCAGGGCCGGCACGAAAAAGAGGTGGTTTTCGTGGACCTGGGTGGCCAGCATGAAGAAGCCAAATCCGCTAAAGGCCCCCAGCAGGTAAAGCCTTACCGGGTCGGGCCGTCGGCCCAGCCCCAGAAGCCCGGCCCCCACGACCCCCAGGGTGAGCCCCAACCCCGCCTCCCGGTATGAGACCGGGCCGAGAAAGGGTGCCGTATCCGGCACGGCCAGCCCTCGGCCCAGGGTAAACAGCCACCAGAGGTTGTGGGCGTTGGCCGAGGCCACCGGCATCACCCCAACGGTCCGGGCCGGGAGGGTGAGCAGTTCCCCCACCGTTCCCCCCAGGATGAAGGGCAGAGCCAGGGCCAGTCCCAGCCCAAGCCCCAGCCCCAAACCCCGGAGGGTGGGCCCAAGGCCGAACCAGCTCAGGGATGCCCCGAGGGCCAGGGGCAAAAGCACCCAGGCCTGGGGTTTTGACATGGCGGCCAGACTTAAGGCCCCCCAGGCGGGTACAACCCGCCCGGCCCCGAGCAGGCCGAACCCGGCCAGCAGAAAGAGGGTGTGGACCGAATCGGGCTGGCCCCAGTGGCTCACCGTGAAGATAAGGGCCGGGTTAAAGGCGTAGGCGGCCGCGGCCGAAAAAGCCCGGCCTGGGCCCAGGCACCGGCGGGCCGCCAGCCACACCGCCCCGGCGCCCGCCACGTGGGCCGCCACCGCCGGAACCTTAAGCATAAAGGTAAGCAGCCGGCTCTTCAGGGCCCGGTCCAGGTCGAAGGCCGGGTCCACCGCCCGCCGGTAAACCTCCCCGACCAGCCGGTAGTAATAAAGGTGGACCGGGGGGTAAATGGCGTAGGTTTCGGGCCAGGTGCCCCGGTAGGCCCGGTGGATCCCCTCGAGGGTGACCAGCCGGGTCCAGTATTTATAGTGGGCGCTGTCCGATGGGTAGCCGGGCCCGGCGGCCGCCCCCAGCCCGACGACCAGGGCCAGAAGCAGACCGCCGGCCGCGGCCCCAACCTTTAGCCCCAATTACCCCGACGGGTAGTCGTAAAAGCCCCGGCCCGACTTCCGGCCCAGGAGGCCGGCGGCCACCATCCGGCGCAGGAGGGGCGGGGCGGCGTATCTGGGGTCCTTAAACTCCGCGTACATGGCGTCGGCCACGAAGAGGGTCGTGTCCAGGCCCACAAAATCGAGGAGGGTAAAGGGGCCCATCGGGTGATTGAGGCCCAGCTTAACGGCCGTGTCGATCTCCTCCTTGGTACCCAGGCCCTCCTCCAGAATCCGGATGGCGTCCAGCAGGAACGGAATCGCCAGCCGGTTGACGATAAAGCCCGGCCGGTCCTTGGTGGCCACCACCGTCTTACCCAGGGACTCACAGAAGCGCCGGGTGGTTTCGACGGTCACGTCGTCATTCAAAATCGTCCGGACAACTTCCACCAGGGGCATGACCGGGGCCGGGTTAAAGAAGTGGGTGCCGATGACCAGCTTGGGCCGGCGGGTGGCGGCCGCAATGTCAGTAACGGGCAGGCAAGAGGTATTCGTCGCCAGAATTACCCCTTCCCGGCAGATGCGGTCCAGTTCAGCAAAGACCTGCTTTTTAAGGTCAAGGTTTTCCACCACCGCCTCAATGACGAAATCCGCTTCGGCCAGGTCGGCCATATTCACCGTGCCCCGGATCCGGCCCAGAATCTGCTCGTAAGCGGCCTGGTCGATGCGGCCCCGCTCCAGGGCCCGGCCGAGGGACTGCCGAATCCGCCCAAGGCCCCGGTTTAAGGCGGCTTCATCTACTTCCCGAACGACGACGTTATACCCGGCCCGGGCGCAAACCTCGGCGATTCCCGAGCCCATCAGCCCGCAGCCCACAACCCCGACGGTCTTTATCTCCACGGCTCATTCACCTCCTGGGCGGCGATTTTTTGCCAGGCTTCCAGCTCGACGACCCGGTAAATCTCCTGGAGGGGGCGGCCGGTCCGCCGGGCCAGCTCCCGGCAGACCTCGTACTCGGCCGAGACGTTCACCGGCCTTCCCCCCCAGCGCTTGACCTTTACGGCCGCCGGGCCCAGGCTGGACTCGAACTTAAAAAGCTCCCGGGCGGCCTCGTGCCGGCCCACCGGCCGGCGCCGGACGCCAAGGGTCGTCGTCTCCCGAAAGATGATATCGAGAAGACGGTCTTCGAGGGCGGCCGGGGCCAGCACGCTTACCAGGATGCCGGGCCGGTTCTTTTTCATCTGGATGGGGGTGAACCAGACGTCCCGGGCCCCGGCTTCGAAGAGCCGCTCCATCAGGTAGCCGCAAAGCTCAGCCGGCATGTCGTCAATGTTGGTCTCAAGGAGGGTAATGGTCTGCTCGGTCGGAAGTTCGGCTACCTCCCCGACCCAGACCCGGAGGGCGTTGGGCAGGGACTCCAGGTGGCGGGCGCCCAGGCCGTAGCCCACGGCCTCCACCTTCATGGCGGGCTGTTCGAAGCGGGCGAGGGTGGCGAAGATGGCCGCGGCCGTCGGGGTGACCAGCTCGTAGCGGGCGGCTTCGGGGGTCGGGGCGGGCACCACCACCGCCCCGGTCCCGGCCAGGAGCCCCAGGACGGCCGGGGCCGGGACCGGCAGGTTGCCGTGGGCCGTCCCCACGACCCCGCCCCCCGCCGGCAGGGCTGAACAGAAAACCGCCTCGATTCCCAGGGCCTCCAGGGCAACGAGCGCCCCGACCACGTCCAGGATAGCATCCACCGCCCCGACCTCGTGGAAGTGGACCGCCCCCACGTCAGTTCCGTGGACCCTGGCCTCGGCCTCGGCCAGCCGCCGAAAAACTGCCGCCGCCCCCTCGGCCACCCGGGGTGAAAGGCCGGCCCGCCCGATGATTTCCAGGATATCTTTAAGACTACGGCCGGGGCCAGCAGGGGACAGGGTCTCCACGATGAACCGAGTGCCGGCCACCGGCCCGCGCCGGTCGGTTTGAAATCGGACCGAGTAGCCGGAAAGGCCCAGCCTTTCAAAGGCGGTCAGCAACGCCCTGGGCGGCGCGCCGGCGTCCACCAGGGCGCCGACGACCATATCCCCGGCGGCGCCGGCAAAGCAGTCAAAATAGGCGGCCTTCACCCCGGAAGTTGCTGCCGGTCCGACGGGCGGCCCCGGCCCAGGATCGCCTCGTTAAGACTCCCCATCCGGTACCCGGCCAGGTCCAGGGTCACGTAGCGATACCCCAGCCCCCGCAACCGGGCCACAACCCCGGCCCGAACCTCCGGCTCGGCCTGCCGGGGAATATCCTCCGCCACAACCTCAATCCGGGCCAGCTCCCCGTGGTGCCTCACCCGCACCTGCCTCAGCCCCAGCCCCCGCAGATACGCCTCGGCCGCCGCCCCCTGCTCAAGCTCACCCAACGTTATCGCCCTCCCGTACGGAAACCTCGACGCCAGACAGGGCGACGCCGGCTTGTCCCACACCTTAAGCCCCCGGGCCCGGGCCAGCTCCCGAATCTCCGCCTTGGTAAGCCCGGCCTCACACAAAGGGTGCCTTACCCCAAGCTTTTCGGCCGCCTTAAGCCCCGGCCGGTAATCCCCAAGGTCGTCAGCATTCGTCCCGTCGATAACCCACCGGTAACCGTTGGCCCGGGCAAACTCCCCAAGCTTGGTGTAAAGCTCATGCCGGCAGTGGTAACACCGGGCCGGGTTGTTGGCCACAAAGTTCGGGTCTTCAAGCTGGGCAGTTTCAACCACCCGGTACGGAATGCCGACCTCCCGGGCGATGGCCTCGGCCTCGGCAAGCTCCTCCGGCGGGTACGTCGGCGACGAACCGATGACCGCCACCGCCCGCTCCCCCAAAACCTCATAGGCCACCGACGCCAAAAGGCTACTGTCCACCCCGCCCGAAAAGGCCACCACCACCGACTCAAGCTCCCGCAAAATCTCTTTAAGCCGTTCAAGCTTCGGATTCATCTCCCGCTCCCAGATTAATCAGACCCGCCAGGTAGCCGGCCCCAAACCCGTTGTCGATATTGACCACGGCCACCCCGGGGGCGCACGAGTTGAGCATTGTCAAAAGGGGTGCAAGCCCCCCGAAATGGGCCCCGTAGCCGACGCTGGTGGGCACGGCAATGACCGGGGCCGCCACCAGCCCGCCGACCACGCTGGGAAGGGCCCCCTCCATCCCGGCCACAACCACCACAGCCCGGGCCGACCGGAGCCGGCCCAGGTTGCCCATGAGCCGGTGGATGCCGGCAACCCCAACGTCATAGAGCCGGTCCGGCCGGCTCCCCATAAGCTCCAGGGTTAAGGCCGCCTCCTCGGCCACCGGCAGGTCCGAGGTCCCGGCGGCGACCACCAGCACCCCGGACTTGAGCCGGGGGTTCGGGCGGCGGTCAACGTAGACGGCCCGGGCAACCTCGTGGAAGCGGGCATCGGGAACTATCGCCTTTACGGCATCAAAGGCCTCGGCCGAGGCCTTAGTCACCAGAATGCATTCGGCCTGGGCGGCAAGGCGGCCCACGATTTCGGCCACCTGGGCCGGGGTCTTGCCGGGGCCGAAGACCACCTCGGGGAAGCCCTTGCGCAGGGCCCGGTGGTGGTCCACCTTGGCAAAGCCCAGCTCCTCGTAAGGCCAGACCTTAAGATAATCTAAGACCTCTTCGACGCTGACTTCGGCCCGCTGCAGGCGGACCAACAGCTCCCTAAGGCCCATCACCTGCCAATTATATCCGACCGTTCTGCAACTCATGGACAAATGTCCCACGACACCTGTCCCGGTTGCTTCCTGCTTCATCGACGGGCACCGGCCTTGCGGCCTGCAACCTCCCATCTCCACAGGCGTCACTTCCCGCCGAACTGGCGGTAGCTGGCCGGACGATTACCCGGCCAGGGCAAGCGCAAGCAGGTTTTTGGCTGCGTTCACGTCCCGGTCATGATGTGCACCGCACGCCGGGCAGTCCCACTCCCGTACGTCCAGCGGCAGCGACTCCAGCACCTGCCCGCAGCATGAGCACATCTTGCTGCTCGGAAAGTACCGGTTCGCCTCCACCAGCCGGCTGCCATACCACGGGCACTTGTACGCCAGCATCCGCCGGAACTCACCCCAGCCCACATCCGCGATGTGCCGGGCCAGCTTCGGGTTCTTCAGCAGCCCGCTCACAGACAGGTCTTCCACCACGACCACCCGCTTGGTTTTCGCCAGGTGTGTGGTGACCTTGTGCAGGAAGTCCTGCCGGATATGACGGATTCGCCGGTGCAGCCGGGCCAGCCGCAGGGCCGACTTCTTCCGGTTCTTCGACCCCTTCTGCTTCTTGCTGTGCCGCCGTTGCCGCCGGCGCAAGAGGCGCAGGTACCGCAAGAGGGGCCTCGGCGCCGGGATCTTTTCTACCGTCCCATCCTCCTTCACCAGGGTGGCAAAGTGCGCCAAGCCCACGTCAATCCCCACCGCCGGGCCCTCTACCGGCTCCGGCTCGGGCAGATCCACCTCCACCGTCAGGCTCACGTACCACCGGTCCGCCTCCCGGCTCACCGTCGCCGACAGGATGCGGCCCTGGACGGCCGGATGAGGCCCAGCCGGGGCAGCTGCACCGCCCGGCCCACCACCCGGATGGCGCCCGTCAGCCGGAACCGGTCGTCCCGCCCCTTCTTCCGAAACCGGGGAAAGCCCACCTTCCGGCCTTCCTGCAGCCCCCGGAAGAAGTTCTGGAAGGCCCGGTCCAGGTCCCGCAGCGCCTCCTGCGGCGCGCACTTGGACACCTCGTAGAGCCAAGGGTACTCGGTCTTTTTCAGGCGGTTCAGCTCCCGGTGCTGCTCGATGGCATTCGTGCTCTTGCCCGTCTGCTGGTACAGCTCGATGCGCCGGGCCAGGCCCCAGTTGTAGGCGAACCGGGCGGCGCCCGCATGCTTGGCCAGGAGGATACGCTGCCGGACGTTGGGATCCAGTTCGTACCGGTAGGCACGTTTAACCTTCACGTTCGATGGCCTCCAGGGCTTTTTTCGCCTTGTTCCGGGCCGACCGGCGGCCGTAAAGGTGGGCGCTGAACGACGTCAGCACCTCGATCATGTCCTGGACCAGGTCATCCTTGACCTCACCCGGTTCAACCCCCCGGGCCCTCAGGAGGCCCGGGTCCCGGCCGAACCGTCCCCGCTGGGCCGGGCGGGGGTCGCCCCGAAGCCCACCTCGTAGAGCCGGCGGTAAAGGCCGCCCCGGCGGAGCAGTTCGGCGTGGTTGCCCACCTCCACGATGCGGCCCTGGTCTAGGACCACAATCCGGTCGGCGTCCCGGACGGTGTTGAGCCGGTGGGCGATGATAAAGGTCGTCCGGCCGGCCCGGAGGCGGCCCAGGGCCGCCTGGAGGCGGGCTTCGGTGTGGGAGTCCAGGTGGGCGGTGGCCTCGTCTAAAATCAAAATCTTCGGGTCGACCAAAAGGGCCCGGGCAAAGCTTATGAGCTGGCGCTGGCCCACGCTCAGGTTCTGGCCCCGCTCCCCCACCGGGGTAAAAAGACCCTGGGGCAGGCCGGCCACCAGCTCATCAAGGCCGACGGCCCGGACGGCGGCCATAATCTGGGCATCGTCCGCCTCCGGCCGGGCAAACTTAATGTTGTCATAAATGGTCCCCGAAAAGAGAAAGGGCTCCTGGGGGACGACGGCAATCTGCCGCCGGAGGGACTTTAAGGTAACCTTTCGGATGTCGTAGCCGTCGATTAAAATCCGGCCGTCTTTTACGTCGTAAAACCTCGGAATGAGCCGAACAAGGGTGCTCTTCCCGGCCCCGGTGGGGCCCACCAGGGCGATAGTTTCGCCCGGCTCAACCCGGAGGTTGACCCCCTTAAGGATGGGCACGTCGGGAACGTAATAAAACCAGACGTTCTCGAAGACTACCTCCCCCCGCGCCGGCGGCAGCTCCACCGCGTCCGGGGCATCGGCCACCTCCGGCCGGGTGTCCAGCACCTCAAAGATTCGCTCGGCCGCAACGGTGCCCCGCTGAAGGAGGGTGTACCGCATGGCGATGTCCCGGATGGGGTCGAAAAATCGGTTTATATAAAGGGTGAATGCGACCAGGGCCCCGACCTGGAGCTCCCCAGCCAGCACCATCCCCCCGCCGAAGACGATAACCAGGGCGGTGGCCAGGGCCGAAACCACCTCCACCGCCGGCAAAATCAGGGCCGAGACCCGGCCGGCCTGAAGGTTGGCCTCCAGGTGCTGTTCGTTCAGGGCGTCGAACCGGCGCAGGTTGTCCCGCTCCCGGACCAGCGCCTGGATCACCCGGACCCCCGAAACGCTCTCCTGAAGGGTTGCATTCACCACGGAGATGGCCGCCCGGACCCGCCGGAAAGACTCCACCGCCCGCCGCTGCCAGATGACGGTGATTCCCACCAGCAAGGGCAGAACCAGGTAAGTAAGCAACGCCAGCCTGGGGTTCATCTGGAAGAGCACCGTCAGGATCCCCAGGAGGGTTACCACGTCGGCGGCGAGGGAGACCGTGCCCTGGGCCAGGATCTCCTGGAGCACCTGGACGTCGTTCTGGACCCGGGACATGACCCGGCCCACCTCGTTGGCGTCGAAAAAGCTGAAACTTAGCCGCTGGACGTGGTTAAACAGCCGGCTGCTCAGGTCGTAGAGCACCTGCTGGCCCACCCAGGCCAGAAACCAGGTCTGCCCGAACTGCCCCAGCCAGGAGGCGGTGCTGTTGGCCAGGAAAAGGAGGGCTAAAACCCCGAGGCCGGCCGGGTCCGAGTGGGCGATGGGGCCGTCGATGGCCAGCTTGATAAGATATGGGTTGAGCAGGTTGGTTACGGTGTAGACCAGGGTAAGCAGGGCGCTTAAGGCCATAGGGCCGGCGTAGGGCTTTAAGAACCCGAAGAGCCGGCGGTAGACCGGCCAGTCAAAGGCCCGGCCGAACTCCTTCTCGTCCAGCATCAGGTCGCTGCGCCGGAGGATGCCGGCCCCGTGCCAGTGTCCGACCATCATGGCCTAATCGTCACCCCGCATTAAAAGTTCGGCCTCGGCCTGGGGCCGGAGCTGGGTTTCGTAGAGCTGCCGGTAAAAGCCGCCCCGGGCCAACAGCTCCTCGTGGGTGCCCTCCTCAACCGCCTCCCCGTTGACCATAACCACCACCCGGTGGGCGAGCCGCACCGTCCGGAGCCGGTGGGCGATGATAAAGGTCGTCCGGCCCCGCATAACCGCCTCTAAGGCCGCCTGAATCTCGGCCTCTGTCTCGACGTCGACGCTAGCCAGGGCGTCGTCTAAAATTAAAATCTTCGGGTCAAGGAGCAGAACCCGGGCGACGGCGATGCGCTGGCGCTGGCCCCCCGAAAGGGTCAGACCCCGCTCCCCCACCCAAGTGTGGTAGCCCTCCGGCAAGCTCATAATAAAGTCGTGGATGCGGGCGGCCTTGGCCGCGGCGGTAACCTCGGCGTCGGTAGCGTCCGGCCGGCCGTAGGCGATGTTCTCCCGAATGGTCGCCGCAAACAAAAACGTATCCTGTAAGACGATGCCGATGTTGCGCCGGAGGGAGGCCAGCTTAAGGTCCCGGACGTCGTAGCCGTCCACGCACACCCGGCCGGAGGTAACATCGTAAAACCTGGGGATAAGCTGAACCAGGGTGCTCTTGCCGCTTCCGGTGGGCCCTACCAGGGCGACGATTTCCCCCGGCTTCACCTGCAGGTTCACGTTCCGGAGGGTCGGGGGCCGGCCCGGGTAGGCAAAGGTCACGTTCTCAAAGACCACCTCGCCCCGGCCCCCTTTGAGCTCCACGGCGTCGGGCTTTTCGGGAACCTCCTGAACGGAGTCTAAAATTTCAAAGATGCGCTCCCCGGCCGACTGGGCCCGGGCGAAGATATTCATCACCCAACCCAGGGCCCGGACGGGCATAAAGAGCATCAAAAGATACTGGGTAAAGGCCACCAGCTCCCCCAAGGTGAGCCTTCCGGCCATCACCTCCCGCCCCCCAACCCAGAGGGTGGCCACCACCGCCAGGTTAAGCATAAAGAGCAAAAACGGCTGGTGAAACGCCCCGACCCGGCTGGCCCTAAGGCTCAGCTCCCGGAGCCGCCGGTTGAACCGGTCATAGAGCCGCTGCTGGGCCTCCTCCTGGCAGAAGGCCTGCACCACCCGAATGCCCGCCAGGTTTTCCTGCAGGACCGTTCCCAAGTCGCCCATCGCCTGCTGGACCTGGAGCCAGACCGGACGAAGCCGGGCCGAGATGTTTACGGCCCAGAGGCCGATGACGGCAACGCCCACCAAAAGGATGGCCGCCAGCCGGATGTTGGCCTGAACGGCCAGAATAAGGACGGCCGGAACCAGAACGGCCACCGTGAGCAGGCGCATGATGCCGATGTTTAAATAAACCCTTACCCCCTCGACGTCGGCGGTGGCCCGGGACATCAGCTGGCCGGTCTGGGCCCGGTCGTGGAAGGCGAAGCTAAGCCGCTGGAATTTGTCAAAGAGGGCGTTGCGCAGGTCGTAGGCGGCCCGCTGGGAAACCGCCTCCGAAAGGTAGCCCTGGCCGAAGGCGAAGGCCCCACGAATAATACTAAAGAGGACCACCAGCCCACCCGAAACCCAAAGGTAGCCAGGGTTGCCAGCCCGGAGGCCGAAGTCGATAACTTCTTTGACGAGCCAGGGAATGGCCAGCCCAAAGGCCGAAGCGCCGAGCAAACAAAAATAGGCCAGGAAAACCCGGCCCCGGTACTTCCAGAGGAATTTTAGCAACCGAATAAGTACCCAGCGGCCCATGGGACCCTTTTAAGGATACCCGAAGGTGACGTTTACGTCAAAGTGAAGCCTACCGGGCTCTTTAGCTTTCGGCGCCCAAACCGTAAGGGCGCCCTTACAGCAATTCTAGGGATTACTAGTATAACCGGAAAGCCCGCCAGGCGACCGGCCTACGCCCAAAAGGCTTTCGGTGTGTAAACTAAGTGACGGTTGTCTTAAACATTATATTTGGTAGGGAGGCCTGAAATGCCGACTGAAAGGCGAGAAAAACCCAAGGTCGGGGATACGTTCCGGACCGGGGAATTCGCCCCGGTTTCAGGGGTTTACGAATTCGTCGGCCACGCCGACGGCACCCCGGCCAGCCCGAGCCCCGGAGAGCAACGAATACCCCTCTCCCGGGGCGAGCGGTTTCCCCCCTGCCGGGCCCATAACGCCCCGGTCATCTGGCGGCTTGTCGAAATCGCTTGAAAATCGCGGATACCGATATCCGCATTCGGTATTTAAAGGTCTGCCCGGTCGACGCCGGCGAAGCTGACGCCGCCGAAATAATTTCCTTCGGGGAGTGCCGGCCCGACTATGAACGGCTGGGGCAGGCGTTCTGGGACCTGCTCGCCGCCGGCCGCTGCGCCGACCTGGGTCTGGCCGCCGGCATGTGCCGGCTGGAAGGGCTGGTTCGCCAGTATGCCGGTTTCTTTCGGCAGCGGCTTAACCTTGAGCCTTTCCGGCTAACCCTTTACTGGGCCCGAAAGTTTTTTAGCGGCCAAAGCTTCGCCCTCACCGCCCCAACCGGCTACGGCAAAACCACCTTCGGCATCACTTTAGCCGGCTTCATCCCGGGCAAGGTCTGCTACATTGTTCCCACCCGGCTTTTGCTAAACCAGGTGGCCGAGCGGCTAAAGCGGGTGGCGGGGGAGCGGCGGGTGCTGGCCGTTCGCTCCCCAAAAGACCGGCCCCGGCTGGAGGCCGGCGATTTTGATATCCTCGTCATTACCGGTCAGTTCCTCCACGCCAGGTTCGACCTGGTTACGGCCCACCGCTTCGACCTGATTTTCATCGACGACACCGATTCGCTGGTTCGCCGGCCGCGCAACGTCGACAAAGTCCTGCGGCTGGCCGGATTTACCCCGGACGAAATTGCGGCCGCCCTCAGCCGGACCCCGGATTCTTCCCGGTCGGGAAGCCGGGCCGCCGTAAAGGGGCAGGTTATTGCGGCTTCGGCCACCCTGGACCTTCGGAGCCGGCGGGTTGGGCTCTTCCGAGAGCTTCTCAAGTTCGAAGTAGGGTCGACGGCGACCCTTTTACGGAATATCGTCGATGCCTTCTTACCCGTTGACCAAAGCGACCTCCTGGAGGTTTGCGCCGGCCTGATCCGACGGTTGGGGCCGGGCGGGTTTGTCTTTTTAAGCGAAAGGTGGCGCCGGGAGGACTTAGCAGCTTTCGTTGCGGGCCTGCGGGACCGGGGTATAAACGCCGTAAGCTACCAGCGATTTTCGGCCAAGGCCCAGGCCGCCTTCAGCCGGGGGGAAATCGAAGTGGCCGTCGGGTTCAGCAGCGTCCGGAATCCCCTGGTCCGGGGGATCGACCTCCCCGAGGCGGTCCGCTACACCCTCTTCGTCGGTGTGCCGGCCCTGCGGATCCCCCTGGCGGTTTCTTACGTGCCGGCCCAACTCTTTATGGTTCTCGTCAGCCTCCGGGATGTTTTGCAACCTTACTGGCCGTCTTCTTCCGCCCTGATTCAGGACCTGCGGTTTTTACGGGACCTGGGGCCCATCCCCGAGGACCGGGTTCTGGGCGACCCGGGCCTTAAGGCCCGGGTTGAGGTCATAAAGGGTCGGCTTGAGGCCGCCTTCGCCGACCCGGACTTTTGGGTCAGGGTCGAAAACCACCCGACCGTCGTCGTGCGGCGGGAGGAAACCGGCCCTTATCTTTTGATTGCCGACGCCCGGGGGTATGTTCAGGCCTCGGGCCGGTGCTCCAGGCTCTTTCCCCTCGGCCTGACTCGGGGGCTTTCGGTGGTCCTGGTCGAGGACGGCCGGGTCTTCGAACAGCTCCAGCGCCGCCTTCGCACCTTCGGCTACGAGGTCGGGTTCCAGCCCCTTGACCGGCTGGATTTACCGTCCCTGCTCCGGGAGGTCGACCGGGACCGCCAACTGGTCCGGCAGGCGCTGGCCGGGGAGCCCCTGGAAGTTCGGGACCCGGTGAGGACCTGCCTGGTGGTGGTCGAATCGCCCACCAAGGCCCGAACCATCGCCGCCTTTTTCGGCCGGCCGTCGGTGCAGATTTACGACGCCGCCTGGGTCTACGAGGTGAGCATCGGAAACTACCTGATAAATGTGGCGGCCATCTTAGGCCACTTCACCGACCTGACCACCGGGGTCGGAACGTACGGGGTCGGAGTTCGTCCCGGTGTTTCAGCCCATCAGGCTCTGCCAGGAATGCCAGCGGCTGGTCCCCCCCGAAGCGGCGGTCTGCGTTTGGTGCGGGGGCACCCAGTTTCAGGACCGGGGCCCCCTGGTGGAGGTTATGCGGCGGCTGGCGGCCGGCGTCGACGAAGTTTACATCGCCACCGACCCCGATACCGAGGGCGAGAAGATCGCCTGGGACCTTTTTTGCTATCTGTACCCCTACAACCGAAACAGCCGCCGGATGGAGATGCACGAGATCACCCGGGGCGAGTTTTTGCGCCGCTTTAATCAGCCCCGGGGGCTGGACCGGGGGCTCATCCAGGCCCAGCTGGCCCGGCGGGTTGCCGACCGCTGGGTGGGCTTCGCCCTGAGCGAAGACCTTCAGCAAACCTTCGGCAACCGGAACCTCTCCGCCGGCCGGGTTCAGACCCCGGTGCTGGGCTGGCTCATCGCCCGGGAAGAAGGCAGGCGGCAGAAAATCTTCCGGGTTCGGGCCTTCGTCGGCGACGGCCGGCCCGTGGACTTTTTTACCGAGGACCGCCGGCTGGCCTTGACCCTGCGCCGGACGGGTCGACTGCCCGAGCTTTCGGTCAGCCGCTCGGAGGTCCGGGAAGAGCTGGTCGGCCCGCCCCCGCCTTACCAGACCAGCGACCTGCTCAAAGATGCCTGGGACCTTCTGCGGCTGGACAGCACGGCGGCCATGCGCCTGGCCCAGGAGCTTTTCGAGGAAGGCCTTATCACCTACCACCGGACCGATTCTTACCACGTATCCGAGACCGGGCGGAATCTGGGCCGAGAGCTCCTTTCGCGGCTGGGGGCCGCCGACCTTTTTGAGGGCCGAAGCTGGGGGCCGGTAGGCACCCACGAGTGCATCCGGCCCACCCGACCCCTCCTCCCCGACGACCTGGTCGAGCTGGCCCTCCTTCGGGAACGGCCCGAGCCCGCCCCGGACCAGCTCCGCCTTTACGACTTAATCGTCCGAAGGTTTTTAGCCTCGCAGGCTAAGCCGGCCGTGGTTAAGGCGGCCACCATCGCGGCCGAGCTGGTAGGCACTGGCCTTAAAGCCGCCTTCCGCCAGCCGGTCGAACTGGTCGCGCCCGGCTACACCCGGTTTTTTAATAACCTGACCGTTTTCGACCTGCCCGACGGCACCTGGGAGCCTGAGCGCCTCGAAGTTCAGGCCGTTCCCGGGGAGCCGCCCTTTAACTTTGCCACCCTGGTTGAGGCGATGAAGACCCGGGGTCTCGGCCGGCCGTCAACCTACGCGGCCATCATCCAGACCCTCTTCGAGCGGGGTTATATCCTTAACGTCAGGGGGAACCTTATTCCCACCCGCCACGGCCGAACCGTCTACGCCTACCTCGTCGCAAGATACAAAGACCTTATATCCGAGGAATTTACCCGGGAGCTGGAGCAGGCGATGGAATTGATCGAAACGGGCCGTAAAAACTACCAGGAATTTCTGGCCGAGCTTTACACCCGGGTCTTCCGGAAGCTTGCCCCGGCCGGCCCCGAATCCCGTTGAGGTCTAAAGATTTCGCGAGTATGGGTCGAGCCAGTCCCGCAGGCCGTCGCCGAAGAGGTTAATGGCCAAGGTCGTTATAAAGATCGCCAGCCCCGGGAAGGTGGGAAGCCACCACTTGTCAAACATAAACTGCCGGGCGTCCGCAAGCATGCTCCCCCAGGTGGGGGTCGGCGGGGGCGTGCCCAGACCCAGAAAGCTCAAAAAGGCTTCGGTGATGATAAACCGGGCGACCTGTACGGTGCTCAGGACGATGATGGGGTTCAGCGTATTGGGCAAGATGTGCCGCAGTAAGATGCGCAGGTCGGAGACGCCCAAACACCGGGCGGCCGTGACAAAGTCCAGCTCCCGGAGCCTGAAAACCTCGGCCCGGACCACCCGGGCGTAGATGGGCCAGGAGGCGATCCCCAACACGATAATGACGTTGACGGCGATGTAGTTGGCGATAACCAGCCCGGGGCCCATCACCCCAATGAAGAGCAGGGCCAGCAGGATAAAGGGCACCGTAAGCTGGACGTTTATAACCGTCGAGATGACCGTGTCCGCCAGCCGGCCGATGTAGCCGGCCCCCAAACCGAGGGCCACCCCGATGGCCCCCGCCACCACCGTGGCCAGAAACCCCGCCGCCAGGGATACCCGGGCCCCGAAGATAAGCCGGCTCAGGTTGTCCCGGCCGACCTGGTCGGTCCCTAGGATGTGCTCCCAGTTTCCCCCCTGCTCCCAGACCGGTGGCCTGAGCCGGTTCACCAGCTCCCCCTCGTAGGGGTCGTAAGGGGCGATAAAGTCAGCAAAGATGGCCACAAAGACCAGCCCGACTAAAAACACCCCGCTTAGGGTGGCCGTCCGGAGCTGCCAGAGCCGCCGCGCCACCTTCCGCCAGCCCGGCCTGGGCCGCCGCCCCGGGATGGCCGGGGCCCGGGCCACCGTCGATACGCCGTCGGGCATCGGGTGGGTCATCTCAGCCTGATCCTCGGGTCAAGGACGGCCACGATTATATCCACCAGAAAGTTCACCCCGGCGATGATGAGGGCCAGGGTAATAACCGCGGCCTGCATTACCGGGATATCCGACCGGTAAATGGCGTTAATGAGCAACAGCGCAACCCCCGGCCAGGCGAAGACCGTCTCGGTAATGACGGCCCCACCCATCAACTGGCCGAACTGCAGGCCGAGGACGGTGACCACCGGGATCATGGTGTTGCGCAGGGCGTGGCCCATCACCACCGCCCACTCGGCCAGGCCCTTGGCCCGGGCCGTCCGGATGTAGTCCTGGGAAAGGACATCCAGCATCCCCGACCTTACCAGCCGCATGGCCACCGGGGCGGTAAACACCCCCAGGCAGAAGCCGGGCAAAATCAGGTGCTGGGGGGTGCCGTACCCCGAGGCCGGAAGCC
>DAOUCL010000234.1:0-2241 GCA_034432015.1 Dehalococcoidia bacterium
TTTCCAGGACCAGGTTCTGGCCGTGGTTGGGGGCGGGGATGCGGCCGTTGAAGAGGGGACGTTCCTTACCCGGTATGCCCGCAAGGTTTACATCATCCACCGGCGGGACCAGCTCCGGGCCCAGCCCATCCTCCAGGAACGGGCCTTTGCCAACCCCAAAATCGAATTCATCTGGAACACCGTCGTCGAAGAGATCGGGGGCAAAGAGACCGTCGAATGGGTTCGGCTTCGCAACGTCAAGGACGGCAGGGTCTGGACCCTGCCGGTGAACGGCGTCTTTATTTACATCGGGTTCGTGCCCAACAGCAACATCTTCCGGGAACCCGTCAAGACCGACCCCAACGGCTATATCATCACCAACGAGCGGATGGAGACCTCCATCCCGGGCATCTTTGCGGCGGGGGATGTCCGGGTCCAGCTGGTGCGGCAGATTACCAACGCGGTGGGGGACGCCACCACCGCGGCCATCGCCGCCCAGAAGTATATCGATGAGCTTAAAGACGCCGAGCGCCGGGCCCAGGCGGCAAACCCGACCCCCTCCGAGTAACCGGCTTCGGCCTGCCCCCAAAATCAACCCCACCGCTCCCCGGACGGGGCCTGGTAATCCAGCAAGCCGCTGCTTTGCTTTCTGCTAGGCCCTGGCTGGCTCCCAATCATCACCCTCAGCACTGAGCGTACCATCAGGCCTGGCGTTTCGCAGGTCGGCGGGGTAAAATCCCATAAGCGGCACAGGCCCAGCCTGTGCCGCGGTGAGCGGAGACCGGGATGAGCGAAGATGAAAGTGCTGACCTTTAGCCTTTTTGAGTATTACCGTCTGAGTTTAATCTGGAAAAAACCAGACGGTCGCATACCTGGATCCACAGTGCACCCTCCTGGTGGTTAACGTTGAACCGGTATCCCCGAAACACTTCTCAGTGACATTCCAGGCGATCTACAGGCTGGCGGATGGAGTTCCCCAAAAAGGCCGAAAAATCATGGGCCCGAATGAGATCCTCTACTGCCCCAGCCCGGATACCACCGAAGGCCCCATAGGTTCACGCCCGGCCGCCGCTCCGAGCCAGGCGCGGTCCCGGCCCCGGTCAGCAAGGGGCGGGCCGTGGCGCACCCTCCGACGGGTCGGGTGCGTTTTGGGTGTTAGCTTCCTCGGCTTGATGGGAGCCTGCGCCGGACTGTTAGTGCTGGTTGCCATCCTAGCCGCTGGTTCTGGCCGGGCTGACTTAAGCAGCGGCGGGCTGGGCGTTCGCAGTCGGACAGTCTACGTCGAGTCCCTCCCCTCCGATGTCGACCGGACTTACCAGCAGGCAGTTTCTGATGCCATCACCTACTGGCACCAGCGGCTTGGGTCAAGCCTTTTCCGTCAGACCGCAACTGCGGCCGAAGCGGATATCCAGGTCAGCTGGGTTAAAGAGTGGGCCGGCGAACGGGCGGGCATGACGGCCGACCGCCGGGTCATTCTGGTGGGCCTGGGGGACAGCAACTGCCTGGGCAGGTGGCGGGCTTACGCGTACGATACGGTAAAGCAGATCGCCATCCACGAATTGGGCCATGTCCTTGGAATGGGACACAGCCCGAACCCCGCTGACCCGATGTACCCTGTCCTGACCCCGAAATATGACCTAATGGTCGACGAAGATAAGGTGACCCGGCCAGCTGGGCCCAATTCCTCCCGAGCTGTGGGCACGATAACCCAACCCGGCTCGAGATTGAGCTGGCCTCAGACCGGGAGGTCGACCTCTTCGTCGTCCCATCGTCCGACAGTTACCAGCGGCTGGTCGCCGGTCAGGCGTTCAGCTACTATTCGGACTGCAGCCGGCAGAAGGTGCGGGTGGCCAGGGTCAAGTGCACCGTGCCCGTTGGGGGCGGCATTATCCTGCAAAACCGGCCGGGCCTGCTGGGGTCGGGTTCCCCCGCCAGGGTACGGATCAAAGTCTGGGAGCGCTAAACGCTCCCGCCCTTCCGGCTCCGCTTAAAAGCCCGGAGCCAGATTTAGCCAGGGTCTTGGGGCCAGGATTACGGGTCGGCGGTTGGGAGGGGCTGGGCGGAGGGCAGGTAAAGGCGGTGGGCCTCGATGTAGCGGTATACGGCCTCCGGCACCAGGTAGCGGAACGGTTCACCAGCGGCAACCCGCCGGGCAATCTCCGACGACGATATCCCCACCGCCGGCACAGGCACCAGCTCAATCGCGGCCTTCAGCCCCGGAATCTTCGCTTCCAGGCGGTCCAGGTTAACGGGGTCAAAGCC
>DAOUCL010000235.1:0-11349 GCA_034432015.1 Dehalococcoidia bacterium
TGGCGGCCGACCTGGAACTGCTTTACGCCCGGTCGATGCCCGGCTTCCTGGCCTGTAAGGCGGCCGAGTTCCAGGGCGGGCCGGCGGCCCACTGGGCCACGTTTGACCGGATTCAGCGGGCCCATATCGTCGAGACCCGCGACATCGCCGATTTCGGCGTGCTGTGGGAGTGCGCCCGGGACGTGGGGCTGGACCTGGGCCGTTGGGAGCGGGACGTACGGGGGCCGGAGGCGCGGGCCGCCGTGGAGGCCGACCTGGCCGAGGCCCGCCGGCTGGGAATTCGAGCCGCGCCCACCCTGGTCTTCGGGGACCGCCGGCGGGTCCAGGGGGCCGCCCCCGAAGGGGTGCTTCGGCAAATCATCGACGACTTTCTCAGCATTTAGCGAGCGTCTCGCCTCCGGCAGGTCCCCTCGGGTGAACTTAAGCCAACGTAGGGCCTCTTCTGTGGCTTGCCGTTTGTCTGCAACCTCCGGCGGCACGAGCAGAAGTTCAATATCGCCCCATCTTCCGCCTTCACCCCGGGCGGGCGAGCCGAAGCGGAGGGTGCGCAGGGGCCGGAATCCCTCGACAATCCGCCGGACGACAAGGCCCAGGACGGGACCCTGGGGCCCGTCCGCCGCAGCCGGGCGGGACTTTTCAGGGTCTTTGCGTTTGCCTTTCGTGGTTCGGGGTACCGTGCCCGGGCTGTCAGTAGCCCGGGCAACCTGAGCCGCAAGCTTTTTATACGCCGCGCCGTCCGGGCTGGGGGCCGGAGGGGCCCATCAGGGCTTTTTGCCCGGGATTGCCGACAGCTAATCATTTCCCGGGTTTATTGGGCGGTTGGCACGTTTTAAAATCGCCTCAAAATATGGCCCCCTTCTCGGCCGAGGGTCGAGTTTGTCCAGAGCCAGGGGCGCGCTCTATCTTTACCGGGTCGAGATTCTGACCTACAGGACGGCCGACCTTCCTAAAGTCCTGCCGCCTGGGGCCGGGATGCCGGGACTGCAGAAAGGTCTTCTTCCGGCCGATGTTGACCCGTCCAGGGCCGTCTGGCGGCTGGTATGCCGCCATGAGCCGCCGCCCCGGGGCCACGCCCACGAAAGGCTTATTCGAATCTAGTTTTGATTCCCGTGGACGCCGGCGTCCGCAGCGAAGACATCCCGCCGGACGTCCACTGCTGGGAGCTTACCCGCTACCTCGGCCCGCCCCGGGGAGGCGAAATTTTCCGGTCCCCTGCGTCCGGCGATCCCCCGGCTCGGGTATACTCGTGCAAGAGGCCCGATGTCCAATTACGGTTTTCTAATCGACCAGTCCCGGTGTATCGGCTGCCACGCCTGCACGGTGGCCTGCAAGCTGGAGAACGCCGTGCCCCTGGGAGTTTTCAGGACCTGGGTCAAATATGTCGAAAAGGGAACCTTTCCCAATGCCCGCCGGTACTTTCAGGTTACCCGCTGCAGCCACTGCGCCAACCCCCCGTGCGTGTACGTCTGCCCAACCCGGGCCATGTACCGGCGGCCCGACGGCATCGTCGAGTTTGACCCCGACCGCTGCATCGGCTGCAAGGCCTGCATGCAGGCCTGCCCCTACGATGCCATTTACATCGACCCCGAAACCCACACCGCCGCCAAGTGCCACTTCTGCAGTCACCGGACCGACCTGGGCCTGGAGCCGGCCTGCGTCATCGTCTGCCCGACCCACGCCATCATCGCCGGGGATTTAGACGACCCCGAAAGCGAAATCTCAAGGCGACTGGCCGGCCGGGACGTTTCGGTCCGCCGCCCGGAGCGGGGGACCCGGCCCAAGCTCTTTTATATCGACGCCGATGAGGCTTCCTTAAGCCCGGAGGCCGCCCGGCGGGACCAGTATATCTTTGCCGAGTGGGGCCCGACGGTTTACACCGGGCCGGAGGTCCCCGAAACCCTGGCCGGACCCCCGGCCCGCACCGTCTACGACGTTCCCCACGGGCGGCCCTGGCACTGGCCGGTGCCGGCCTACCTGGTGACCAAGGCCGCCGGGGCCGGGATTTACCTGCTGTCGGCCCCGGGCCTGGCCCTCGGCCCCTTTCAGTCCGTGGCATTTTTCGGGACCGTCGCCGGCCTCGCCTCGGCCCTGCTGGTAGCCGTCACCGCCCTGCTGCTCGTTCTTGACCTTGACCGGCCTGACCGTTTTATCTACGTCCTGCTCAGGGCCCAGCGGCGTTCCTGGCTGGCCCTCGGCGGGTATATCCTGGGGATTTTCGGGGTCTGGGTCGGCCTCTGGTGGGCGCTTCGCCTCCTGGGCTTAAGCGGAATCGCCAACGGCCTGGCCTGGCCGGGGGCCCTGCTCGCCCTGGCCGCCGCCGGGTACACGGCCTTTCTTTTCGGCCAGTGCGAGGGCCGGGACCTCTGGCAGAGCCCGCTCCTTTTGGCCCCCCTGCTGGCCGAGGCCGTTCTGGCCGGGGCCGGATTCCTGCTTCCCGGGGCAGCCCTGGGCCTGATGGACGGGTCCGAGGCCGACTTGCTCCGCCGAGTCCTGGTGGGCGCCCTGGCTTTCCACGCCCTTTTTCTCGGTTCGGAGCTTTTTGGCCCCCACCCGACGGCCCACGCCCGGCTTGCGGCCGAGCGGATTACCCGGGGGCCTTACCGGCGCCTCTTCTGGCTGGGCGCCGTCGGCATCGGGTTGCTCCTGGCCGGACTGCTGGCCCTGCTGCCGTCCGTGGCGGCCTGGGCCGTCGGGGCTCTGGCGGCCCTGGCCGGGCTTTTCGCCTACAACTGGGCCTTTGTGATGGCCCCCCAGGAGATTCCCAACAGCTAGGGGGAACGCACCATGGCCGAACCTGGACCCCTGCCCGTTCAGCAAACCCCTGAGGGGGTGCGTCTGGCCTCCTTCCCGCCGCCGGAGCGGTGGGACGACTGGGTTGAGTTCGACCCGAAGGCCTGGCCCCGGCGGGTTCCCCGCCGCTACCAGCTCGTCCCGACCGTCTGCTTTAACTGCGAGGCCGCCTGCGGGCTTCTGGCCTACGTGGACAAGGAGACCTTTGAGGTCAAAAAGCTTGAGGGCAACCCCGCCCATCCCGGGTCCCGGGGCCGCAACTGCGCCAAGGGTCCGGCCACCTTGAACCAGGTCAACGACCCCGAGCGGATTCTTTATCCCCTCCGGCGGGCGGGGCGGCGGGGCGAGGGTAAATGGGTGCGGGTTACCTGGGACGAAGTCTTAGACGACATCGCCGGCCGGATGCGGGAGCTTTTTAAGGCCGGCCGCTACACCGAGGTTATCTACCACGTGGGCCGGCCGGGTCATGACGGCTACATGGAGCGGGTGCTCCAGTCGTGGGGTGTTGACGGCCACAACAGCCACACCAACGTCTGCTCCTCGGCGGCCCGGGCCGGCTACGCCTTCTGGATGGGCTACGACCGGCCGTCCCCCGACCACGCTAATGCCCGGGTTATCCTCCTGCTTTCCAGTCACCTGGAGACCGGCCATTACTTTAACCCCCACGCCCAGCGCATCATCGAGGCCAAAGAGCGGGGGGCAAAGCTTATCGTCATCGACAGCCGCCTCTCTAATACGGCGGCCAAGGCCGATTACTGGCTCGCCCCCTGGCCCGGCTCGGAGGCGGCCATCCTGCTGGCCATCGCCAACCACCTCATCCAGACCAGACGCTACGACCGGGAGTTCGTCCGGCGCTGGGTCAACTGGGACGAGTATCTGCGGGCCGAGCACCCCGAAGACCCCCTGACCTTCGAGGCCTTTGAGGCCCGCCTCCGCCAGCTTTATAAAGATTTCACCTTCGAGTTTGCCGAACGGGAAAGCGGGGTTCCGGCCGGCCTCATCCGGGAGGTGGCCGGGGTCGTCGCCGGCTGCGACGGCCGGCTTTCGACCCACATCTGGCGCAACGCCGCCGCCGGCAACCTGGGCGGCTGGATGGTGGCCCGCTGTCTTTTCTTTCTGAACGTCCTTACGGGCAGTATCGGCCGGCCGGGCGGGGTTTCGGCCAACGCCTGGGACAAGTGGGTGGCCCGGCCCTTTAAAGTGCCGCCGCCCCAGCGGGTCTGGAACGAGCTTTTGTGGCCCCGGGAATACCCCCTGGCCTTCTTCGAGCTGAGCTACCTTCTGCCCCATTTTCTTAAAGAGGGCCGGGGTCGGGTTTCGGTTTACTTTTTCCGGGTTTACAACCCGGTCTGGACCAACCCCGACGGCCTGAGCTGGGTGGAGGCGCTGCGGGACGAGTCGAAGTTCGGCCTGGTTGTGGCCCTCAGCCCGACCTGGTCGGAGACGGCCTGGTTTGCCGATTACGTCCTGCCCATGGGCCACGGCACCGAGCGCCACGACCTGATGAGCCAGGAGACCCATGCCGGGACCTGGGTCGGGTTCCGCCAGCCGGTAAGGCGGGTGGCGCTGGCCAAGGCCGGCCGGCAGGTAAACTTCACCTACGAGGTCAACCCCGGCGAGGTCTGGGAAGAAGACGAGTTCTGGATTGAGCTTTCCTGGCGCATCGACCCCGACGGAAGCCTCGGCATTCGCCGGTACTACGAGTCGCCCTACCGGCCCGGGGAGAAGGTCACCGTCGACGAGTACTACCGGTGGATTTTCGAAAACAGCATTCCGGGCCTGCCGGAAGCGGCCGCCCGGGAGGGGCTTACGCCCCTCGAATACATGCGCAAATACGGGGCCTTTTTAATCCGGCCGGGGCCGAATCCGGAATTTCTTGAAAGCCCGCCGCCCGAAGAGCTTGCCGGGGCCGAAATCGACCCCGAAACGGGGATCGTCTACAGCCGGACGCCTCCGAAGCCCGGCCCCAATATCGTTCCGAGGCCGGCTTTCCTGCCCGACGAGCGGGGTCGGCGGCCGGTGGGAGTTGAGGTCGACGGGCAGATTTACTGGGGGTTTCCGACCCCCTCAAGAAAGCTCGAGTTTTACTCGACCACTTTGCGGGACTGGGGCTGGCCGGAGTACGCCGTTCCCACCTACATAAAGAGCCACGTCCACCCGGAGAACCTCGGCCGGGACGAGTTGGTGCTTATGCCCAACTTCCGGCTGCCGACCCTCATCCACACCCGCAGCGCCAACGCCAAGTGGCTGGTCGAACTCAGTCACCGGAACCCCCTCTGGGTTAACCCCGAGGACGCCCGCCGGCTGGGCATCAAAACCGGCGACCTGGTGAAGGTCCACACCGAAATCGGCTACTTCGTCCTGCGGGCCTGGGTAACCGAAGGCATCCGGCCGGGGGTAGTGGGCTGCTCCCACCACATCGGCCGCTGGCGCCTCGACCCCGAAGTCGGGACCAATAAGATTGCCAGCGCCCTGGCCGACCTGGAGGAGCTGGGGCCGGGCCGCTGGCGGCTCCGGCAGCGGCAGGGGGTGAAGCCCTTTAAAAGTCCCGACCCCGATACCGAGCGCCTCTGGTGGGAGGACGCCGGGGTAAACCAGAACTTGGCCTTTCCGGTTCAGCCGGACCCGATAAGCGGCCAGCATTGCTGGCATCAGAAGGTGCGGCTCGAAAAGGCCGGGCCTGATGACCGCTATGGGGACATCGTTGTGGACACCAACCGGGCCATGGCGGTCTACCGGCGCTGGCTGGGCCTTGCCCGGCCGGCCCGGGGCCCCCTGCGGCGTCCCTACTGGCTTTTGCGGCCCTACCGGCCGGCCCCGGAGGCCTACCGGCTGCCGGATAGCCCCTAAAGCTTGGGGCGGTTTCGGCCCACCGTCCGGACCCAGCGGCGGAGGAGGCGGCGCCGGAATTTGGCCAGGGGCTTTTGCAGGAGCCAGTAGGCCCCAAGGGGAATGGCCACCGCCGGAACCAGCACCCACCAGGGAAGTTCCCCCAGGACGTAGCCGAAGACGGTCGCCAGAAGGAGCCCCGGCGCCCGCCCCAGCAGGGCCGCAATTAAAAACGAGCGCCACTTGATCCTGGTAAGGCCGGCCAGATAAAAGACGGCGTCGGGCACCGGCAAAAGGAGGATACCGAACCAGAGGACGGGCCGATCCGGCCGCCAGCGGCGTTCCCAGTCGGCCAGCTGGTCGGGCCCAACGAGGAGCTCCACCAGGGAGCGCCCGAAAAGGCGGGCAAGCCAGAAGGCGGCGGATGCGCCGAGGGCGGTTCCGATTAGGCTGTAGATAAAGCCCCAGAAGGGACCGAAAACGTGGCCGGCCGCGAGGGTAATAAACTGGCCGGGGATGGGTGCGAAGACGATCTGGGCGGCCTGAAGAAGGATATAAACGATGGGGGCCCAGATGCCCGCCCGGGAAACGATGGCCCTGACCGTCGCCTCGTCGGCCAGGAAAAGGAGGACGGTGGGGGCGGCCACCAAAACAAAAACCAGGATGCCCAGGGCCGTCAGCAGGAGCCGGGTGGTGCGGTGGGGTGCGGGAGCGTTGGGGCGGTTCGGTTGCGTCACGGTCCGTCGCCACTATTTTACAGCCCTGTGCCGCCCTGCGGACGGCCACCCCAAGAAAAAATTCGGGCAGGCAAAATAACCTGCCCGGTCGAGTTATCTGGCGCCCCCGGGGTGACTCGAACACCCGACGCGCGGCTTAGGACGCCGCCGCTCTATCCAGCTGAGCTACGGGGGCCTTTTATATATTTTAACTCAGACCCGCTCCGTCCAGCCCGGCTGGCCGTATTTTCCCCGCACAAGTTTGCCCGCATGCTCTAGCTCAGAGGGCCCCCAGCCGCCAAGAACGGGCTTCGCCCCAAACTCGACGGCAAACCCGTTGGCCAGGGCGGCCGCCACCCGCTCAAACGAAAGCCTGGGATCCACTTCAAGCAGGCCCACCAGACCATCGGCCCCATCCGGCCGGCCCATCAGCCGGGCCCAAAGGGACCTGTCAACGGCCAGCAAAACGGCCCCGTGCTGGAGGAGGTTCCCCGCGCGCCAGACCTGGGCGCTCCCCACCAGCTTGCGGCCGCCCACCAGCACCTCGTAGTCCGAGGCGGCCGCAAAGCACGAAGGCCCCGCGGCCTGCCGGTGGGACCCCACCGCGGCGAAATCGGCCTGAACCCCGAGCTCCCCAAGCCCCCGCAAAATTGCCCGGCAGATTTTTAAATAGGCCTCACGGGGCCGGCCGGCAACCGCCCGCGGCAAGGCCACCGCATAAGTTACCTCGCGGTGGTGGAGGACGGCCCGGCCGCCGGTCGGTCGGCGCACCAGGTCGATGCCCAGCTCGGCGCAGGCTCCCCGGCTGATATCGGCCACCGGCTGGAAGGCCCCAAGGGAGAGGCAGGGCGGGTCCCAGCCGTAAAATCGCAGGGTCGGGGGAGATTTGCCGGACCCCACCGCCTCCAAAAGGGCCTCGTCCAGGGCCATGTTCCAGGCCCCTGGCCGGGGCGGGTCCACGATGAGACGCCAGGTCTCGACTGCCATTTACACCCTCCCCAAATGTGTGCTAGAGTGAGTTAGCAATATGTCAACGCGAGAACGACTTATCGTAGCTGGCTTGGCCGGCGTCGCCTTTCTTTTGCTCTGCATCGGCCTGCCCCTCGTAGTTATTATCGCCGCCCAGGACCAGATTCAGGCCCAGCTGGGGGCGGCCGTCCCGGGCGGGGACGGCACCACCCGCTGGATCGGTATCCGCATGGTCGAGCTGAGGGACGAGGTGCTTACGCAGTTTAACCTGCCCCGCACCGCCCGGGTTCTCATCACCGGGGTATATCCGGGCAGTCCGGCCGAGCAGGCCGGACTGGAACCTTTCGACGTAATCGTCGAGGTCAACGGCGAACCCATCGTGGACTTGGCCAACGCCGATGACCTGCTCAACCGGGCGAAGGCCGCTCGGGAGCTTTCCCTGGCCGTCCTGCGGCTGGCGGCCGGCGACCAGCCCCGCTGGGAACGGAAAGAACTTAGGGTCCGGCCGGTTCCCCGGCCGAACCCGGCCCAGGTGACGGCCTGGGAAACCTACGAAAATCCGGATTTTGAGTTCGCCATCGACTACCCAGCCAACTGGCTCAAAGATGAGATGTTCCAGGCGCTGGAGGCGGTGGTCTTTTCGGCCCCAACCCTCTCCGACGACCTGGTCGAAGTCCGGTTCTGGTCGGACCCGAATACCAGCTTTGATGACTTCTATCGGCAGTTTATTGCCCAGGTTCGGTCCTCCCTGGCCGCCGCCCAGGTGGAGTCTGAGACGACCACGACGGTGGCCAACCGCTCGGCCCGCCGGGTAGTGGTCTCTTACCGGTCCACTACCCGGAACCGGGATATGAGGGACAACGTGGTTCTCCTGCTGGCCGAGGACCGGTGGTTTATGCTCCGGCTTTCGGCCACCCGGGAGAACTACTCCCAGCTTTTGCCTATTTTTGACCGGATGCTTCAGAGCTTCCGGCTGACCGGCTAGGGGTCGCCCAGGGCGGTCCGGACGTATCTCGGCAGCGCAAAAAGCTGGGTGTGGGTCTCACCGTCGTAAAAGCGGAGGCCCGAAACTCCCCGTTCCCGCAGGCGGCGGTCGACTTCCTCGGGGGGAAGGGACCGGGGGTCGAGGCCATCCGCCGCCAGGGCAAAGCCCCACACCTCCCCGAAAAAGGGCACGTCCGCCCAGTAGGACCGGACAACCCGAAAGGCCCCCCGGATGGCGGAGACCACCCCCAGGTGGGCCCCGAGGTTCGTCAGCCGCAGGCTCCCGGCCTGAACCACCAGCACGCCCGGCCGCCGGAGGCGGGCGGCCGCGGCCCGGAAAAACTCCGGGGTGTAAAGCCGCCGGCTGAGGGCCATGCCCGGGTCGGTCAGGTCCAAGATAACCGCGTCGAAGGCGCCCAGCCCGGCCCCCATCAGGACCTCGTAGGCGTCCCCGAACTCGACGGTTACCCTGGGGTCGGCGAAAAGCTCGGGGGGGGCGTAGGGCAAATGCTCCTGGCAGAGCCGGACCAGCTCCTCGTCGATGTCCACCAGCCAGACCCGCTCCACGTCAGGGTGTCGGAGCACCTCCCGCAGGGCGCCGCCGTCGGCCCCGCCGCCGATGAAGACCACCCGGGGCCGGGGATGACAGACCATGGCCGGGTGCACCAGGGCCTCGTGGTAAATGAACTCGTCGGCCTCGGCGGATTGGGGTAGGCCGTCCAGAAAGAGGGCCCGCCCGAAGGCCACCGTATCTAGGATTTCAACCCGCTGGAACCGGGTCCGCCGGGCAACCACAACCCCCTGATAGGCCCAGGCCGCCCGCTGGCCCGGGCCGACCGGGAACCGGCGCCACCGGAGGGACCAACCGGCCCGGTCGGGGACAGGTTGATCGGATGGGGCCGGCCGTGTATCTCCCATAGACCAGGTTACCTGTGTGAATGGCTAAAAGACTCGCGATTATTTTAACGGACAGCATCCCCGCCACGGCGGATCGGGACCACGCCGAGGGGTCCAGGCCGGTTTCTGCGAATTTAGCTACTAAACTACCGGCCGGTGCCCTTGACGGCCGTGCCCCTAAAAGGTAGTATTAAGGTTTCAAGGGCGAAGAAGCGGAGTGCCCGGGCGGAGCCTGGGAACGGCACAGGCAGGATGCTCCGCTTTTTTGCGGGGCCCAATAAAAGAAACAGGGGTGCTGCTTGAGAAAGAAGCCGAACTCTCGACTCTGGGTGGTTGTCGCCGTCCTTGTGGCGGCGGCCCTCTTGCTGCCGCAGGCCGGGACGGGGCCGGCCCTGGCAACGGACGAGTTCGTCCCGGGCGAGGTTCTTGTGAAGTTCAGGCCGGGGACGCCTGGGGCTGAGGTTGCGGCCGCCCACCGGCAGGCCGGGGGCCAGCCCCGGGAGGTAATCCCCGCCATCGACGTTCAGGTCGTCCGGGTGCCGGCGGGCCGGGAGCGGGCGGCCGTTGAGGCCTACCGGCGAAGCCCCAACGTTGTCTTCGCCGAGGTTAACGGCTTTTACGCGGCGATCTGGACCCCGAACGACCCCTACTACGGCCAGCAGTGGCAGTACCCGAAGATCCAGGCGCCCGACGCCTGGGCGGTCGTTACCGGCACTTCGCAGGTGGCCATCGCCATTCTGGACACCGGCATCGACCAGAGCCACGAGGACCTCAGGTCCAAGGTCGCGCAAAACGTAAACTTTACGACGAGCGGCAGTTTTGACGACAAATACGGCCACGGGACCCACGTGGCCGGCAGCGCCGCGGCCGCAACCAACAACGGCCTGGGCGTCGCCGGAACGTGTCCGAACTGTGCCCTTTACAACGTGAAGGTTCTGGGGGACAACGGCAGCGGCGCCTGGTCCTGGATTGCTAACGGGATTGTCTGGGCGGCCGACAATGGCGCAAAGGTCATCAATATGAGCCTAGGGGGCTCGACCGGCTCCAGCACCGTTGAGGACGCGGTCAACTATGCCTGGAATAAAGGCGTGGTGCTGGTGGCGGCGGCCGGAAACTCCGGCTCGAGCGCCCCGAGCTACCCGGCTTATTACGCCAATGTTATCGCGGTGGCCGCCACCGACCAGAACGATAACAAAGCCTCGTTTTCTAACTACGGCACTTGGGTGGATATCGCCGCCCCCGGCGTCAGCATTCTATCGACGGCCCCGGACCACCGGAACCGGATCTGGGGCTTCGGTGTCAAGTACGGGACTTTGAGCGGTACCTCCATGGCCAGCCCCCACGTGGCCGGCGTCGCCGGACTGGTCTGGTCGACGGGAGCTTGCGGAACCAACTCCTGTGTCCGCAGCCGCATCGAGAACGGGGCCGATAAGATCGCAGGCACGGGGACGTACTGGGCAAACGGCCGTCTGAATGCTTACAATGCCGTGGTGGGCCGGACGGGCTCTTCCCCCTAGGCCCCCGGCGAGTCCGCCTTAACCAAGCCCGTACCCGGCCGTCCGCCAGCACGGGCCGGCCGGTCTATTCTCCCGCCTCAAAGCCGGCGCCCCGGCGGCTCAGGCCCTCACCCCTGACTCCCCCTCTCCCGCCGGGGGGTGAGGGCCCTGACCTCCAGCCGCAAACTCTGAAAACCGCAAAGCCCCGCCGCTGTCCCGAGTTTTGAAACCGTCTAGCCGCCGGGCTAGAATCTATCAGCGAAAGGGGGGAGGTGTATCATGCTGCAGCGGCTGGCTACCGCATTGACCCGCTGGAGCACCCAGTATGTGCCGATTCCTGGATCATCGCCGTAATTCTGACCTTTATCACCTTCCTGCTGGCCTTCCTTGCGGCCCCGGGTGCGCCGACCCCGGCCAAGGTCTATACCCTCATCCAGCACTGGGGAAACGGCTTCTGGGTGCTCCTCGAGTTTGCCATGCAGATGAGCCTGATTATCGTCACCGGTTACGTGCTGTCAACTTCGCCGCCGGTCCGGCGACTCCTTAACTGGCTCGCCGGCTTGCCCCGTAATCCCCGGGAAGCCGTCGCCCTGACGGCCTTCGTTTCGATGGTCCTGGCCTGGATTAACTGGGGGCTGAGCCTCATCGCCAGCGCCGTCCTGGTCCGG